>NZ_LWGL01000099.1 GCF_001722485.1 Cellulosimicrobium cellulans | reverse complement strand
CGACGCCGACGCCGACGCCGACGCCGACGCCGACGCCGACGCCGACGCCGACGCCGACGGTGCCACGACCGCGCCCACCGTGGCCGGCACGCCGAGGGCGAGCGGCAGGAGGACGCCGCGCAGCCGGGACGCGACGTCGTCGACCTCCTCCGCGGCGACGGAGCACGACAGGCAGCCCGCCAGGTGCGCCTCGACCCGCTCGCGCGCGGCGCGCGACAGCGTGCCGCGGGCGTGGTCACCGAGGTGCTGGACCGTCCAGCGGCACTCGGGCTCGAGACCGTCGGCGGACACGTGCGCCTGGAGCCATGCGCGCCGCAGGCCCTCGCGCGCGCGGTAGGCGAGCGTGGCCGTGGCGACCGCCGACAGGCCGAGCAGCTCACCGGCCTCGCGGGTGCCCATGTCCTCGACCTCGGTGTACCAGAGCACCGAGCGCCACCGCTCCGGCAGCTCCCGGAACGCCCTGGCCGTCATCGACCGGTCGAGCACGGTGGCGGGCACGTCGGTCCCGTCGGCGCCGTCGGGCACCTCGTCGACGGGGACGGGCGCGGGCGTGCGGGACCACGTCGCGACGACGGCGCGCAGCGTCGTGTACAGGTAGGCCCGGAACGGGCCGGTCGGGCCGGAGCCCAGCTGCAGCGACCGCAGGATCCGCAGGTAGGCCTCCTGGACGACGTCGTCCGGGTCGTACGACGACGTCAGCCGCCGCGCCGCGGCGCGACCCGCCGCGACGTGCCGATCCCACAGCACCGCGTACGCCTCGACGTGCCCCGCACGGACCGCGTCCGCGAGCTCGGCGTCGCCGAGGCCCGCCAGCTCCTCCGTGCGCATGCTTCCTCCGACCGGGCCGCGCGACCATCGCGCCGACCCTCGAGGAAGGGACGGGCCTGGGCGCACGTCATGACGCAAAAATCACCCCCGATCTCCCGTTATGACGCACGTCACTGCGGCGTCGTGCCGGCCACGCCCTGGATGTACGCGTCGGCGTCCCTACGCGCGCGCTGCGCGTGGCGCTCGGCCCGGCAGCGGCGGGGCGCTGCGGCCGGGCTCAGCGCAGCCGCACGTCGCCGGGTGCGCTGAGCTCGCTCCAGGCGCCCCGGTCCCGCACGCCCGACGGCGCGACGCCGGCGGGAGCGAGCACGTCGGCCGCGGGGAGCGGGCCGAGGTCGAGGCCCGTGAGCGCGGCGACGTCGGCCACGCGCACCTGGAACGTCCGGTACGGGCCGAGCGGCGGTGCCGCGTCCGCCGCGAGCGCCTCCGCGGTCGCGGCCCGGAGCCCGACCTCGTCGAGCTGGGGCGACTGGTCGAGCACGAACGCGGTGGCGGCGAGCGCGGGGGCGCCCGTCGCTCTTCCGTCCGCAGCCCACGCCACGACCTTCCAGTACAGGCGCGGGATGCCCACGCCGCGGTAGACCGGGTCGTCCGGCGCCAGGACAGGACCGGTGAGCACGACGATCCGCAGCCGCCAGGCCTCCGCGTGCTCGAGCACGTGGTCCTCCAGCCCGACCCACAGCGCGCGGGACTGGTTGAACGACGCGGCCTGCGGTGCGGCGTTCGGGTAGGCGAAGGTCTCGGCGTCCGCGCGGCGCGCCTCCTCGGCGCTCCCCCACCCCGGGTCGCGCCGGCGCACGAGGTGGCCGCGGTCGAGGTCGTTGCGCGCGTAGAGCTCGGGCCCGGACTGCTCGGACGCGGGGACGCGCGGGTCGAGGTACCAGTCGTCGTCGCGCGGGACGTCCCGCAGGCGGGCGCCGTCGACGTCGACCGCCGTGGCCGCGGCGAGGCGCCGGGCGGGGTCGAGCAGGACGGTGAAGTGCGTGGACGGGAGCTCGCGCAACGGGCGGTCTGCGCAGGGCAGCGGGACGGGGACGCCGAGGAAGCCGGGGTCGTGGCCGGTCACGGGCAGAGCCAACCACGTCGGCCGCGACCTCGCCGGGCGAGGCGCGGCCCCGTGGCCGGTCGTCGTGCACCGCTTGCGAGCGACCGCACCGGCTCCGAGTGTGGACAGCGTCAAGGCAGCGGTCCCGTCGCCCGCGACGGGACCGTCGGCACCGATCGCACCAGGAGGTTCACCATGGCCACAGGAGAGACCGGGTTCGACGACGTCACGTTCGACCTCATCTCGGTGCAGTACCACTCGCTCAAGGCCGGCCACGACTACGGCCAGTACGTGCGCGACGCCCGCAACGCGGGCAAGGAGGACATCGCCGCCTTCTTCGAGAAGATCATGGCGGAGGACTCGGAGCGCGCGCAGCAGTGCCACCAGTTCCTCGCGGAGCTCACGAAGCACGGGACCGACGCGACGTCGCCCCAGGGCTGAGCCCGACCAGCACCTCGACGGCTGCCGTCCCCGCGGGGGCGGCAGCCGTCGTCATGCCGTCGCGCGCGCCACGACGTGCGACGGGAACGTCCGGCTCCCCGCGCGCCGGCGCCCGAACAGCTCGGCGGTCGCCGCGGCGGCGATCTGCTCGACGGGGTGCGTCGCCGTCGTGAGGCCGAGGCCCGCCTCGCGCACGAGCGGCTGGTCGTCGAACCCGGTGACCGCGACGTCGTCGGGCACGGCGACGCCGTCCTCGGCGAGGGCCCGCAGCGCCCCGAGCGCGAGGGCGTCGCTCATGGCGACGACGGCGTCGGCGTCCGGCCAGCGCCGCCGCGCGTCGCGGACGGCGGCCGCGCCCGCGCCGGCCGTGAGACCCGTCGTGACGACCCGCGGCTCGACGCCCGCAGCGGTGACCACCGCGGCGTAGGCGTCGACGGCGCGGCGCGTCCCCGGGAGCCAGCGCGGGCCGGCGAGCATGACGACGACGCGCCGCCCGCGGTCCAGCACGTGCCGCACGAGGCCGGCGATCCCCGCCGAGGCGTCGACGTCGAAGGACCGCACGCTCCCGTCCGTCGGGCCGATCGCGGCCACGCGCGGCGCGAGCGTCCGTGGGACGAGCGGGAGCACGTCCACCGCGTAGTCGACGAGGAGCACGCCGCCGACGCCCGGGTCGCGCGCCAGGTGGTCGAGCTCGGCGCCCGGCGCACTTCCGAGCCAGCGCAGCGCCACGCCCGCCCCCTCGACGTCGGCGACGCCGCCGGCCGACGCGACGACGCGCGCGACGTAGGGGTCGGCCAGGAGGTCCGACGAGGGCGACCCCACCGCGACGACGACGCGCTCGCCCCGCCCGCTCGCGAGCGAGCGCGCGCCCGGGTGCGGGACGTACCCGAGGCGGTCGGCGGCGTCGAGCACCGCCCGGCGCGCCGTCTCGGACACCGGCCCGGCCCCGCGCAGCACGCGCGACGCGGTCGACCGGGACACGCGCGCGGCCGCGGCGACGTCGTTGAGCGTCGTCGCGGACATCGGGCCTCCTCGGTGGTCGGGGCGGGTACGGCCCAGGGCCACGGTACGACGCTCCAGCTCGGCGTGGAAGCGTTCCCACGCCCCGGTGTGGGAGGTGACGGTCCGATGCCGCGGCGGGCTCGGCCGGGGGGCCAGGGCCGTCAGATGACGACGAGGCCCGTCCCGCCGGACGCGTGGTCGGCCATCGCGACGCTGCGGACCGTCAGGTCGTCGTCGGTGTTCCAGTAGTAGGTGGACGTTCTCGAGGAGAAGAGCCCGGTGTAGATCGTCTTCTCGAACTCACCCGAGCCCATGGCCGCGCTGCCCTCGACCATCGCGACCTGCTGCAGGGTGTGGAACGCCCGCAGGACGTTCTCCTCCTCGCTCGCCTTCTCCGGGTAGTGGGCGTTGACGTAGGCCGCCCGCACGAACCGCGACGGCGAGTAGTAGTCGCCAGGGACCCCGCGCATGTGCGAGCCCGAGCCGAACGGCGCCAGGTGCGCCCGCCCGAGCACGGTGCTCTCGGGGAAGTCCGGCGACGTGTTGAGGTAGTTGCGCAGGTTCTCGTGGTGCCAGCCGAAGCCGGGCTGGTTCGTCAGGACGTCGACGTCGTCGTCGAAGACGTGCATCCCGTCACCGGTGTGCTCCACGACGATCGAGCGGGTCGAGTCGCCGATGAACCAGTGCAGCATCGAGCTCGGGTACCTGTCGTCGATGGGCCTGTCGACGATGGCGACGGTCTCGAGCGCGGCCGCGACCTCGTCCACGTCGGCGAACTGGGACGCCACCCACAGCGGGAACTCGAACGCCGCCACGTTCGTCGCGCCGTCGACCGGTTCGGACGCGTAGTGGGCGTACCCGGGGAAGTTGAGGCCAGCGACGGCAAGGCCCGCGTCGTTGCCGCAGTCGAAGTAGAGCGGCGTGTCGTCCTCCACGATGCCCATGCCGATGACGGCGTGGCGCGTGGCCGGTACCGCGCCGAACGGGGACGTCGGCGCGTACCCGGCGGGTGTCACCACCACCCGTTCCCCGTAACCCTCCGTCCAGTCGAGGTTCCGCGCGAGATACAGGTGGTCGTCGCCGTCGGTGAACCTGATGCCAGTGCACATGTCGATACCCCCTCGTGTGGACGAGGCCGTGATCACGCGACTCGCGACCGCCGCCGACCTCGCACGACACGCTGCCCGCGTGCTCGCCGCGGGTGCGCTCTTCGATGATCACCTGCGCCACCGTCGTCGGCACCTGGCGCGTCGCCGGTCGTCCGCGGTAGAACGAGCCCATGCCGACGCCACCGAGCACCGCCCCTGCCCGTGAGGACGCCTGGTGGATCTGCGCGACGTGCGCCGTCGAGCACGCCGACCGGCCGGACGTCTGCGCGATCTGCGCCGACGAGCGGCAGTGGGTCCCCGCGACCGGGCAGCGTTGGACGACGCTCGAGGAGCTGGCAGCGGCCGGTGAGCACGTCGTGGTCACCGAGCTCGAGCCCGGCCTGCACGGCCTGACGAGCGAGCCGAGCGTCGGCATCGGGCAGCAGTCGAAGCTCGTCCGGACCGCGGAGGGGAACCTCCTGTGGGACCCGCTCGGCTACGTCGACGACGCTGCCGTCGCCGCCGTCCTCGCGCTCGGGCCGGTCGTCGCGATCGTCGCGAGCCACCCGCACATGTTCGGCGTGCAGGTCGCCTGGAGCCGCGCGCTCGGCGGCGTGCCGGTGCTCGTGGCCGAGGCCGACGCCGGCTGGGTCGCCCGGCCGGACCCGGTGATCGAGACGTGGTCGGGCGAGCGCGAGCTCCTGCCCGGGGTGACGGTCTCGCAGCCCGGCGGCCACTTCCCCGGGAGCGCGGTGCTGCACTGGGCGGACGGCGCGGACGGGCGCGGCGTGCTGCTCAGCGGTGACACGATCATGGCGAACCCGGACCGCACGTCGGTGAGCTTCATGCGGTCGTACCCGAACCGCATCCCGCTGTCCGGGGCGGTCGCGCTCCGCCTCGCCGAGCACGTCGCCCGGCGGCCGTTCGAGCGCCTCTACAACAACTTCGACGGCGTCGTCCCGGCCGACGCGCGGGACGTCGTGCTGCGCTCCGCGGAGCGCCACGCGGCGTGGGTGCGCGGCGACTTCGACCACCTCACCTGACCGGCGCGTCGGGGGTCGCCGCTAGCGTCGGGCCATGGCCGCGCCACCGCTCGTCCTGCCGGGGCTCTACCTCCCGGACGCCGGGCACGTCGACGAGCACGTGCACGGCAGCGCCCGGCTCTGGGCGGACGTCGTGCGCCCCGGCGCCGTCACGGTGCTCGTCCCCGACCTCTCGCGGGACGTCGTCCTCGGGCCCGACGGCCCGCTGCTCACCGCCCGGACCACCGCGCTCACCCGCGTCCGGCACGACGCGCGCACCGCGACCGCGGGCGTCCGGCTGCCGATCACCGCGACGGACGTCCGCGTCGACACGGCGTGGGAGGGATGGCGCGCGCGACGCGCGCCCGAGGACCGGCTCGACGACGCGCTGGCCCACGGGGCGATCACCTGGACGGAGGACCCGCTGCTGGCCGCCTGCCTGCACGGCCTCGGGTCCCGCTCGGCAGGCGTCGCCGAGGTCGCCGGCGCCGTGTTCCTGTCCGAGCGCACGCTCCGTCGACGCACGCACCGCGCGCTCGGCGTGGGCCCGGTCCACGTCCGTCGCGTCCTGCGTCTGCACCGGCTCGTGGACGAGCTCCGGCGACACCCGGTCGCGACGGCCGTCCAGGAGGCCGGGTACGCCGACCAGTCGCACGCGGCGCGCGACGTCCGGTCGCTCGCCGGCATGACCCTCCGGCAGCTCGCGCTGCTGAGGATGGCCGAATAGTCCAAGAACCACCGGGCAAGGGGGCGCCACGATGGCCGGTATGGACCTCGGATACGTCATCGTCTACGTCCCGGACGTCGCGGCCGCGCTGGAGTTCTACGAGCGCGGCTTCGGCATGGCCCGGCGCTTCCTCCACGAGTCCGGCGACTTCGGGGAGGTCGCCACCGACGGCGCCCGGCTCGCCTTCACCAGCCACCGGCTCGGCGCGTCGGCCGTGCCGGTCCCCTACACGCCGCTCGACCCGACGGCACCGCCCGCGGGGTTCGAGCTCACGCTCGTGACGGACGACGTCGACACGGCGTACAAGACCGCCGTCGAGGCCGGCGCGGCCCCGCTCGCCGAGCCGCACGACGAGCCGTGGGGCCAGCGCGTCTCGTACGTCCGCGACCCGTTCGGCGTGCTCGTCGGGATCGCCTCGCCCATGGGGTGACCTCGAGCGCCCTGGTCTCAGGCGCCGACCAGCAAGGACACGGCGATCGCCGCCATGACGACGGCGATCGCACCGTCGAGCACGCGCCACGCCGTGGGTTTGGCGAAGACCGGCGCGAGGAGCCGTGCGCCGTAGCCGAGCGCCGTGAACCAGACGACGCTCGCGAGGCACGCACCGGCACCGAAGAGCCAGCGGACCGTGTCGGCACCCAGAGCCGCGGCCTCCCCTGCGTGAGCGGCGGCGTAGCCGGCCGCGAGCGTGCCGAGCAGGAGCACGGTGTCGAGGTAGACGTGGGGGTTGAGCCACGTCAGCGCGAGCGAGGTCCCGACGGCCGCGCGCGCCGACGTCGTGCCGCCGTCCCGGGCCTCCAGGGCACCGGGCCGCACCGCGCGCCGGGCCGCGAGCGCCGCGAGCACGAGCAGGAACGCCGCGCCGACCCACCGGACGGCGGTCAGCAGCGCGGGCGCCTCGGTGACGAGCGCCCCGAGCCCGGCGGTGCCGGCCGCGATGAGGACGAGGTCCGACGCCGCGCACACCACCACGACGGGCAGGACGTGCTCCCGTCGCAGGCCCTGGCGCAGGACGAAGGCGTTCTGGGCGCCGATGGCGACGATGAGCGACAGCCCGGCGCCGAGTCCGGCGGCGAGCGGGTGGGCGACGGCGAGGAGGGGCACGCCGTCGACCGTAGGCGGCGCCCGGTCTTCAGTACAGCGAACGTTTCTGCGGCTCCGTAAGATCCGCTCATGGTCGATCTCCAGCCGGACCAGCTGCGCGCGCTCGAGGCGATCGCCGCGACGGGCACGTTCGACGCGGCCGCGCGGCGCCTGGGCGTCACGCCGTCCGCGGTGAGCCAGCGCATGCGCGCGCTCGAGGCCGCCGTCGGGCAGGTGCTCGTGCGCCGCGGCCGGCCCGCGGAGCTCACGCCGTCGGGCCAGGTGCTCGTCCGGCACGCGCGGCACCTCGCGCTCCAGCAGGCGGACGTCCTCGCGGAGCTCGGCATCGGCGGCGCGCCGGGCGGCACGGGGGCCGACGCCCGGCCGGCCGCTCCCCTGCTGCCGGAGATCACGCTCGTCGTGTCGGGCGACGCGCTCACCACGTGGGCCCTCCCGGCGCTCGCGGAGGCGTCGTCGTGGGCGCGGCTCGAGGTGCTGCGCGAGGACGAGGACCACTCGATCGGCCTGCTGCGCGACGGCACGGCCGTCGCCGCGGTGACGTCCGTCGCCGAGGCCGTCCCCGGGTGCCGCTCGACCCTGCTCGGGACCATGCGGTACCGGCCGGTGGCAAGCCCGGCGTTCGTGGAGCGCTGGTTCCCGGACGGCCCGACGCGCGAGGCGCTCGCCGTCGCGCCCGTCCTCGCGTTCGACCGCAAGGACGACCTCCAGGACCGCTACCTGCGCGCCCGCGCCGGCGGGGCACCGCTCGACCCGCCGCGCCACCACGTCCCCGCGTCGAACGAGTTCCGCCGCGCGATCGAGCTCGGCATGGGCTGGGGCATGCTGCCGGACCTCCAGGGGGCGGCGTCCGAGCGGGCAGGCCGGCTCGTCGGGTTCGACGACGCGCACGCCGTCGACGTCGCGCAGCACTGGCAGCAGTGGCGGCTGCACTCGTCGTCGCTCGACCGCGTCGCCGCCGCCGTCGCGGCGGCGGCCCGCGCGGCCCTCTCCTGACAGCCGCGTGCTCGGCGGGTCACACTGGGGGCGTTCCGATCCACCGACGACGGCGGGAGACCTCGTGGCGACCGTTCCGACCACCCGGCACGTCTCCTGGCGGGGGTGGGACGACGACCCCGACCGGCTCGAGGCCGCGACCGTCGTCCTCCACGACGACCGCCTCGACGCGCTGGGGACGTCCCGGGCGTCGGACTACGTCACGGCGTGGTCGCTGACGACGGGGCCCGGCTGGGTGACGCGCCGCCTGGAGGTCACGGCTCGCGGCGTCGGCTGGGCGCGGCACCTTGAGCTCGTCCGCGGGCCCGACGGCGCGTGGCAGGCCCGCACGGACGAGACCGGGACGCCGCCCGACGACCTCGCCCCGCCGGGCGTCGACGCCCCCGACGCGCTCGACGGCGCCCTCGACTGCGACATCGCGCTGTGCCCGGTGACGAACACGATGCCGATCCGGCGCCTCCGCCTCCTCGGCGACGACGCCCCCGCCGGCGAGACGTCGCTCGTCATGGCGTGGGTCGACGTGCCGTCGCTGCGCGTCCTGCGCAGCGAGCAGGTCTACGCGGCCCGGTCTTTGCTCGACCGCGACGCCGGGCGCGCGGTCGTCACGTACACGAGTGCGACGCGCGACTTCACCGCTGACCTCACCGTGGACGCCGACGGGATCGTCGTCGACTACCCGCAGCTCGCGCGGCGGGTGTGAGGCACCGCGCAGACCGCGCCGCCGCAGCGGGTCAGCGCTGCCCGGTCGACCCCGTCGGGCCCAGGATCCCCGCGTCGTACGCGACGGCGACCGCCGCGGCCCGGTCCCGGACGTCGAGCTTCTGCCCGCCGCTGAGCCGCGCGAAGCGGGTCTCGAGCCTGTCGGTCAGCCGCAGCCGCTCGGCGAGCTGCCGCCAGTCGGCGGGGTCCGGGTAGAACGCCGAGTACAGCTCGAGCGCCTCCCGCACGGTGAGCTTCGGCTGCAGCTCGCTCTCCTGGAGCTGCGCGCCGAGGATCCTCGTGAGCCCGGCGTGGTCGCGGACCGGGCCGAGACCCGCGACCCGGATGCGGCCGCCGTCCGGCGCCCGCAGGCCCTCGACGCACTCGACGGTCGTCGTCTTGCCGGCGCCGTTCGGGCCGAGGATCCCGAAGATCTCGCCCTCCTCGACGGCGAACGACACCCCGTCGACGACGGCCCGCCCGGCGTACTCCTTGCGCAGGCCCTCGATCTGGATGAGCGGTGCAGTGGTCATGCATGGAGCCTGTCGCGAGCGCGGGCCCGCCCACATCGCCCGACCCGCTCGACCGCTCATCGACCGATCGGTTGATCCCCGTCGTGCCGCGTTCCCCTCGTGCGAGGACTCGCCCCGTCCGACGACGCTCAGGGGTGGTCGCGGCCGCGAGGTTCGGGCGCCGCGCGCACGTGGGCGCGCTGGCCCTGCCGCCCGACCAGGCTCAGGAACTCGACGGGACCCGCGCTCGTCGCGCCGAACCAGTGGGGCGTGCGCGTGTCGAACTCGGCGGCCTCTCCGGGCTCGAGGACGAGGTCGTGCTCGCCGAGCACCAGTCGGAGCCTCCCGTTGAGGACGTAGACCCAGTCGTAGCCCTCGTGCGTGCGCAGGTCCGGCGGCCGGTCGTCGTCCCCGGTGGGGAGGACGAACTTGTACGCCTGGATGCCGCCGGGGCGGCGAGTCAGCGGCAGGACGACCGACCCGTCGGCACACGGGATGGGGCGGAGGTTGACCCGCGGGTTGCCGGTCGCCGGGGCGTCGACGAGCTCGTCCAGCGTGGCACCGTAGGTACGCGCGAGGGGCAGGAGCTGCTCGAGGGTGGGACGCCGCAGCCCCGCCTCGAGGCGCGACAGCGTGCTGATCGAGATGCCCGTCTCCTCGGCGAGCTCGGCCAGGGTGAGCCCGCGCCGCTGCCGGAGCAGCTTCAGCCGTGGCCCGACGGCGTCGAGGGTGCGGTCGGTGTCGGCAGGCATGCTGCCAGCATGCCCCAGGTGCGTCACGCCACGTCTCGACAAGGGTCGGCGGCCGGCGTCGCGACCACCGGCTCGCGCCGCGGACCGCGGAGGAGGACGAGAAGGACCATGACCGCCATGACGGCGGCACCGATCCACATCGACTGCTGCCAGCCGGTGACGAAGGACTCCTGCGCCGCGCGGACGAGCTCGGCGCTCGCGGGCCCCGCGTCGGCGCTCGCCGCGACGGCGTGAGCCACGCCCTCGCGGGCGGTCTCGGCGATCGCGTCGGGCACGCCGTCCAGCCGGGGCTCGATCGCGGCGCGGTAGCCGGCGGTCAGCAGCCCGCCGAGCAGCGCGATGCCGAGTGCCGCGCCGAGCTCTCGCGTGAGGTCGTTGAGCGCGGACGCGACGCCCTGCTGGTCGCGCGGCAGCGAGGAGGTGATCGCCTCGGTGGACGGCGTCATGGCCAGGCCCGTCCCGACGCCCATGGCCACGAGCCCGGGCAGGACGGTGAGGTAGCCGCCGTCGGCGGAGACGAGCGAGGCCATCGTCGCGAGCCCCGCGGCGGCGACCAGGACGCCGGTCGCCATCGTGGCCCGCGCACCGACGCGCGCGGCGACCCGCGGTGCCGCCCCGGACATCAGCATCATGAGCAGCGCCATCGGCATGAGGGCCAGGGTCGACAGCAAACCGCTCCACCCGAGCACCACCTGGAAGAAGGGGTAGAGCACGAGCGAGACGCCGGCCTGGACGCCGAACATCACCAGGAGCAGCGTCGACCCGGTCGAGAGCCCTCGGGTGCGGAAGCCTCGGACGTCCAGCAGCGGCGCGGGGGTGCGCAGCTCCCACAGCACGAAGCCGACCGTGGCGAGCAACGCGAGCACGAGGCTGACGACGACGGCGGGGGCGGACCACCCCTGCTCGGGGCCCTCGTGGAGCGCGACGGTGAACCCGACGGCGGCGGCGGCCGAGGTGAGCCCGCCGACGACGTCGTACCGGTGCGTGCTGTGCTCGCGCGAGTCGGGCACCGAGCGCAGCGCGACCACGGCGGCCACGACGACGAGGAGGACCGGCAGGACGAACAGGAGACGCCAGTCGGCGACGTCCACCAGCAGCGCCGAGAGGTACATGCCGAGGATCCCGCCACCACCGGCCACCGCGGTCCACACGCCGATGGCCTTCGACCGCTCCTCGTCGGGGAAGGTGGAGGTGATGACCGACAGCGTGACCGGCATGACGAGCGCCGCACCCACGCCGCTGGCCACGCGGGCGGCGAGCATGACCTCGACGGTCGGCGCGACACCCGCCGCGAGGTTCGCGACACCGAAGACCAGGAGACCGACGAGGAGGACCGGTCGACGCCCCCACCGGTCGCCGACGGCGCCGAGCGGCAGCAGCAGCGCGGCCAGGGTGACGGTGTAGGTGTTGATCATCCACAGCACCTCGCCCTGCGAGGCCGAGAGCTCCAGCGCGAGGTGCGGCTGGGCGACGTTCAGCCCGGACACCGAGGCGACCACGGCCATCAGCGCGAGGCTGACGGCGAGCAGGATCGACCGGCGCCGTCGTGGGTCGTCGATCGTGGACGGGTTCTCCGTCGTGGTGGGGACAGGAATCGAGCTCATGGGGATCCTTCCGGCTGGACGTACGCACGTCGCCCGGCGCGAGCAGCAACGAGGGCGTCGTGGCTGCTCCGCTCTCCGCGCGACGTGATCGAGCCTGGAGGGACGCCATGCCGCACGGCAAGGCACGTTGCCGTACGGCAAAGCCGGCCGTGGGCTCGCTCCCGTGCGTTCGCAGCGCCGGCGCGCGGGCAGGCCGGACGGGCGGGCTCAGTCCTGCGGCGGACGGCGCAGGCGCTTGGTCCCGGAGCGCTGCTTCTTCGCGTCGAGGCGCCGCTGCACCGAGCCGCGGGTCGGTCGCGTCGCCCGACGGCGCGGCCCGGGCGGGGCGAGCGCGTCCGCCA
>NZ_LWGL01000098.1 GCF_001722485.1 Cellulosimicrobium cellulans | reverse complement strand
GCACGCCCCGTTCTCCGAACGCCTGCCCGACGCGCTGCTCTTCGCGATGGCGGGGGGCGGCTCGCCGCGCGGCGCGGCGAGCACCACCGCGCACGGCACCACGCGCGCGGCCGACCGGGCGCGCGGAGGCGACCGGACGTCGTCGGGCACCGGCATGACGTGGGTGAGCACGCTCGACATCCACGGCTGGGGCGAACCGACGCCGGAGCAGGAGGTCGCGATCGACAACGTCCGCCGCTTCGTCGCCGCGGGCGGCACGGTCGTCTACGGCACGGACCTCGGGAACGGGCCGCTGCCGCTCGGCGTGCACGAGCGCGAGCTCCGCGCGCTCACGGTCGCGGGCTTCGGCGCCGACGACCTCCTGCGCGCGCTGACCTCCGACGTGCCCCGCCCGAGCACCGTCGAGCGACGCGTTCCCGCACGAGAGCTGCGTCCCGGGACGCAGCACTCGCCCGCAGACGCAGCACTCGCCGCGACAGGCCGCGGTCCCGCGGTCGGCGCCGTCACCTACGTCCCCGGGCCGCCGCCGGCCGGCGTCGCCCACCTCGACCGCCTCGACGGCCCGGACGAGCTCGCCGAGCTCACGCGCTGGCTCTCCGGCGCCACGACCCTGCACCTGACCGACGTGCTGCACCCGGCCTTCGCCCCGCCGTCGGGCACCACCCGAGAGGACCACCGATGACCGCCACGCCCGGAGCCCGCACCGACCACGCCGCACGGGCGCGCGAGCTCGACGCCACCGACCCGCTCGCGCGGTACCTCGACGCGTTCGTGCCGTCCGACGAGGTGACCGCCTACCTCGACGGCAACTCGCTCGGGCGGCCCGCACGCGCGTCCGCGGAGCGGCTCGCGCGCTTCGCGACGGAGCGGTGGGGTGCGCGGCTTATCCGGGGCTGGGACGAGGAGTGGTATGAGCTGCCGCTCGCGCTCGGCGACCGGATCGGTGCGGCGACGCTCGGCGCGGCGGCGGGGCAGACGTTCGTCGCCGACTCGACGACGGTCGTCCTCTACAAGCTCGTGCGGGCGGCGCTCGCGGCGCCGCGGGCAGCGGGGCGGGACGAGATCGTCCTCGACTCCGGCAACTTCCCGACCGACCGCTACGTGCTCGAGGGTGTCGCGCGCGAGCACGGCGCGACGCTGCGCTGGATCGAGCCGGAGCACGACGAAGGCGTGACCCCCGAGCAGGTCGCGGAGGTCCTGTCCGACCGCACCGCCCTCGTCGTGCTCAGCCACGTCGCGTACCGGTCGGGGTACGTGAGCGACGCCGAGGCGATCACGCGGCAGGCGCACGACGCCGGCGCGCTGGTCCTGTGGGACCTCTGCCACTCCGCGGGCGCGGTGCCCGTCGCGCTCGACGCGTGGGGCGTCGACCTCGCCGTCGGGTGCACGTACAAGTACCTCAACGGCGGGCCGGGCTCGCCCGCGTTCGGGTACGTGCGCGTCGACCTGCAGGACGCGCTGACGCAGCCGATCCAGGGGTGGATGGGCAGCGCCGCGCCGTTCGAGATGGGGCCGGGCTACGCGCCGCACGCCGGGGCGCGGCAGTTCCTCTCGGGCACGCCCGCGATCGTCGGGATGCTCGCGATGCAGGACATGGTCGATCTGATCGCCGAGGCCGGGATGGACGCGATCCGCGCGAAGTCCGTCGCGCTGACCGAGTTCACGCTCGAGCTCGTCGACGACCTGCTCGTCCCGCTCGGCGCGCGCGTCGCGTCCCCTCGCGACGCCGAGCGGCGGGGGAGCCACGTGACCGTCGACCACGACGCGTTCGAGGCGACGCTGCCGCTGCTGTGGGAGCGTGGCGTCATCCCGGACTTCCGGCGGCCGAACGGGCTGCGGCTGGGGCTGTCGCCGTTGTCGACGTCGTTCGACGAGGTGCGCGTCGGCGTCGAGGCGGTGTGCGACGCGCTCGTCGAGGTGACGTCGGGTGCGGCCCCGGCCGAGGCGCTCGCCGACGCCACGCCCGACGCCCCGACGCCGTGATCCCGAACGCAGCGAGCCCGGACGCCCTGCGCTCCGACGCGGCGGGTCCCGACGCATGATCCTCGACGACATCGACGCCCGGCCGGGCAGCACGACGTCGCTGCTCCGCACGGTCGTCGGGCTCTACCTGCGCGACGTCGGTGGCCGGGTCGCGACGGCGGACCTCGTCGCGCTGCTGGACGCCGCGGGCGTCCCGTCGAGCGGTGCACGCAGCGCGATTTCGCGCGTCAAGGCGAAGGGCCTCCTCGACGCGGACACGGTGGACGGACGTCCCGGGTACCGGCTCGCGCCCGGCACCGACGCGATGCTCGCACGCGGCGACCGCCGCATCTTCGCGTACCGGCAGCAGGCCGACGGCGACCCGTGGTGCCTCGTGTCGTTCTCCATCCCCGAGGGCCGTCGCGACGCGCGCCACCAGCTGCGCCGCCACCTCGGCTGGATCGGCTGCGGCACCGTCGCCGACGGCCTGTGGATCGCCCCCGGGCACCTCACCGCGGAGGTGGAGGAGATCCTCGACCACCTCGGCCTGCGCGACGCCGCGACCCTGTTCCCGAGCGGGACGCCGCGACTCGCCGGGTCGTTCGCCGACGCCGCCGCCCGCTGGTGGGACCTCGACCGGCTCGCCGCCCTGCACCGCGTGTTCCTCGACCGGCACGACGGCGCAGCGGCACCCGGGGCCGCGACGTCGCCGCGCGACGCGTTCGCACGGTGGGTGCGCGCCGTCGACGACTGGCGGGTGATCCCGTACCTCGACCCCGGCCTGCCGCCGAGCGCCCTGCCGCGCGACTGGCCCGGCACGGCGAGCGTCGCGCTGTTCGCCGACCTGCGCGCCCGGCTCGCGCCGTCCGCCGGGTACTTCGTCGACAGCGTCGTCGCAGGCGCGTCCCCGCTGGCCGCCGCCCACCGGGCCGAGTGATGCGCTTCGGCCCGAGAGATGCGCTCAGGAACGCATCACTCGAGCGGAGGTGCCTCACTCGGGCGGGGACGCATCGCTCGCCGCCGCGTTCCAGGCGTGGCACTGCTCAGCCGCTCAGGCGTGCTCGCCGCTTGCCGGGAGCACGATCGTCGTCACGACGTCCGTCATCGCCGGGCGACGCGGCGTCGACCCGAACCCGAACCGCACGGGCGGGTCGACCGGCGCGATCCCGCCAAGGTCGTCGCCGTCCCACGACGTCGTGGCGCTGCCCAGCGCGTGCACGTCCGTCGCGCCGTAGTGCTCGACCCGGCCTGCGCCGGCGCTCCCGCGCGTGCGGACGCCGTCGAGCAGGACCCGCGCCACGGGGTCGGTCACGGCGGTGAACCACCGTGACGCCGCGAGCCGCGGAGGCACCGCGCGCAGGGCCCGGCCGAGGCTCGTCCGCGGCCCGACGGCGAGCGTCGCCTCGAGCGGCCCGGCCACCACGTGCCACGGGTCGGAGGCGCGCGACGCCGAGCCGTTCTGCGCCCCGGGACGTGAAGGAGCGTCCCCGTCGTCGACCGTCACCGGGACGATCTCGACGCGGTCGAAGCGGTACGTGGACGCGACGAGCTCCGCGACGTCCTCGGTCGGCGCGAGCAGCAGGCGCTCGCCGTCGGGCCGCTCGACCATGACGTCGGCGAACGCGCCGAACGGCGACTCGTCCCAGCGCCCGACGACGAGCCGCGTCCCCGACGTCGTGCCCCAGCCGGCGATGCGGCCGCGGAAGAGCAGCGCGCGCGGCATCCGGGCAGCGTAGGCCGACCCTGCGCCGGTCGCGCGGCGGCGCGGGCTCCGGTGGCGAGGCCGCGCCCGGGGCGAGACGCTCGGGGCGAGGCGGCGACCGCCGTCGGACAGCGACCGCGAAGGAGGCCGACGTGCCGAAGACCAACCGCAGCGGGGACGCGAAGAAGTCGGAGATCCCGAGCACGCTGCAGCGCTCGGACGAGAAGGCGCAGCGCACGTTCTCGAAAACCTACGACTCCGCGATGGACGAGTACGGCGAGGAGCAGCGGGCCGCGCGCGTCGCGTACGCGGCGCTCAAGCACACGCACGAGAAGGTCGGCGACCACTGGGAGCCGAAGGACGAGTCGGGGCCGTCGGACGACCGCGCGGAGGGTGGCGGGCCGGACGGGTCGGGGAAGACGGCGGGCGGCGTCGACGCGAACGCGTCGAAGGAGCACCTCATGGACGTGGCACGGAAGCTCGACGTCCACGGGCGGTCGTCGATGACCAAGGACGAGCTGGTGAAGGCGATCCAGCGCGCGAACGACAAGGAGACCCGGAAGTCGCGCGGCGACTGAGGCGGCGCCCCTGAGGGCGCGCGGCTCGTCGCCAGGTCCTGGCCGTCGGGAGTTCACCCGCTCGACCACCGGGCGACATGCGGGTTCCGTAGCGTGACAGCGCTTCCCATCTCGGGTCCGGCGCTGCCACGGTGGTCCGACGGCCGTCGCCGCCGGGCCCACGCGACCCGTGAAGGAACCCATGAACCCGCATGCCTCCAGGCGGTCGGGCGCGCCCGCGCGCGTCACCGCCTCGGCGCTCGCCGCCTCGCTCGTGGGCGCGGTGCTCGTCGCCGCGTCCGCCACGGCGACGTCCGCCGCCCCCGCGGCCGACGTCGCGCCCGCCCCGACCGCCACCACGACGGCCGCCGACGAGTCCCTGCTCAGCACCACGGGCACGACGTGGCGCTACCTCGAGGACAACACGAACCCCGCCGGCGACCACTCGGACCAGCGCGTCTGGACCACGACGTCGTACGACGACGCGGTGTGGAAGACCGGCGTCGCGCCGTTCGGCGCGAAGCGCGGCCAGCCGACGGGGGTCGGCGACGGCTTCCCCGTCACCACGCTGCTCACGCAGTACATCCCGGGCACGACGACGGACGTCCCGACGTTCTTCTTCCGCACCGACGTGGAGCTCACCGCGGCGGACCTCGACGGCGTGCCGGCGTTCGAGGGCGAGATCGTCTACGACGACGTCGCGATCGTCTACGTCAACGGCGAGGAGGTCGCGCGGCTCGGGGACGACGACCGCGAGATCACGGAGAACCTGCAGTACTTCGGCAACGGCCGCACCATCCCGGTGACGAGCACGTTCGTCGTGCCGGCCGACGCGTTCGCGCCGGGGGAGAACACGGTCTCCGTCGCGCTGTACCAGGACGCGCCGACGAGCTCCGACATCTACCTCGACGTCCGCTCGCTCGTGCCGACGCACGGTGAGGTCCGCGACGTCGCGCTCAACGTCGGAGCGGACGAGACGCAGGCGAACGCCGCCTGGTTCTCGACGCTCCCGGGCGCCGGCGAGGTGCAGTGGGTCCGTGCCGACGAGGCCGCCGACGGCGTCGTCGACTGGGAGGGCGCGGCGACGTCGTCGTCCACCTCGGGTGCCGCGTCCGACGGCGCGACGTACCACCACGCGACCATGACCGGGCTCGAGGAGCACACCGCGTACACGTACCGCGTGGGCAGCGCGGCGACGGGCTGGTCGGAGCCGAGCACGTTCGACACCGGCACGTTCGGCGACGAGTTCAGCTTCCTGTTCGTCGGTGACGCGCAGATCGGCGCGAGCGGGAACTCCGCCGCCGACGCCGAGCGCTGGGCCGCGAACCTCGACACGATGACGGAGCGCCACCCCGACACCGCGTTCCTGCTGTCCGCGGGCGACCAGGTCGACAACGCCGGCAGCACGCAGCAGTACACGGGCTTCCTCGCGCCGGAGCAGATGCGCGAGCTGCGCTTCGCCGTCCAGGACGGCAACCACGACACCGCGAGCGCGCTGTACGACCAGCACTACGCGATGCCGAACCTGTCGAGCGACCCGCGCCGCGACTACTGGTACTCGTACAACGACGTGCTCGTCGTCGCGATCGACTCGAACGACTCGAGCGCCGCGCAGATCGCGCAGCACGAGGCGTTCCTGCGCGACGTCGTCACGGAGCACGGCGACGACCACGCGTGGGTGCTCGTGACGTTCCACCACTCGCTGTACAGCCAGGCCTTCCACTCGCGCGACACGGACGTCGTCCGCATGCGCGAGGCGCTGTCGCCGGTGTTCAGCGAGCTGGGCGTCGACCTGGTCCTCGCGGGCCACGACCACATCTACACGCGCAGCCACCTCATGGAGGGCACCACGCCGGTCGCCCCGGCGTCCGAGCCGGCCGTCGGCGACGTGCTCGTGCCCGACGACGACCAGGTGCTGTACGTGACCGGCAACTCGGCGAGTGGGTCGAAGTACTACGGCTTCGACGGGCTCAAGCCGTGGACCGCGCGCTGGGAGCAGGAGCGCACGCCCAGCTACTCCGACGTCGACGTCACGCCCGAGGCGCTGACGATCACGACCTACGAGACGGCGACCGAGCGCGTCATGGACCGCGTCACGCTGCAGCGCGCGCCGCAGGGCCCCGAGCTCGTCGAGGTCACCGCCCAGTCCCGCTGCCTCGCGGGCAAGGCGTACGTCGCGGTCCGCGCGACCAACGGCGAGGACGTCCCGGTCGACGTCACGCTCGCGACGCCGTTCGGCACGCGCGCGGTCGAGGCCGTGGCGCCGGGCCGCTCGGCGTACCAGTCGTTCCCCGTGCGCTCGACGTCGGTCGACGCCGCGACCGTGACGGTCACCGGCACGCTCGACGGCACGGCCCGCGACTACGAGGTGCCGGTCACGCCGCTCACCTGCGGCTGACGGGGGATCTCGGCCAGGCCTGACGCCTGCCGGGCCTGCTCGGCCGCCGAGCCCGGGGTCACCTGTCGTTCCGACGCGCGGACGGCACGTCACCCCGGGTTCGGCGCGTCCACACCGACGTCGAGCGCGGGACCACCGCACCATCCGCGTGCCACGATGGCGCCATGACGACGACGCCTGACGACCTGCCCGCGCTGATCGCCTCCGTGGAGGCACAGGAGCACGACCTCGTGCTCGCCTCCTTCACGCACGACGACGCGTGGCGCCTCGGTTGCCTGCTCGTCGAGCTCGCCGCCGAGCGCGACCTCGCGGTGACGATCGACGTGCGCAAGGGCCCGCAGCAGGTGTTCCACGCCGCGCGCGAGGGCACGACGCCGGACAACGACACGTGGGTCGAGCGCAAGGTGCGCGTGGTGCAGCGGTTCGGGGCGTCGTCGTACCTCGTGGGCCTGCGCGCGAAGGCGAAGGGCACGACGTTCACCGAGCAGCACCAGCTCCCGCTGCAGGAGTACGCCGCGCACGGCGGCGCCTTCCCCGTGCGCGTGCGGGGCGTGGGGATCGTCGGCGTCGTGACGGTGTCCGGCCTCCCGCAGGCGGACGACCACGCGCTCGTCGTCGAGGCGCTGCGCGCGTTCCTCGGTCGCCCGGAGACGCTCCTCGCCTGAGCGAGCCAGGGCTGTCGGGCCGCGACTACTCGCAGGCCACGCCGTCGCCGTCCCGGTCCAGCTTCGGGGCGTATCCGGGCTGGCCGGCCAGGAGGGGTGCCGCGCCTGCGGCGCGTACGGCGTCGCAGTTCTTGTAGGAGGTCGTGGTGCTGGGGGCCGGGGCGGCGGAGCCGCCGGACGGGCTCGACGGCGCAGGGCGGGACCGGGTGGCGAGGTCGGCCTCGGCCTGCGCCACCGCTCCCTCGCGGCTCTCGACGTCCGCCAGGCGGGCCGCGACGTCCGCCTCCAGCTGCGCGACGGCAGTCTCCCGACCTCCGATGTCGGTCTCGCGCGTCGCGACGGTCGTCTCGCGTTGGTCGAGCTCGGACCGCAGCGCCTCCGCCTCCGCGCGTGCCGTCTCGACGGCCGCGGCTTCCTCCTTGAGAGTCGCGCGCTCGGCGTCCACGTCGTCGCGCTCGAGCGCGGCCGCGGCCGAGACCTCCTGGGCCTCGTCGAGCGTGCGCGCGGAGTTCCCCTGGCCGACGAGAAGCCCGAGCAGGAACACGATCACCGCGGCTCCGGACAGCAGCGCCGCCCGTAGTCCGCGTCGTGACCGCCGAGCCTCCGGAGGCGTGACCGCGAGGACGCCGTCCTGCTCGACCGGCTGATGCGCGACCCAGAACTCCCATCCCTCCGGCGCCGGCGGCCACGAGGGGTCGGGCTTCCAGCCCTCGGGCGGGCGCCAGTCCTCGGAGGGTGCGGGTGGCCATCCCGGCGGCGGGTTGAAGTACAGGCTCATCGGACGTCCTCGTCTCGGCGGTCGCCACCAGTGGCGATCCGGCGACCGTGCCTGTGGCGATATGCCGTGAACGCTAACCGTCGCCTTACGGCGCTGGACAGGGCGGACCGGGGTGAATTCGGTGGGCCTGTGCACGACGACGGGGCCGGCGCAGGGGAGTGCCGGCCCCGTCGGTGCCCGCGTCGCGCCAGGGGCGGGCGCGACGTGGGGTTCCGGCCGCGCCAAGGGGCGGGCGCGGCCGGAGCATGGTGCGGCGTCAGGCCGCGCGCGTGACCTCGATGCGCTGGGGCGCACGGCCGGCGAACACGCCGGCGACGGTCACGGTGAGAACGCCCGCGTCGTAGGACGCGCGGACGGCGTCGGCGTCCGCGATCTTCGGCAGCGTGACGGTGCGGCGGAACTCGCCGAACCGCACCTCGCGGATGCGGCGACCGGCCGGCTTCTCGACCGACTCGGCGCGCGCCTCCTCGGCGGCCTCGGTCTCGCCCTCGGCGGCCTCGGCGTCAGCCGGGACCTCGACGACGCGCTGGTCGCGACGCTCGCCGCGCACCACGAGGCGACGACCCTCGAGCTCGACGGTCACGTCGCGCTCCGGGTCCACGCCCGGCAGGTCGAAGCGGGCGACGAGGTCGTCGCCGTCGCGGTAGACGTCCGCCGCCGGCGCATGACCCGAGCGGGCGACCGGCGCCGCGGGACGGGCCCACAGGTCCCGCACGAGGCGGTCCGCCGCGAACGCGCCGAACGGGGCGGGGATCAGGGTGGTGGTCATGTCGACTCCTCCAGGTCTGCTGCCGCGGTGGTCCCGCGGCGTCCTGACGTCGTCAACCTTGAGTCGTCCTCGCTCAATCCCGCGTTCGCGCACGACGAACGCGCCGGTCAGCGCGACGGCCGCCGTGCCGCTCGCCGCGCCTTCCGCGCTGCGCTCGCGCGCTCCTCGGCCGCCTCGAGCGCGTCGTCGGCGGCGTCCAGCGCCTCCTGCGCCTCGTCCTGCTCGGCGCGTGCGGCCTCGAGCCGGGCGCGCGCCGCGTCGCGCTCGTCCGCGAGCCGGGCGAGCTCGTCCTCGATCCGCCCCAGGTCGTCCTCGGCCTGCCCGACGGCGTCGCTCGCCTCGCGCGCACGGCCGTCCGCCTCGTCGCGGGCCGCCTCGAGCCGGTCCACCTCCGCCGCGGTCTCCTCGACCTCGCGCTCCGCCGCGGCGAGCGCGTCGTCCTCCTCGGGCTCCGCAGCGGCGTCCTTGCCCGACCCCCGACGACGCGACGGCCCGCCGCCGGGGCGTGCCTTCGCCGTGCCGCGGTCCCCGCCCGTGGCGCCGACGGCCCGCAGCTCGACGACGTCGGCCGGCTCCCCACCCTCGTCGACGAGGCCGAAACCGACGTGCTGCAGCGCCTGGCCGAGCCGCCCGGCACGCACGGCCGCTCCGGCGTCCGCATCCATGACGGCGGCCGTGAGCGTCTCCGCGAGCCGGTCGACGGCGCTCGCGGACACCGCGCGCCCCGCGACCTCGCCGGCGTCCCGGACAGCACCGACCAGCGCCTCGGTGCGCTCACGTCGCAATCGGTCGAGCACCGACAGCCGAGCACGGTCGCGGTCCTCCGTCGCGTCCCGCAGCTCGTCCCCGAGCGTGACGAGCGCCGCCACCTCCTCCGGGTGCTCGCGCGCGACCTGGTTGACCACCCACGCCGCGACGGTCGGCTTCGCGAGGCGCCCGACGCGCTCGGCGCCGACCGCGTCGCCCGACGCCTTGATGCGCTTCGACGCGGCGTTGCGCGACACGACGAACTGCTCCAGCGGCAGCGCGTAGAGCTCGTCGAGGACGGAGTCGACGTCGGCGGGCGCGTCCGAGCTCATGGGCACAGCCTGCCCGGTTCGAAGGGCCGCTCACCAGCGGACGGCCTCCGATCTCGTCGAGTCGGTGGTCCCGTACGAGGCAGACGCCGCGTTCGGACCGCGCCCTTCACCATGACGTCGCCCGGTATCTTGCTGCCGGTGGCCTCCCAGGACTTCGAACGACCCGCGCTCACCAGCTCGCTCACCGGGACAGAGCTCCTGCGCTGGTACTGGTCGAAGGACGAGCTGGTGGGCTTCGCCCGCTCGATCGGTGCACGGACCTCGGGCAGCAAGGACGTCCTGACGCGTCGCCTTGCCGCTCTGCTCGACGGGGTGCCGTTCGACGAGCCCGTGCGGGCGCGTCCCGTCGGCTCCGCGCAGCTCTCGGGGGTGCTCACTCCGTCGACCCTCGTTCCCCGAGGCCAGCGGTGCAGCCAGGTCGTGCGCGCATGGTTCGCCGAGCAGCTCGGCGGACCGTTCCGCTTCGACGGTGAGATGCGTGCCTTCTTCGCTGCCTCCGACGGCACGCAGACCCTCCAGGACGCGCTCGACCACTACCGGGCCACCCGCGGTCAGGGGGCGAAGCCCATCGACAGGCAGTTCGAGTACAACCGCTTCACGCGCGACTGGTACGAGAAGCATCCGGCTGGGTCGCGCGAGGAGCTCCTCGACGCGTGGCGCGACTACCGCGCGCGCCCTCTGGACGAACGGGGCCGCGTGTAGAGGGCTGGGCGCCTGCCATCAGCCCGCGGCCCGCCGCACAAGCTCCGCGACCGTCTCCCAGGCCTTCTCCGTCGGCTCGGTGAGCGCGTACGACGTCGGCCACAGGCCGTCCGGGTCGTCGAGGTCCGCCAGGGTGCTGAACCCGAGCGTCGAGTAGCGCTCCTTGTCCCCCTGACCGCTGCGGAAGAAGCAGACGACCTTCCCCTTCCGGGCGTAGCCCGGCTGCCCGTAGTACAGCTTCGGGGCGAGGTCGGGGGCGACAGTCGACACGATGGCGTGGACGCGCTCGGCGAGGGCGCGGTCGGGGTCGGGCATCTCGGCGATCTTCGCGAGGACGTCGGCCTCGTCGGCCGCCGCCTTGTCGGCGCCCTTGCCGCGCCGTGACCGCGTCCGCAGCTCCGCGGCCCGCTCCTTCATGGCCGCGCGCTCCTGCTCGGAGAACCCCTCCGTCGGTGCGCCCGCGGGCTCAGGACCCGTTCGTGCCGTGCTCGTCATCGTCGCTCCTTCGCTCGTGGTGGCTGGACGCTCTCCACGGTAGAGAGGCCAGACCGCGGCTTCTTCTCGATTCCTGACCGGTCGGTGGGTTCACCCGCCACCGCCGGAGCGGCGTGTCGGCGGCCGGTCCTACGGTGCTGGCCATGCCGACCTTCCATGCGTTCCTGGGTTGCAGCCTCGACGGGTTCATCGCCGGTCCCACCGATGAGATTGACTGGCTCGTGTCGTACGACGACGTGCTCGGCGACACCGGCTACGACGACTTCTTCGGGTCGGTGGACGCGGTCGTCATGGGCCGCAGGAGCTACGAGGTGATCCGCGGGTCCGGTCCCGGGCTCTACCGCTCGACGCCGGTGCACGTCCTGTCCCGCACCGTGCCGGAGGGTCCGCAGGCGCCCCTGGGCGACTCCGCCGTGACCGTGCACCACGACGTCGACGGCCTCCAGGTCGCGCTGACCCAGGCCGGCGTCTCGCGCGCGTACGTCGACGGCGGCCGCACCGTCCAGGGCTTCCTCGCCGCCGGCCTGCTCTCCGACATCGTCATCACGCGCGTGCCGGTGCTCCTCGGCGAGGGCATCCCGCTGTTCGGTCCGGTCCCGGCGCCGGTGACCGCCGAGCTCGTCGAGTCGCGCGTGCTCGGCGCCGGAGCCGTCCAGTCGGTCTACCGGTTCGCGACGAGCGGCTAGCACCGGCGTCGTCGCCCGCCGCTCCGGGTGCACGGAGTGCGCGCCCGCGGACGAGCCGTGCGCTACGCCGACAGCGCGCCGCGCTCGTCGTCGGCAGCGGCGAGGTCGACGGCGCCGAGCAGGCGCTCGAACCCGTCCTCGGTGACGACCGGGATGCCGTAGCGCCGGGCGGTCCGTGCCTTGGTCGACAGGGAGTCGGGATCGGCAGCGACGAGCAGCCGGGTCCGTCGTGTCACGTAGGCCCACGGCACGAGCCCGGCCCGGCGCACCGCGTCCTCCCACGCGGGACGGCTGCGCAGCATCTCGCCGGTCAGCACCACCTCGTCGCCCGGGGCGAGCGCGAACCGGGTGCCGCGCCCGACGGCGCCCTCCGCCTCGTCCACGAGCCGCGCCCCGAGCGCGGCCTCGACCGCGTCCGCGACGTCGTCCGCGTCGAGGCCGAGCTGCCCCGCGACCTCGTGCAGTGCGGCGGCGAGCACGCCGTCCGCGAGGGGCACGCCGAGGCCGCCCGCTCCGCTGTCGATCGCCTCGCGCGCGAG
>NZ_LWGL01000097.1 GCF_001722485.1 Cellulosimicrobium cellulans | reverse complement strand
GGCCGCCCGGCCGCCGCTGCGGGTGTGGGCGCACGGCGACCTGCCCGCGGCGCGCGCGCTCGCCGCACGGTCCGGGTACGTCCCGGTCCGCGAGCTGCTCGTGCTCGAGCGGCCGCTGGGCGACGCCGCGGAACACCCGGACCCCGCCGTGCCCGCGGGCCTGCGGCTGCGCACGTTCGTCCCCGGCGAGGACGACGACGCGTGGGTGCGGGCCAACGCGCTCGCCTTCGCGAGCCACCCCGAGCAGGGCCGGCTCACCGTCGCGGACCTGCACGACCGGATGCGCGAGGACTGGTTCGACCCCGCGGGGCTGCACCTGCTGGAGCGCGAGACGTCGGGGGACCTCGTGGGCTTCGTGTGGACGAAGATCCCGGTCGGGCAGGAGGGCGCGTCGCGCGAGGGCGAGATCTACGTCGTCGGCGTGGTGCCGGACGCCCAGGGCGAGGGCCTGGGCGGGCTCCTCACCGCCGTCGGGCTCGCGCACCTCGCGCGGAGCGGCGTGACCACGGCGGTCCTCTACGTCGACGGCGACAACACTGCGGCCGTGCGCACGTACGACCGCGCGGGGTTCGCCCGTCGCGAGGTCCACGTCCAGTACGCGCCGGCGTGAGAGACGTCACGCGCCGTTCATCCGGCGGTGACACGATAGGCGCATGAGCACGACTGCCGAGAAGAGCGGACCGACCCGGGACTCCAAGGGGCGATTCGTGCCCGGCGACGGGAACGGAGCGAGCAGCCGCTCGGCGCTCGACCCCTCGCTCGCGGCGCACATCGCGGAGCACATCGCCGAGGAGCCGGACATCGAGGGCGCCTTCGTCACCGACGGGTCCCCGCTGCCGGCGGACCGCTTCGCCGACCGCGAGCTGAGCTGGCTCGCGTTCAACGAGCGGGTGCTCGAGCTCGCGGAGGACCCGCAGCAGCCGCTGCTCGAGCGCGTGCGGTTCCTCGCGATCTTCGCGTCCAACCTGGACGAGTTCTTCATGGTGCGGGTCGCGGGCCTCAAGCGACGCATGGCGACGGGCATCGCGGTGACCGCCGCGTCGGGCCTCTCCCCGCGGCAGGTGCTCGACGCGATCAGCGTGCGCGCCCACGAGCTCATGGAGCGCCACGCGAAGGTGTTCTCGGGCGAGGTCCAGCCCGCGCTCACCGCCGAGGGCATCACGCTCGTCCACTGGGACGAGCTCGAGACGCGCGAGCAGGAGCGCCTGCACAAGTACTTCCGCAAGCAAATCTTCCCCGTGCTCACGCCGCTCGCGGTGGACCCGGCGCACCCGTTCCCCTACATCTCGGGGCTGTCGCTCAACCTCGCGGTCGTCGTCGCCAACCCCGTCACGGGCAAGGAGCACTTCGCGCGCGTCAAGGTGCCACCGCTGCTGCCGCGCTTCATCGCCGTCGACGCCCGCGGGCGCCCGTCCGCGCCGACCTCCCAGACCGCGGCGACCGACCGCGGCCCGACGTCGTTCGTGCCGATCGAGGAGGTCATCGCCCAGCACCTCGACCACCTCTTCCCCGGCATGGAGGTGCGCGAGCACCACACGTTCCGCGTCACGCGCAACGAGGACGTGGAGGTCGAGGAGGACGACGCCGAGAACCTCCTGCAGGCCATGGAGAAGGAGCTCCTGCGCCGCCGCTTCGGCCCGCCCGTGCGGCTCGAGCTGACGCACGGCATCAGCCCGCGCATCCGCGCGTTGCTCGTGCGCGAGCTCGACGTCGTCGAGGAGGAGGTGTACGAGCTTCCGGAGCCGCTCGACCTCACCGGCCTCAACCTCATGGCCGACCTCGACCGCTCGGACCTGCACTACCCGCCGTTCGTCCCGACGACGCACCGCTACCTCGCCGAGGTCGAGAGCTCGTCGCCGACCGACGTGTTCGCGGCGATCCGCGAGCGAGACATCCTCCTGCACCACCCGTACGACTCGTTCTCGACGTCGGTCCAGACGTTCCTCGAGCAGGCCGCGGCCGACCCGAAGGTCCTCGCGATCAAGCAGACGCTGTACCGCACGTCGGGCGACTCCCCCATCGTCGACGCGCTCATCGACGCCGCGGAGGCGGGCAAGCAGGTCCTCGCGCTCGTGGAGATCAAGGCCCGCTTCGACGAGCAGGCGAACATCTCGTGGGCGCGCAAGCTCGAGCAGGCGGGCGTGCACGTCGTGTACGGCATCGTCGGGCTCAAGACACACTGCAAGCTGTCGCTCGTCGTGCGCCAGGAGTCCGACGGGCTGCGCCGCTACTGCCACGTCGGGACGGGCAACTACCACCCGAAGACCGCGCGCCTGTACACCGACCACGGCCTGCTCACGTGCGACCCGGACGTCGGCCAGGACCTCACGCGCCTGTTCAACCAGCTGTCGGGCTACGCGCCGCAGTCGCGGTTCCACCGCCTGCTCGTCGCGCCGCGCACGGTGCGCTCGGGGCTGATCGAGCGCATCGAGCGCGAGGCGGCCGCAGCGCTCGAGGGCCGCGAGGCCTGGGTCAAGATCAAGGTGAACTCCGTCGTCGACGAGACGACGATCGACGCGCTGTACCGCGCGTCGCAGGCGGGCGTGAAGATCGACCTGGTCGTGCGCGGCATCTGCGCCGTGCGCCCGGGCGTCCCCGGCCTGTCGGAGAACATCCGCGTCCGCTCGATCCTCGGACGCTTCCTCGAGCACTCGCGCATCTTCGCGTTCGCGAACTCGGCGGGCCCGGAGATCGGCGAGGGCCCCGACGCGGGCCCGGAGGTCTTCATCGGCTCGGCCGACCTCATGCACCGCAACCTCGACCGTCGCGTCGAGGCGCTCGTGCGCATCTCCGACCCGGACCAGGTCCGCGAGCTCCTCGACCTCGTCGACACGTCCATGGCGGACGGGACGGCGTCGTGGCACCTGCGTGCGGACGGTACGTGGGAGCGCCCTGCGGCCGGCCCGGACGGGAGCCCGCTCCTCGACCTGCAGGCGAGCCTCGTGAGCCGCCAGCGCCGCCGCCTCACCGGGAGGCGGTGACCGGATGGCGATGCCGCCCTCCGGACCGGGCAACGGGATCACGCTCGTCCCCGCGCTCGGCCCGACGCACGTCGAGCACACGCCGGTCGTCGAGTCGGCCGGCGCGCTCGTGTGGCGCCTGCACGACGGCGAGCTGCAGGTGCGCCTCGTCCACCGGCCGCGCTACGACGACTGGTCCTGGCCCAAGGGCAAGCTCGACCCCGGGGAGACGTTCCAGGCGGCCGCGGTGCGCGAGGTCGCGGAGGAGACCGGGAAGCAGGTCGTGCTCGGCGTCCCCCTGCCCGGGCTGCAGTACCTGACGTCGGAGGGCCGCGTGAAGCGGGTCCACTACTGGGCGGGGCGCCGCGCGTCGCGGCCGCGCGACGCGGGGGCGCTCGCCGCACGGCCCCCGGTGCCGCCGGTCTCGCCGCACGAGATCGACCGGGCGGAGTGGCTCGCGGCGTCCGACGCCGCGCGCCGCCTCACCCGGTACGCGGACCGCACGCCCCTGGACGCGCTCGTGCACGAGCACGAGGAGGGGCGCCTCGCCACGCACGTCGTCGTCATCGCGCGCCACGGCAAGGCGGTCGCCCGGACCGCGTGGCACGGGGCCGAGCAGGAACGGCCCCTGACGCCGGCCGGCTACGCGCAGGCCATGGCGCTCGTGCCCGTGCTCGCGGCGTACGGCGTGGAGGCGGTCGTCACGAGCCGGTGGGACCGCTGCGCGCAGACCATCGCGCCGTACACACGCGCGAGCGGGCTCGAGCCGATGTGCAGCGACAACCTCACCGAGGCGCAGCACGAGCGCTCGCCCGCGCGCGTCGCGCGCGCGGTCCGCGAGCTGCTCGAGTCGGGGACGTCGTCGGTGCTGTGCACGCACCGGCCCGTGCTGCCCACGGTCCTTGACGTGCTCGGCCAGCACTCGCGCCGGGCCGTCGCGAACGCCCTGCCGACGAGCGACCCGTACCTCGACCCGGGCGAGATGATCGTCGCGCACGTCGCGCGCACGACGAAGGGCCCGCGCGTCGTCGCCGCCGAGAAGGTCGCGCCGCCCCTGCACTGACGCCCCGGGCACGACGCGCCGCCCGGGCGGCGCGTCGCGCCCGGCGTGCAGGTCAGACGAGCAGCGGGCTGAGGAGCCAGTACACGACCGCGGCGACGAGGGCCGCCATGGGGATCGTGAGCACCCAGGCCGCGCCGATGTTCTTCGCGACGCCCCAGCGCACGGCGGACAGCCGCTTCGTGGCGCCGACGCCCATGATCGCCGAGGTGATGGTGTGCGTCGTCGAGACGGGCGCGTGGAAGATGAACGCGTTGGCGTACAGCACGAGCGCGGACACGGACTCGGCGACGAAGCCGCGCGCCGGGTCGAGCTCGATGATCCTGCGGCCGAGCGTGCGCATGATGCGCCACCCGCCGGCGTAGGTGCCGAGCGAGATCGCGGCGGCGGCGGACAGCTTGACCCACAGCGGGATCGTGTTGTCGTCCTGGAAGCCGCCCGCGACGAGCGCGAGGACGATGACGCCCATCGTCTTCTGCGCGTCCTGCAGACCGTGGCCGAGCGCCATCGCGGCGGCCGAGGCCGTCTGGGCGATGCGGAACCGGCGGAACGCGCGGGTGGGCAGCGCGTTCCGGAAGAGCCACAGCACGCCGACCATGAGGAGGAAGGCGAGCCCGAACCCGATGAGCGGCGAGAAGATCATCGGCAGCACGACCTTGTCGAGGATCGCGTCCCAGTGGACCGTGATCCCCGAGGCGATGCCGACGCCAGCCAGGCCGCCGATGATCGCGTGCGTCGACGACGACGGCAGCCCGAGCCACCACGTGATGAGGTTCCACGTGATCGCGCCGACGAGCCCGCACAGCACGATGACGAGGCCTTGGTGCGGCGGCACGTCGTTCACGGCGACGATGTCCTCGGCGATCGTCTGCGCGACGGCCGTGCCGAGCAGCGCGCCGATGAGGTTGAACACCGCCGCCATGATGAGCGCGGCGCGCGGTGTGAGCGCCCGTGTGGACACGGACGTCGCGATCGCGTTGGCGGCGTCGTGGAAGCCGTTGGTGTAGTCGAACGCCAGGGCGAACGCCACGACGACGACGACGAGGACGAGCTCGGAGCCCACGGTGCTCAGGACTCCTTGAGCGCGATGGTCTCGACCGTGTTCGCGACCTTCTCGAAGGCGTCCGCGGCTTCCTCGAGGACCTCGACGATCTCCTTGAGCTTCATGAGCTGGATGGGGTCGGAGACGTCGTCGAACAGCTCGGCGAGGAGCTTGCGGTGCAGCTTGTCGGCCTGGTTCTCGAGGCGGTTGATCTCGACCCAGTACTCGGCGAGGTCGCTCATCGAGCGCAGCCGCGGCATCGCCTCGGCGGTCAGCTCGGACGCGCGCTGCAGCACCTGGACCTGCTCGGAGACACGCCGCGGCAGCTCCTCGACCTTGTACAGGACGATGAGGTCGGCCGCCTCCTCCATGTAGTCCATGCAGTCGTCGAGCGCGGAGGCGAGCGCGTAGATGTCGTCACGGTCGAACGGCGTGACGAACGTCTGGTTGAGGCGCCGCATGATCGTGTGCGTCGCGTCGTCCGCGAGGTGCTCGGTGTCGCTGAGCCGCTTCGCGAGCTCCTTGCGCGTGGGGCGGTCGGCGCCGAGCAGCTCGGCGAGGAGCGTGGAGCCGGTGACGAGGTGCTGGGCCGAGGCGGCGAGGAGGTCGAAGAACGAGGTGTCGCGCGGGGTCAGGCGCAGGCGCACAGGAGGCTCCGGGGGGTACGGCGGGGTGGAGGTCGTCACGGGCTGCAGGACGTCGGTACCGGGTCCGGTCCGCGGCGACGAGCGAGTCGTGTGTCGGTGAGGTCCGGGTGAACGCCGGCCGAACTCCCGTCAAATGTAGCGGACGACGGACGCGCCCCCGCACTCACGGCCGACCGGTCCGCCGAGGGGGGCGCAGGGGCGACGGCGCGCCGCCACGGCCTGGGGAGGAGTTCCGCCCGCCGCCGCCCGCCTCGTCGCGGGCCGCGCGGGCCACGGAGCGACGCCGGACCGGGAGCGCCTCTCGGCGCGTGGCCGCTCGTAGCGGCTGAGTGTGGAGCCCGGGGCTACCGCGGCCCGACGTCTCGTCCATCGTACGTGCCGCTCCGCCGCACGGGAACCGGGAGAGCCCCGTGTTCGCGCTCCGCGAGACGGCCCCGCCCCGGGGTGCGAGGGCGGCGCGCCGGTGCGACCGTCCGCGCGGGCGCGACCGACCGTGCGCACGGGGTCCGGACGGGTCCCGCTCAGTCCAGCCGGTCCGCCCGCCACAGCGTGGCGGCGTGCTCGAGCTCCTCGGCGGTGCGCTGCAGCGACGACGCGCCGCGGGTCATGCGCAGCGCCGCGCCCGGGTCCGCGACCTCCCGCGCGTCCGCGTCGAACGCCGCGCCGGTCGCGAGGATGCGGCAGAACGACGCCGCGCGCTCGAGCGCGACCGCGAGGTCGCCGGCGAACACGCCGGACAGCACCGCGTCCGCGAGCTCGCGCAGGTCCTGGGGCTCCGGCGGGCGCGGCACGCCGGCGATCGCCTCGTGCACGGGCGCCGCGTCGACCCCGAGGCGGTAGCGCAGCGCGACGGTCTGCGGGTCGCGCCGCACCCACTCGCGCAGGACGTACAGCCGCCACAGCGCGCCTGGCAGGGAGTTCGGCGCGGCGTCGGACCACAGGGACGCGACGACGTCGAGCCCCTCGGTCTCGACGAGTCGCACGAGGCGGGCGACGACCTGGGGGTCCTCGGCGTCGCGGGCGCGGTGCACGATCGCCTGCGCGGTGGTGTGGGCGACCTGGTCGCGCAGGGCGGGGTCGAGCTCGCCGGGGAGGTCCTCGGCGTCGCGGGGGTCGAGCATCGCGGGGCGCCGCGGGCGCGCTGTCCGGTCCGCCCGGCCGGGGTCGGGGCGGCCGGGCGACGGGGCGCCGGGGGTGGCGGGTGCGTCGTCAGGGGTGTCGTCGGGCACCCGCCCAGTCTGCACCCGGCGGACCGCACGGGCCGTGGCACCCGCACGTGCTGTGACGTGCGACGTTCCCCGCGCCGGTCGCGACGGACGGACCTACAGTGACGAAAGGGCTCCCACAGGCGCCCCAGGACGACCGGAGGGACCCATGCCACGCAGCGACACCGCAGGTCAGCAGTCGGACGCCGTCCGCAGCGCACACCGGAAGGCGACCGCACTCGCGTTCGCCGCGGCGGTCGGCGGCTTCCTCTTCGGCTTCGACAGCTCCGTGATCAACGGCGCGGTCCAGGCCATCGAGGGCCAGTTCGAGCTCGACCCGTCGATCACAGGCCTCGTCGTCGCCGTCGCGCTGCTCGGCTGCGCGCTCGGCGCCTGGTCGGGCGGCCGCCTCGCGGACCGGTGGGGCCGCACGCGCGTCATGGTCTTCGGCGCGATCCTGTTCTTCGTCTCCTCGATCCTGTCGGCGATCGCGTTCAGCGCGTGGGACCTCGCGATCTGGCGCTTCATGGCCGGCGTCGGCATCGGTATCGCGTCCGTCATCGCCCCCGCCTACATCGCGGAGATCGCGCCGGCCCGCCTGCGCGGCCGCCTCGGGTCCCTGCAGCAGCTCGCCATCACCGTCGGCATCTTCGCCGCCCTGCTGTCCGACCAGCTGCTCGCGGAGTCCGCCGGCGGCGCCGCGAACGAGCTGTGGCTCGGGTGGGAGGCCTGGCGCTGGATGTTCCTGGTCTGCGTCGTGCCGGCCCTGGTCTACGGGGTGCTCGCGCTGCGCATCCCCGAGTCCCCGCGCTACCTCGTGGCGAAGGGCAGGGACGAGGAGGCACGACGCGTGCTGCAGTCGGTGCTCGGCCCGGAGGAGGACGCCGACCAGCGCATCCGCGAGATCCACCGCTCGATCGCGATCGACGAGAAGAACGCCCAGGAGGGCACGCTCCGCGGGTCGACGTTCGGGCTCAAGCCGATCGTCTGGGTCGGCATCCTGCTGTCCGTCTTCCAGCAGTTCGTCGGCATCAACGTGATCTTCTACTACTCGACGACGCTCTGGCAGGCCGTCGGCTTCGACGAGAGCCAGTCCTTCCTCGTCTCCACGATCACCGCCGTGACCAACGTGGCCGTGACGTTCATCGCGATCGCACTGGTCGACAAGGTCGGCCGCCGCCCGATCCTCCTCGTCGGCTCGGCCGGCATGACCGTGTCGCTCGGCATCATGGCGCTCGCGTTCACGCAGGCGAGCGGCAGCGGCGACAACATCTCCCTGCCCTCCCCGTGGGGGCCGATCGCGCTCGTGGCCGCCAACGCGTTCGTCGTCTTCTTCGGCGCGTCGTGGGGTCCGCTCGTGTGGGTCCTGCTCGGGGAGATGTTCCCCAACCGGATCCGTGCGGCCGCGCTCGGTGTGGCCGCGATGGCCCAGTGGCTCGCGAACTTCGCCATCACGCTGACCTTCCCGCCGATGCTCTCGGCCTTCGGCGCCTCGATCCCCTACCTCATGTACGCGATCTTCGCGGCGCTGTCGTTCGTCTTCGTCCTCGCGAAGGTCCGCGAGACCAAGGACGTCGAGCTGGAGGACATGGGCGACGAGGCGAGGGCGCGCCCGCGGGCGTAGCGCACCACGTCCCCGGCGAGCCCGGGGTCGTCCACCGACCGCACCGGCGGGGGTGGGCGGCCCCGGGCTCGTCGCATCCCCGGCGGGAATTCCTTGCCGGGCGCAATGGTTGCTACAAGCAACTGCACGGAGTACGCTTGCCTGCAGCAACCAAGGAGTCTCATTGTGCCTGCCTCTGCACCCGCCCGTGCACCCGGCGCCGCCGTCGGTCCCGACGCCCGTCCTGACGCCGGTCCCGCCGCCCCCGGCGACCTCACCCCGACCTCGGGCCTCGTCCGCGCGCTCGACGAGCTCGCCCGCGTGCAGCGCGAGGTCGCCGGCCGCATCGCCCGCGACCTCGACGTCCCGCGCGCCGCGCTCGGCGTCCTGCGGCTGCTCGACCGCTGCGGCCCCGTGCAGCTCGGCGACGTCGCGGCCCGGCTGCGCGTCGACCTCTCCGTCGCGAGCCGCCAGGTCAGCCACCTCGTCGACGACGGCCTCGCCCGCCGCACCGTCGACGACGGCGACCGCCGGGCCCGCACGGTCGAGCTCACCGACGCCGGCCGCGACGTCGTCCGCCGCGCCCACGACCTCGTCGAGGCCATGAGCGCCGAGACGTTCGGCGCCTGGAGCGCCGACGAGCTCGAGGCGGCCACCGCGCAGATCGACCGCGTGACCGCGGCCGTCGCCCGCGACCACGACCTTCTCCCCCACCTCCGTCCCACGAGGAGCCCCGCCGTATGACCGCCGCCACCACCCAGGCGCCACCGGCTTCCGCCGGCCAGACCACGATGTCCCGCCGCGAGGTCCTGGAGTCCCTCTCCGGGATCCTGCTCGGCATGTTCGTCGCGATCCTCGCCACGTCCGTCGTGTCGAGCTCGCTGCCCAAGATCATCAGCGACCTCGACGGGTCGCAGTCGTCCTACACGTGGGTCGTCACCGCGACGCTCCTCGCGACGACGATCTCGACCCCCATCTGGGGCAAGCTCGCCGACCTGACGAACCGCAAGGTGCTCATCCAGGTCGCGCTGGTCGTCGCCGTCGTGTCGTCCGCGCTCGCGGGCCTGTCGCAGAACGTCGGCACGCTCATCACGTTCCGCGCCTTCCAGGGGCTCGGCGCCGGCGGTCTCATGGCGCTCGCGACCGTGCTCGTCACCGACATCATCTCCCCGCGCGAGCGCGGCAAGTTCATGGGCCTCATGGGCGGCGTGATGGCCGTCAGCCAGATCGGCGGCCCGCTCCTCGGCGGCGTGCTCACCGACACGGCGAGCTGGCGCTGGAACTTCTTCGTCGGGCTGCCGTTCGCGATCGCCGCGATCGTCGTGCTCCAGCGCACGCTGCACCTGCCGACGGCTGCGCGCCGCGTCGTGAAGATCGACTACTGGGGCGCGGGCCTCATCAGCGTCGGCGTCTCGACGCTGCTCCTGTGGGTCACGTTCGCGGGGCAGAACTTCGCGTGGCTGTCGTGGCAGACGTCCCTCATGGTCGGCGGCGCGGTCGCCGCGCTCGTCGCCGCTGTCCTCGTCGAGCGGGTCACCGCCGAGCCGATCATCCCGCTGCAGCTGTTCAGGAACCGCACCTTCGTGCTCGCCGTCGTCGCGAGCGTCGCGGTGGGCCTCGCGCTCTTCGGCACCGCGGTGTTCCTCAGCCAGTACATGCAGGTGGCCCGCGGCAAGACCCCGACGGAGTCGGGCCTGCTGACGATCCCGATGATCGTCGGGACGTTCGTCGCCTCGACCCTGTTCGGCCAGCTCATCACCCGGTTCGGCCGGTACAAGGCGATCATGGTGACGGGTGCCGCGCTGCTCGCCGCCTCGTTGTTCGCGCTGTCGACGATCGACTACCACACGAGCTTCGTGCTGATCAGCGTCTACCTGTTCTTCCTCGGCACCTCGATGGGCATGCTCATGCAGAACCTCGTGCTGGCCGTGCAGAACACGCTCGCGGTCGAGGAGATGGGCGCCGGCACGTCCACCGTCGCGTTCTTCCGCACGCTCGGCGGCGCGGTGGGCGTCTCCGTCCTCGGCGCGGTGCTGGCGTCCAAGGTGACGACGTCGATCCAGTCCGGCCTCGAGCGGCTCGGCGTCCCCGCGAGCTCGATGGGCGGCAGCAACGCCGTCCCGGACGTCAACACGCTCCCCGGTCCGGTCAAGGACCTCGTCGAGCGGGCGTATGGCGACGGGATCGCCGACATCTTCCTCGTCGCCGTGCCGCTCGCGCTCGTCGCGCTCGTCGCGGTGATCTTCCTCAAGGAGGTCCCGCTCGGCACGAAGACGGGCCTGGAGGAGCGCCTCGAGAAGGAGGCCGCCCTCGCCGAGTCGACGCTCGTCGACGCCGTCGCGCCCGGCGGCGTGGTCGAGGAGGGCGAGCCGGCGACGCGCGAGCGCACGCGCTGAGCCCACGGCGGTACGGCACGACGGCGGGTCCCGGGACGTCCGGGGCCCGCCGTCGTCGCTCCCGGTCGGCCCGTCCGGCGGGGACGAGTTGCGCGCACGGTGGTGACCGGTGCGGCGCCGACGCGCCATGATGGGCCTGTGCCTGCCGAGACGCCCGCCCCGACCGCCGACCCTGCCACCGGGTCCGACGCCCCGTACGTCGACCTCGAACGGGAGCTGCGCGTCATGCTGCGCCGCGCCGGCGCCGTCGCCGGCGGGATGGCGCGCCGCGTCCACCCGGACCTCGAGGCGAGCGCGTACCCGCTGCTCGCGCACATCGCGGACCGCCCGGGCGTGCGCGGGTCGGAGCTCGCGGCCCACTTCGGCGTCGGTCGCGCGACGATCTCGCGGCAGCTGAGCCGTCTGCACGACCTCGGCCTCGTCGCCCGCGAGGTCGACCCGGAGGACTCCCGCGGCCAGCTCATCACGCTCACGCCCGACGGCGAGGCGCGGCTCCAGGCGGCGCACCGCGGGCGCGTCTCCTCGATCACGGAGGCGCTCGAGGGCTGGGACCGCGAGGACGTCGCGACCCTCGCGAGCCTCCTGCACCGCTACTCCGAGGACGTCGTGCGCTGGAACGCCGCGCGGTGAGCCGCACGGCGGACGCCCGGCGCCGCACCGTCGCGGGCGCCGCGCTCGCGGTCGTGGTCGTGGCGGGCCTCGTCGTGGCGACGCAGGTGCCCGACCCGGCGGGCGACGTCGGCGGCGACGTCCTCTACGCGGTGGCCACGTACGCGCTCGTCGCGCTGGTGCTCCCCCGGCTGCGGCCCGGCGTCGTCGCCGCGCTCGCGCTCGGGTGGTGCTGGTCCGTCGAGGCCCTGCAGGCGACCGGGCTGGCCGCCGCCGTGAACGACGAGGTCCCGCCCGCGGCGTGGCTCCTGGGGAGCACGTTCGCGGTGCGGGACCTGGTCTGCTACGCGGCCGGCGTCGGGCTGGCGCTCGCCGCCGACGCCGGCGCCCGGCGGGTCGCCGGGGCACGCGCTGCGGGACGCGCTACTGCGCGGCCTCGAACGTGAGGCTCAGCGAGTTCATGCAGTAGCGGTCGCCCGTCGGGGTCTGGGGCGCGTCGTCGAACACGTGCCCCAGGTGGGAGCCGCAACGAGCGCAGCGCACCTCGGTGCGCACCATCCCGTGGCTGCGGTCGGTCAGCAGCTCGACGCGGTCGCCGGCGAGCGGGCTGAAGAAGCTCGGCCACCCGCAGTGCGCGTCGAACTTGGTGTCCGAGCGGAACAGCTCGTTGCTGCACGCACGACACCGGTACACCCCGACGCGCTGCTCGTCGAGCAGCTCGCCGGTCCAGGGGCGCTCCGTGCCTGCCTGGCGCAGCACGGCGTACTCCTGCGGCGAGAGCTGCTCGCGCCACTGGGCGTCCGTCTTCGCGACCTCGTAGGGCTGGCTGTCATGGGTCTGACTGGTCATGCTCCACCTCCGACGGTCTCAACCACGTGCTCCGGGCCGGTGTTCCCGGCCGTGCCAGCCGTTCCGGCCGTGGTCAGCGCGGGGTCGACGTCGAGTAGACGGTCGGGCCCGACGAGCCGGCGGGGCGCTGGGCGCGCCCGCGACCGCCACGACGACGGCCCGAACCCTGGCCGGCCGGCTGCGCGGCGCCCTGAGCGCCGCCCTGGCCGG
>NZ_LWGL01000096.1 GCF_001722485.1 Cellulosimicrobium cellulans | reverse complement strand
TTCAACCGTCTTCCCCGCAGACGATGTGACATCGGCGACACGGGGTGCTCGTGGGCCCCGACTACCCTGGAGCCATGGCTTCCTCTGTGGTCGCGGGCGTCGACGCCGAGGCGGCGCTGCGCGCGGAGCTGCGCCGCGTCGAGGCGGGCATCGTCGAGGCCGAGCGCGCCGCGCAGGAGGCTTGACCGGCCGCGCGGGACCTTCGTCCCGGCGTCGTCCGCGGACGTCACCGCGGCGCGCCCGAGGGACGGACGCAGCGGCGCAGGTCACATCCGGGCACTAGGCTGGGGCCGTAAACCCACCACCGTCGCGGGCGCGCACGCGGCGCCCGGGTTCCCGTGCCCGGTCGGCCGACGACGCTGCGCCTGCGAGCCCTGCCTGAAGGAGCACCTGTGGCCAGCATCGAAGCCGTTGGAGCGCGCGAGATCCTCGACTCCCGTGGAAACCCGACCGTGGAGGTCGAGGTCGTCCTGGACGACGGGACGTTCGCCCGCGCCGCCGTGCCGTCGGGCGCGTCGACGGGTGCGTTCGAGGCCGTCGAGCGCCGTGACGGCGACAAGTCCCGCTACCTGGGCAAGGGCGTCGAGGGCGCGGTCAACGCCGTCATCGACGACATCGCCCCGGAGCTCATCGGCTTCGAGGCGGAGGACCAGCGCCTCATCGACGCCGCCCTCATCGACCTCGACGGCACGCCGAACAAGGGCAAGCTGGGCGCGAACGCGATCCTCGGCGTCTCGCTCGCCGTGGCGAAGGCGGCCGCCAAGTCGGCCGGGCTCGACCTGTACCGCTACGTCGGCGGCCCGAACGCGCACGTGCTGCCCGTGCCGATGATGAACATCCTCAACGGCGGGTCGCACGCGGACTCCAACGTCGACATCCAGGAGTTCATGGTCGCCCCGATCGGTGCCTCCTCGTTCCGCGAGGCGCTGCGCACCGGCGCGGAGGTCTACCACTCGCTCAAGTCGGTGCTCAAGGAGAAGGGCCTCGCGACCGGCCTCGGCGACGAGGGCGGCTTCGCGCCCAACCTGTCGAGCAACCGCGAGGCGCTCGACCTCATCCTCGTCGCGATCGAGAAGGCGGGCTTCGCGCCCGGCACCGACGTCACGCTCGCGCTCGACGTCGCCTCGACCGAGTTCTTCAAGGACGGCGCGTACCAGTTCGAGGGCGGCGCGAAGACGCCGGACGAGATGATCGCGTACTACGAGCAGCTCGTGCGCGACTACCCGCTCGTGTCCATCGAGGACCCGCTGTCCGAGGACGAGTGGGACAGCTGGTCGCAGCTCGTCTCCGCGGTGGGCGACAAGGTCCAGATCGTCGGCGACGACCTGTTCGTCACCAACCCGGAGCGTCTCGCCAAGGGCATCGAGCTCAAGGCGGCGAACTCGCTCCTGGTCAAGCTCAACCAGATCGGCTCGCTCACGGAGACGCTCGACGCGGTCGAGCTCGCGCAGCGCAACGGCTTCACCGCGATGGTGTCGCACCGCTCCGGCGAGACCGAGGACACGACGATCGCCGACCTGTCCGTCGCGACGAACGCCGGCCAGATCAAGACCGGTGCCCCCGCCCGCGGCGAGCGCATCAACAAGTACAACCAGCTCCTGCGCATCGAGGAGGCGCTGGACGACGCGGCCCGCTACGCCGGTCGCGGCGCGTTCCCGCGCTGGTCGGCCTGACCGCCATCGCCTGATCGGGCCTGACCAGGCCTGATCGCGAGCGCGCGGCCCGCACGCCGAGGCCCGGCGGACCGTCACGGTCCGCCGGGCCTCCGGCGTCTCCCAGGAGCTCGACACCTCAGCGCCGGTGCCGCGCGGACGGTGAAGATGTCGTGTCGATCGGCCTGCCCGGGCCACGTCCCCGCGCGTGCTCCCCGGTCGTGAGGCCGCCGGGCGGCACAATCGGGCCATGCCGTCCTCGCGCCGTCCCCCGAGCCCGGGCTCGTCCGCCCGTCCCGGACGCGGCTCGCGCACGCCGTCGGCGCCTGCGCCGCGGCGGCCCCAGGGACCGGCGCCGGAGGACCGGCGCCGGAGCCGCTACGGCTTCCTGCTCCCCGAGGTGGTGACGGTCCGCACGCTCGTGCTGTCCGTCGTCGTGCTCCTCGCCGCGGTCCTCGTGCTGCCGACCGTCCGCGCGTACGTGAACCAGACGAACGAGCTGCGCGCGCTGCGGACCGAGCTGTCCGACGCGCAGAGCGAGCGCGACGAGCTCCAGGCGGAGCTCGAGCGGTGGGACGACCGCGCCTACGTCGAGCGCCAGGCCCGCGACCGGCTCAACTTCGTCATGCCGGGAGAGCGGCCCTGGCGCGTGCTCGACCCCGAGACGGTCGTCGACGACGTCGACCCCCGCACGGGGCAGGCGATCTCGGACGGTCCGGTCGAGGGTGGCGCGGACAGCGGCGCGCCCTGGTACCAGGCCGTGTGGGAGTCGGTGCAGGTCGCGGGACGGCAGCCGGTGCCCGAGGGCACGACCGGTGCCACGAGCGGGGACAATGGGTGACGCGGCCGTCGCGCCGCACCCCTGATCCCTGCACGAGCCATCCCGAGGACCTGCTGTGAGCGACGCCAGACTGGCCATCCCCGCCGACGACCCCGCGGCGGACGTCTCCGCGCACGACCTCGAGGTGCTCGTCGAGCAGCTCGGCCGGACGCCGCGCGGCGTCGTGGGCATCGCGGCCCGGTGCGCCTGCGGCCGCCCGCTCGTCGTGCGGACGGCGCCCCGCCTGGACGACGGCACGCCCTTCCCGACGACGTTCTACCTCACCCACCCGGGCGCCGTCGCCGCCGCGTCGACGCTCGAGGCGAACGGCGTGATGAAGGAGATGACCGAGCGCCTCGCCGAGGACGCGGAGCTCGCCGCCGCCTACCGGGCGGCGCACGAGCACTACCTCGCGCAGCGCGAGGCGCTCGGCCACGTCGACGAGATCGACGGCATCTCCGCCGGCGGCATGCCCACGCGCGTCAAGTGCCTGCACGTGCTCGTCGGGCACGCGCTCGCCGCGGGGCCGGGCGTGAACCCGCTCGGCGACGAGGCGCTCGAGCGCGTGCGCGACGTGTGGCGCCCCGACCGCTGCACCTGCTGACCCGGCGCGGCGCGCCGGCGTCTCAGCCGACGTCCCGGCGCGCCTCCTCGACCAGGTCGTCGGGCAGCACCTCGGGCCCGGCCTCCGCGGGACGCGGCCGGTCGTCGGGGTGCGCGCGCGCGGCGAGGAGCGCGACGTCGTCCTCGGCGCCCGCCGCGAGGTCGGCGATGAGCCGGTCGCACAGGTCCTCGAGGGGGAGCCCGGCGAGGCGCTCGGCCGTGGTGCGCAGGCGTTCGAGGCCCACGTGCAGCGACTCCCCACGGCGTTCGACGAGGCCGTCGGTGTAGAGCACGACGGTCGAGCCCGGGGGGACGATCTCGGTGTGGTCCTCGCGGTCCTCGCGCGCTCTCAGCCCGAGCGGGAGGTTCGTCGAGCGGTGCAGGAGCTCGGCACGGCCGTCGGGGTGCAGCAGGAGCGGCGGCAGGTGGCCCGCGCTGGACCAGCGCAGCAGGCGCTCGCCCCGCTCGGCCAGCTCCGCGGGCTGCTCGACCTTCGCGAGGACGCCCGTGCTGATGGCACCGACCCCGAGGTCGTGCATGGCCCAGTCGAGCGACTCGAAGATCGCGGCGGGCGAGCGGACGACGGCGTGCGCGCCGCCGCGCAGCACGTTGCGCACCTGCGCCATGGACACCGCGGCCCGCAGGTCGTGACCCGTGACGTCGCCGATGACGAGGCACGTGCTGCCGTCGCGCACGAGGAAGGCGTCGTACCAGTCGCCGCCGATCTGCGTCCCCGTGGCTGCGGGGACGTACCGCGCGACGAGGTGCAGGTGGTCGGGCTCGGGCAGCGCGGTGAGGAGGCTGCGCTGCAGCTCCTCGGCGAGGGTGCGCTGCGCCGCGTGCAGGTGCGCGTTGTCGAGCGCGAGCCCGATCTGCGCCATGACGTCGCGCAGCGACGCGAGGTCCGCGTCGGTGAACCGTCCCCGCGCCTCGCCCCGCACGAGGGTGAGGAGGCCGCGGGTGTGGCCGCGGCCGCGCAGCGGGAGCACGACGATGGCGTGCGGCTCGAGGCTGACGAGGAGGTCGTGCGCGGGCCCCTCCTCGACGAGGTCACCCGGGCGCGGGGCGCCCGTGCGCAGGGCCTGGGGCGCTCCCGCGAGCGTCTCCGCGACGAGCGACGTGGGGGTGAGGGCCGGCACGCGCGCGGCGGCGTACGCGTCGAGCGCCGGCTGGCGGGCCGGGTCGGCGTGCAGCGCCGCGACGTCGCGCAGGCGCTGCTGCCACCCGCCCGAGCCCTCGTCGAGGACGCTCGCGATGGCGAAGTCGGCGACGGCCGGCACGAGGTAGGGGAGCACGGCTTCGAGCGCCCCGACGGGGTCGAGGATCTCGGCGAGCTCCGCGGCGACCGACGCGAGCAGCTGCGAGCGCTCCTGCGCCTCCTGGGCGAGCTCGAGCGCGCGGCGCCGCTCCGTCACGTCCGTGAAGTAGGCCGCGACGCCACCGCGCTCCGGCACGGCCCGCACCTCGTACCAGGCGTCGAGCGGCGCGGGGTAGTAGGCGTCGAAGACGACGGGCTCGCCCGTCCGCGCGACCCCGCGGTAGCTGTCCTCGAACACCGTCCCGACGCTCGCCGGGAACAGCTCCCACACGACGCCACCGACGAGGCGCTCGCGCGTGCTCTGCAGGATGCGCTCCGCCTCGGGGTTGACGTACCCGAAGCGCCACTCGGGGTCGAGCCAGAAGTACCCGACGGTCATGTCCTCGAGGATCTGCCGGACGCGCTCCTCGCCGGCGCGCAGGGCCGTCGTGTCGGTCGCGACGCCGACCAGCTGCTCCGCGACGCCGTCGGGACCGCCCAGCGCCCGGCCCCGTGCGGTGAGCCAGCGGACGGTGCCGTCGGGCCGCAGCACGCGGAACTCCGCCTCGTAGACGCCGCACGTGGCGATCGCGGTGTCGAGCGCCTCGGTGACGAGCTCGAGGTCGTCCGGGTGCAGCCGCGCGTTGAACGCGCCGATCGTGCCGCCGAAGGACCGCTCGTCGTAGCCGAACACCTCGAGCAGCGCCGCGTCCCAGTGCAGGGCGCCGGTCGACAGGTCCCACTGGAACGTGCCGAGCCCTGCCGCCTGCGCGGCGGCGTCGAGCAGCTCCAGCCGCTCGGCGCGCGTCGCGTCGACGTCCGGCACGGCCGCTTCGCGCGTCGCGACCGCGCGGCCGGGACGTCCGGGCGCCCCGGACCCCGGCGTCTCGCCGCTGCCCGCCGGATGGTGCATGTGCGTGTCTCCTCCGCCGAGCACGTGTGGATCTCTCGCGCACATCATCCCCTGTCCCGAGGGTCCGGCGCGCACGCGCGCCCCGCGGACGTGTCGGCGCGCCGCGTGCGGTGCGCCGGGGTGGCACCCTGGTCGCATGACATCCGGTCCCACCGCGCCGCCCGCCGCGCACACCGCCGACCGTCCCGCCGACCCGACGCCCGGGGTCTCGCGCGTCGCGGCCGTCGACTGCGGCACGAACTCGATCCGCCTGCTCGTCGCCGACGTCGACCCGGTCGCCGGGACGCTCGTCGACCTCGACCGCCGCATGGAGGTCGTCCGGCTCGGCCAGGGCGTCGACCGGACGGGGCGGCTCGCGCCCGAGGCGCTCGAGCGGACGCTCGACGCGGCACGCCGGTACGCGCGCGTGATCGAGGAGCTCGGTGCGACGCGGACGCGCTTCGTCGCGACGTCGGCCACCCGCGACGCGCAGAACCGCGACGAGTTCGTGCGCGGGGTGCTCGACGCGCTCGGGGTCGAGCCGGAGGTCGTCTCGGGCGAGGAGGAGGCGGAGCTGTCGTTCCGCGGCGCGACGTCGACCGTGGCCGCGGTCCGTCCCGGGCCGTACGTCGTGGTGGACCTCGGCGGCGGCTCGACCGAGCTCGTGCACGGCACGACGACGCCGGACGCCGCGTACTCGACGGACGTCGGCTGCGTGCGCATGACCGAGCGGCACCTGCACGGCGACCCGCCCACCGCGGAGGAGGAGGCCGCCGCCCGCGCCGACGTGCGGGCGGCGCTCGACGAGGCGGCCCGCGTCGTGCCGCTCGGCCGGGCCGCGACGCTCGTCGGGCTCGCCGGCTCGGTGACCACCGTCACGGCGCACGCGCTGCGGCTCGCCGCCTACGACCGCGAGCGCATCGACGGCGCGGTCCTGCCCGTCGACGACGTCCTCGCCGCGTGCGACGACCTGCTGCACCGCACCCGTGACGAGCGCGCCGCGCTCGGCTTCATGCACCCGGGTCGGGTCGACGTCATCGGCGCGGGCGCGCTCGTGTGGTCGGAGGTCGTCCGGCGGGTGCGCGACGACGTCGCGGCGGCCGGCGGGTCGCTCACCGAGGTCGTGACCAGCGAGCACGACATCCTCGACGGCATCGCGTGGTCGATCGCCTGACCCGCGGTCGCCGCCCGTCGGGCCGGGCGTGCGCGGGATCACGCCCGGCTGACGGACGCCCCGACGTGCCAAGGGCCCGAGCGGTAATACTCTGGGACCATGCCTCAGAATGACCTGACCTCGGTCGACCGTGCCCAGGACGCACCGGAGGTGACGTCGGCCGCGACGCAGGTGGCCTCGTCGCCCACCACCGCGACGGCGGTCGCCCCGCAGGCCGCCTCGCCGCGGCCGCGCAAGGTGCCGCGCGTCGTGGTGCTGGGCGGCGGCTCCGTCGGCCTGTACGCGGCCCGCCGCCTGCGCAAGAAGCTTGGCCGCCGCGAGGCCGCGATCGTCGTGGTCGACCCGCGCCCGTACATGACGTACGCGCCGTTCCTCCCCGAGGCCGCCGCGGGCTCGATCGACGCCCGCGACGTCGTCGCGCCGCACCGCCGCGCGCTCAAGGGCATCGACGTGCTGCAGGGCAAGGTCGTCGGCATCGACCACGGCGACCGGACCGTGACGATCCGCCCGGAGGAGGGCGACGACTACTCGGTCACCTACGACCACCTCATCGTCGGCCTGGGCTCCGTCTCGCGCACGCTCCCGATCCCGGGTCTGGCGGAGAACGCGATCGGCTTCAAGAACGTGGAGGAGGCCATCGCCGTCCGCAACCACGTGATCAACCGCATGGACGTCGCGTCGTCCACGTGGGACGCCGAGCTGCGCCGCCGCATGCTGACGTTCACGTTCATCGGCGGTGGGTTCGCCGGTGTCGAGGCGCTCGCCGAGATCGAGGACATGGCCCGCCACGCGACGCGCAACTACGCGACGATCGAGGAGAAGGACCTCCGCTTCGTCATGATCGAGGGCGCCGGCCGCATCCTGCCGGAGCTCAGCGAGCCGATGGCCGAGTGGGCCCTCGAGGAGCTGAAGAAGCGCGGGATCGAGTTCCACCTCAACACGTTCCTGTCCTCGTGCGAGAACGGGCACGTCGTCACGTCGACGGGTGTCGAGTTCGACTCCGAGACGATCGTGTGGACCGCGGGCGTCAAGGCGAACCCGGTCCTCAAGGAGGCGTCGGACCTGCCGGTCGACAAGATGGGCCGCGTGACCGTGCGCCCGACGCTCCAGGTCGAGGACGCCGACGGCAACCTCGTGCCGAACGCGTGGGCCGCCGGCGACTGCGCCGCCGTCCCGGACGTGCTCAACCCGGGCAAGTTCTGCCCGCCGAACGCGCAGCACGCGATCCGCGAGGCCACGCGCCTGGCCGACAACATCGCGCTCGAGCTGCACGGCGAGGCGCCCGTCGAGTACCGCCACAAGAACGTCGGCACCGTCGCGTCCCTCGGCCTGTACAAGGGCGTCGCGGAGCTGTTCGGCGTGTTCAAGCTGCGCGGCACGCTCGCGTGGCTCATGCACCGCGGCTACCACGTCATGGCGATGCCGACCGGGAACCGCAAGGTCCGCATCTTCGTCGGCTGGATGGGCCAGTTCCTCATGGGCCGCGAGCTCGTCTCGCTGGGCTCGCTGCACGACCCGCGCGCCGAGTTCCGCGCCGCGTCCGTGCCGCCGAAGAAGGACGGCGGCCCGGTGAAGCAGACCGCGCAGGGCTCCGCGGCCGCCGCGCAGTCCGGTGCGGCCGAGCCGACCATCGACGCGGACGAGCGCACCCCGGCCAGCAAGGCCTCCTGAGCCGCGCGGGACCTCCCGCACGCACCGGACGACGAGGGGCGAGCCGAGCGATCGGCTCGCCCCTCGTCGCGTCCGGGCGGTGGCGCGGCGCCTCCTCGCGTTCCGGTGCGGGACATGCCGGGGGATAGGGTCGTGGCCGGCCCCCATGGCCCAACTGGCAGAGGCAGCCGGCTTAAACCCGGCGTGTTCCGGGTTCGAGTCCCGGTGGGGGCACTCCCTGCCGGCCGGTCGCGTCGTTCACCGGGCGGGCACCGGGTCCGCCGCCCGTGCCGCGTCGGGTGCGCCGTCCGCCGGGTAGTCGGTGTACCCGCGGGCGCCGCCCCCGTAGAACGTCGCCGGGTCCGGCGTCGCCTCCGGGCGGTCGTCCCGCCAGCGCCGGACGAGGTCGGGGTTGGCGATCGCGGGACGTCCGACCGCGACGGCGTCGGCGTGGCCGCGCTCGACGAGACGGGCGGCCGCGCGCCGGTCGGTGACCCGCGCGAACCCGGTGTTCGCGATCGTGCGCGTGCCCGCGGCGCGCCGCAGCGACCGCGCGAGGGCCCCGTCGGCCGACGGGTGGATCACGCTGACGTACGCGAGCGACCGGTGCCGCAGGTTCGTCAGCAGGGCCGTGTACGTGGCCGACACGTCGCGCTCGTCGGTCTCGAGGGCACCCTGGACGTTCGCCCCGGGCGAGATGCGGAGGCCGACGCGGTCCGCGCCGACCGCGTCGGCGACCGCCTCGACGACCTCGGTGACGAACCGCGCCCGGCGTTGCGGGGAGCCGCCGTACCCGTCGGTGCGGTGGTTCGTCGACGGGGCGAGGAACTGCTGCAGGAGGTAGCCGTTGGCGGCGTGGAGCTCGACGCCGTCGAACCCCGCGCGGCGCGCGCGGAGCGCTGCCTCGACGTGGGACAGGACGAGCTGCTCGACGTCGGCGGACGTGGCCGCCGTGACGTGCGGCGCCGGGTGACCGTGGCTCTCGTACGCGACGGCCGAGGCTGAGAGCACCCGGTCGACGCCCGTGACGGAGGGGCTCGTGACGCGTCCGGCGTGCATGAGCTGGGCGAAGACCGGCGTCCCGTGCGCGTGCACGGCCGCGGTCACCGCCGACCAGCCCCGTGCGTGGGCGTCGTCGGCGAGCCCGGGCTGGTTCGCGTAGGCGCGCCCTTCCGGGCTGGGGTAGACGCCCTCGGTGACGACCAGCCCGAACGCGGACCGCTGGGCGTAGTACTCGGCCATGAGGGCGGTGGGCGACCCGTCGTCGGCGGCGCGCCGGCGCGTCATGGGGGACAGGACGAGACGGTTCCGCAGCGCCGCGGCGCCGAGGCGGAGCGGCTGCCACAGCGTCGGCGTCGGCGGGGACGTCGGTGGGGACGTCGTCATGCCGCCCGCCGGCGCATCGCGACGACGGTGTCGACGACCTCGGCGCGCCGGCCGCCCGGACCGGTGGCCAGTCTCCTGGGGGTGTCGAGCAGCTCGGGGACCCAGGCCGGCCCGAGGTCCAGCGCGTGCACGAGCTCGGCCGGCGCCGGGTGGTCGTGCGGGGAGCTGCTCCAGGACCAGGGGGCGCTCGAGCCGTGGTCGACGAGGAGCAGGGCGCCGCCGGGCCGGACGGACGCGGCCGCGCGTCGCAGGACGCCCTCGCGCTCCGGTGCGGAGAAGAAGACGGCGAGGACCAGGTCGACGGGCCCGCGCGGCAGCGGGTCCCTCGCGGCGTCGGAGCGGACCGCGCGGACCTGGTGCGCCAGGCCCTGCTCCGCGGCGCGGGCCGCGATGCGGTCGACGGCGGTCGCCGCGACGTCGAGCGCGGTCACCCTCCAGCCCTGGCCGGCGAGCCAGAGCGCGTCCCCGCCGTGACCCGCGCCGAGCTCGAGCGCCTCCCCTGGCCCGGCGAAGAGCCGGGGGACGGTGGCGACGGTCGCCGCGTTGGGGGTCGTCCCCCAGGTCGGGTCGAGCGTCCGGTAGTGCCCCTCCCAGAAGTCCGCGTCGTACGTGGTCATGCGCTGGGTCCGTCCTCGCGTGCGTGGGCGGCGCGTTCCGCCCGGTCGTCCGCCAGGGTCGGTACCGGCCGTGCCGTGACGCAAGCGCCGTTGCGGGTCCTGCAAACGGCCCGCCCGAGCTCTTGGACCCGCCCGACGGCGCCCCTAGGGTGACGACCTGTGCACACCGCGACAGCAGGGCGATCTCCCGGACGTGACGTCGAGCAGGTGCTCGACACCGTCGGGCCACGGCTGCGCGACGTCCGCCACCGACGCCGGATGACGCTGTCCGACGTCGCCCGGCTCACGGGGACCTCGGCGAGCACGCTGTCGCGCCTCGAGTCCGGCCACCGGCGCCCGAGCCTCGACCTGCTCGTCCCGCTCGCGCGTGTCTACCGGGTCCCGCTCGACGACCTCGTCGGCGCCCCGCCCACGGGCGACCCCCGGGTGCACGTCCGACCGGTGCGCCGGCACGGCATGGTCTACATCCCGCTCACCGGCGCCGGCGCCCCCGTCCAGGCGTTCAAGCTGGTCCTGCCCGGGCGCGACGTGTCGACGCCGATCGCGCAGAAGGCCCACGCCGGCTACGAGTGGCTCTACGTCCTCACGGGACCCGTGGCGCTGTCCGTCGGCGGCGACGTCACCGTGCTGCACGACGGCGAGGCGGCGGAGTTCGACACCCGGCGACCGCACGGCATCGCGAGCGCCTCGGAGAGGCCCGCCGAGATCCTCACGCTGTTCAGCGCCCACGGCGAGCGGATCCACGTCCACGAGGACGCCTGAGCCTCAGGGTCCCGCGACGTACGCGTACGCCTCCTCGAGCGCCGCGCGCCAGGTCCGCGTCGCGGACGGGCCGTCGCCGTCGAGCGAGACCTCCCGTGCAGCGTGCGCGTGCCGGCGGTGACGACCTCGGCGGTGCCGTCGTCCACGAGCTCCACCGCCCGCTCCCGCACCGCTCAGGACAGCCCCGTCGGTCCCTGCGGCTCGGCAGGGGCCGCGGCCTCCTGCCCGAGCACCACGACGTTGCCGTCCGGGTCCTGCACGCGCGCGACGCGCTCGCCCCACGGCTGGTCCGTCGGGGGCTCGACCACGGTGACCCCGGCGGCGGCGAGGTGGTCGACGGCACGGTCGCAGTCGTCGACGTAGACCCACAGGGTGGTGCCGCCGACCGGCGAGGTGCCGTCGTCGAGCCCGATGCCGAGCGGCGAGGAGCCGACGAGCACGCTCACGTAGACGGGCGGTCCGTCGTCGGGGAAGGCGTACTCCACGGTCCCGCGGAGCAGGTCGCGGTAGAAGCCGAGAGAACGCTCGACGTCGGCGACCGTGAGGATGGGGAACACGCTGCGGAACATCGCGCCTCCTCGCAGGTCCGCGCCGCCGGCGGCGGCGCCGTCCGTCCCATGGTGCCCGCCGGCTGCCCGTCGCGCGCGCCGTCCTGCTAGGGTGCCGCCGAACCACGCGGGGCGTCCCGCCCGGTGCGCACGTCACCGGGTCGAGGGACTGAGACGAGCGGTGAGGCCGCCCGGACCCGTCGAACCTGATCTCGCTAGCACGAGCGGAGGAACGTGGGCATGACGACGCCTGCTGCCATCACCCTGAACCCTGCACGGACGGACCCTGCGGGGACCCGACCGGAGCCGCCGGAGGACCCGCGCGTCCTCGTCGCGGACGACGAGACCGGCTTCAGCGCCGAGCTCGGCCGCCGGTACGCGCACCTGTTCGACGAGTTCTACGACCACCCGTTCCTGGCGGGCCTGCGCGACGGGTCCGTCGCGCCCGCGGCGGTCCGGCACTACGTGGGCCAGGACCACCAGTACCTCACCGCGTACCTGCGCTGCTACGGCCTCGGCATGACGCTCGCGCCCGACCGCGCGTGGGCGGCGTGGTTCCACGACAAGGCAGGCTTCCTCCTGGACGACGAGTCGCACGCGCACCACGCGATGTGCGACTTCCTCGGCGTCTCCTACGCCGAGGCGCAGACGACGCGGCTCGCCCCGAGCGCCCAGGCGTACGTCGACCACATGCTCGCCGCGGGCCGCGACTCCCTCGGCGTCCTGCTCGCCGCGCTCCTGCCGTGCCCGTGGACGTACATCTGGTCGGCGCGCCGGTTCTGGCTCGCGGAGCGCACGACGACGCCCGGCGCGACCGGCGCGATCGGCACGGACCACCCCCTGGCCGGGTGGTGGGAGTTCTACGCGGACGACGCCACCGGGACGGTGCTCTCGGACCAGCGCGAGCGTCTCGACGCGCTGGCCGCGGACGCGGGCGAGGCGGAGCGGGCTCGCATGGAGCGCGCGTTCGAGCTGAGCTGCCGCCACGAGATCCGCTTCTGGCAGATGGCGCACACGCTCGAGACCTGGTGACGCGGCGCGGCCGGCAGGCCGCGTTACGCCGTCAGCAGATCGCCGCTCCCGCCCCGGTCCGTGCGGCCCGGGGCGGGAGTAGCGTGGCGCACACGTGTCGACGGGCGACGCGCGACGGGAGCGGCGATGGGCGAGCGACGGACCACGACGACGCGCGAGCGGCCCGAACCGCTGCTGCGCCACGTGATCGGCGGCATCCTGCGTCGTGCGCGCGCTCGACGACCTCGTCCTTGTACTGCGTGTGGTCGAACCCGTCGAACATGTCGTCCGCCATGAGCTCGCCACCTCCTTCCATCGTGGTGATCGTCCGTTCGACCGACGCGATCTGCCGCGCCAGCC
>NZ_LWGL01000095.1 GCF_001722485.1 Cellulosimicrobium cellulans | reverse complement strand
CCGGCGGCCCGCGCGGGCGAGCCCGCGGCGTCGGGCACCCCGACGTCGTCGGTCCAGCGCGGGGCGGTGCGCGGCAGGCGCGACTCGCCGCCGTGGTCGACGCGCGGGCCGTCGAACAGCGTGTCGAGGCCGGGCAGCGGGAGGTTCTCGAAGAGCGATGTCATGGCCCTCCCAGCCTAGGCGCCCCGGCCCACACGACGGGCCACCGGCGCCCGCCGCGACGTCGTCACGACGGGCGATGAGTTCCGGTCGTGGGCGACGTCACCATGCCGGGTGCCGCGCGACCGCGCGGCGGGAGGAGAGGTTCGCCATGGCCACCACGCACCTGACCGGCGTGCACACCGTCGCGGTCCCCGTCACGGACCAGGACCGCGCGCTCGCGTTCTACACCGGCACGCTGAGCCTCGAGGTCCGCATGGACGGCGAGCTGCAGGAGGGGTTCCGGTGGATCGAGGTCGCCCCGCCGGGCGCGACGACGTCGCTCGCCCTCGTCCGGGCCGACGGGCGGCCGACGGGCGTCGACACGGGGATCCGGCTCCTCACGTCCGACGCGGCCGCCGACCACGAGGCGCTCGTGGCCGCGGGCGCGGACGTCGACGAGCTGCTGCGCTGGGAAGGCGTGCCGCCGATGTTCTCGCTGCGCGACGTCGACGGGAACGCGCTCTACGTCATGGAGCCCGGCGGCTGACCACCGGCCGGCACGCGCGACGCGGCTCGTCGACCGGCGCCGTCTCACACGACGAACGCGCCGACGAGCCACGTCGCGGCGGCGAGCAGACCGCCGAGGAGCTGGACGAGGATCGTGATGCCGGTGGCCTGCATCGCGGCGACGGTCGCGCGCCACGCCGCGCGCCGGTCACGGCGCCGGACCAGCTCGGCGAGGAAGACGGCGAGCACGAACCCGACGAACAGCCCGACGACGGGGATCACGAAGAAGCTGACCACGCCGGCGACACCGCCCCAGACGAGAGTCGACCACGGGACCTCGGCGCGGCGCATGTGCCGCCCGGCGAGGACGTACTGCGCGACCTCGGCGGCGACGACGAACACCGCCGCGAGGGCGAAGCACACCCACGCCGCCGTCCCGCCCGTGACGATCGCCCACACGAGGACGGCGCCCAGCACGAGCACGTTCCCCGGCAGGACCTGCACGACGATCCCCACGAGACCGACGAGGATCGCCAGGGCGACCAGGACCTCTCCACCCACGCTCACGGGCGCCACTCTCGCATGAGCGGCGCCCGCGCGCGCTCAGCGGCCGCCGAGCGGCACGAGCGCGGGGTGCGCGACGCCGTCGACCGCCCACGAGCGGACCATCGCGCTGAACAGCTCGGGGTCCTCCGCGCTCCACTGGTGGTGCATCCCCGGGGCGAGCCGCACGACGGCGTCCGGCACCCGGCGTGCGACCGTGGTCAGCGCGTCCCGGGCCGCGCGCAGGTCGCGCGACCCCGCGACCGCCAGGACGCGAGCGCCGGAGGACTCGAGCCCGTCGGGCCAGCATCCGCCGTAGATTTCCTCCAGGACGCGTGCCTCTGTCTCGCGGCGGATCGCGAGACCCGTGCGCACGAAGAGGTCCCGCGTGTCGGCCGGGATGCCCATCGCGCGCGCCTGTCCGTGCCAGTACCAGGGCCGGTCCCACACCCGCAGCTGCGCCCTGCCGAACGCTCCTGCGAGGCCGCGGACCCCGTCGAGGACGGCGCCGGACGCGACGACCGAGGTCACGAGCCCCGGGTGCCGGGCGGCGACGCGCAGGGCCAGGATGGCGCCGAACGACAGGCCGACGAGGTGCACCGTCCGTCCGGCGGGGAGTGCGGAGACGGTCGCGGCCACGTCGTCGGCCGCGGCGTCGAGCGAGACCCACTCCTCCGCCGCCCGCGCCCCGAAGCCGGGGAGGTCGGGCGTCCACAGGTCGAGGTCGTCGAGCAGCTCGACCTGCGGCTCCCACATCCACGAGGCGACGTTCCCCCCGTGGAGCAGCACGACGGACGCCCGCTCCGTGCCCGGTGCACCCGGCCGTCGCGCCGGGTGGTGCCCGACGGCGGTCGGCGGCGTCACCGGAGCACCTCCCGCTCGGTCTCGTCGAGCCACGCGAGCTCGGCACGAGCGTGGGCGAGGCCGTTGCGCAGGGTGGCGAGCCGCAGCGCGAGGCCCTGCGAGCCGCGCACGCCGGACGGGTCGTCCCCGTCCTCCCCCGTCACCGCTGCGACCCTCGCCTCCTCGGCGGTCAGCGCGGCGATCGCCTCCTCGGCCTGCGCGCGACGGTCGGCGAGGAGCGCGGCGACGCCGTCGGCGTCGAGCTGGTCGGCGAAGAAGAGGCGGCCGAGGAACGGCTCGCGCGAGTCCTCCGGCTCGAGCGGCGAGCGGAGCCAGTCACGCAGCGCCTCGCGCCCGGCCGGGGTGATGCGGTGCACCTTGCGGTCGGGGTAGCTCTCCTGCGGCACGACCTCGACCTCCGCGAGCCCGGCGTCCACGAGGCCGGCCAGCGTGCGGTAGAGCTGCGAGCGGTCCGCGGCCCAGAAGTGGCGCACGGACGAGTCGAACGCGCGCTTGAGGTCGTAGCCGGTCATCGGCCGGACGGTGAGAAGGCCGAGCACGAGATATCTGAGGACCATGCGACTAGTGGACCATGCACATAGGTGCGTGTCAACGGTCTCGCCTCTGCCCTGGCACCGTGGCTGCGGGACGACGACGCCCGGCGACGGAGATCCGTCGCCGGGCGCGGTCAGGTCAGTTCCAGAAGACGGCGACGAGGATGTTCACCAGCGTCAGCCCGCCGATCGCGTGCTTGAGGCCGGGCCCGACCGCGCCGTCGGACGCCCGGTCGCCCTGGCGCTTCGCGACGAACGCGAGGACGGCGATGACCAGCGCGACGGCGAGCTTGACGCCGATCTTGGCCATGTCGGGGCCGCCGTCGCCCCAGACGGAGGCCTCGCCGATCCCGACCATGGCGACGCCCGCGACGAGCGCCGTGAGCGCGCCGTGGAAGACGCCCTTGTACAGGCCCGGCGACCGGAGCGAGGCGAGGTAGCCGCCGAGCACGATGGCCCAGCCGACGAAGTGCAGCGCGACGAAGACGTTGTAGAGGAACTCCATGGCCGCACCCTATTTGCTGACAGATGCGTCACGAAAGGCGGACGAACGTGAGATCGCCCCCATCCCGCGGGCGATTGCGAGCGGCCGGAGGCCCGCCTAGAACGGGGACATGGCCGTCCCGACGCACCGCTCCCCCGCGCCCTCACCCGAGTCCGACGACGCCGAGCACCGCGCCCCGACGAGCAGCGCAGCGACGCGCTCGCTCGACGCCCCCGCCGACACCGCGGCCCCCGACCGGCGGACGGCGGTCGTCGTCATCACCCACGACCGGCGCGACGAGCTCCTACGGACGCTGCGGCGGCTCGAGGAACTCCCGGAGCGGCCGCACGTCGTCGTCGTGGACAACGCGTCGACCGACGGGACGGCCGCCGCGGTGCGCGCGCAGCACCCCGACGTCGAGCTCGTCCGGGCCGCGGCCAACCTCGGCGCCGTGGGCCGCAACGTCGGGGTCGAGCGCGTCGTCGCCCGCGGCGAGGCGCGGTACGTGGCGTTCTGCGACGACGACACGTGGTGGGACCCCGGCTCGCTGCGCACCGCGGCCGACGCGCTCGACGAGAACCCGCGGCTCGCCGTGGTGACCGCGCGGATCGTCGTCGAGCCGGCCGGCACCGAGGACCCCGTCGTCGCGGAGCTGCGCGACTCCCCCGTCCGGGCGACGGTCCCCCTGCCCGGCCCGGCGCTCGGCAGCTTCCTCGCCGGCGCGTCCGTCCTGCGGATCGAGGCGTTCCAGGAGGCCGGCGGGTTCTCCCCGCGGCTGTGGCTCGGGGGCGAGGAGGAGCTCCTCGCCGCGGACCTCGCCGCGGCCGGCTGGGAGCTGTGCTACCTCGAGGAGCTCACCGTCCACCACGCCGCCTCGCCCACGCGCGACCGCTCGCGCCGCGCGCGCGACGGCGTCCGCAACACGCTCTGGTTCACCTGGCTGCGACGGCGCGGGGACGCCGTCGCGCGCCGGTCCTGGACCGTGCTGCGCAGCCTGCCGCCCACGCGCGAGGCGTGGCTCGGCGTGCTCGACGCGGTCCGCGGCCTGCCCTGGGTGCTGCGCGAACGACGACCGCTGCCGCCGGTCGTCGAGGCGCGGTTCCGCGCCCTCGAAGCCCCGCAGCGTGCCTCGGCCGCCCGGCGGTACGGCCGATGACCGCCGAGCAGACGACCGACGCGGGCACGCCCGTCGTCGAGGACGAGCGCGTCACCGTCGTCGTCATGAGCAAGGACCGCCGGGAGGACCTGCGCGCGTCCCTCCCGCGGCACCGCGCGCGCGTCGTCTACGTGGACAACGGCTCGACGGACGGCAGCCCCGGCGCGGTGGCCGACATGCGCCCGGACGCCGACGTCGTCCGTCTCCCGCAGAACATCGGGTCCCTCGCCCGCACGGTGGGGATCGAGCGTGCCACGACGCCGTTCGTCGCCTTCGCCGACGACGACTCGTGGTGGGCGCCGGGAGCGCTGCGCCGCGCGGCCGACGTGCTGGAGGCGAACCCGTCGGTCGCCGTCGTCGTCGCGCGCGTGCTCGTCGGCCCCGAGGAGCGCGAGGACCCGATCGTCCCCGAGCTGCGTCACTCCCCCCTCGACGCGACCGGTCTGCCCGGCCCGCGCATCCTCGGCTTCATGGCGTGCGCGGCGCTCGTGCGCCGCGACGCCGTGCTCGCCGTCGGCGGGTTCGACCCCGCCGTCCGGTTCCCCGGCGAGGAGGAGCCGCTCGCGCTGCGCCTCGCCGCACGGGAACAGGCGATCGTCTACCTCGACGACGTCGTGGTGCACCACCACCCGTCGCCGTCCCGCCACGCGCCCGCGGCCCGCGCGGCGGCCGTCGCACGCTCGGCCGTCGCGACGGCGTTGCTGCTGCGGCCGTGGCCCGTGGTGCGCACGCGGGCGACCGCGGCGTGGCGCACCGGGCGGTGGCGGGCCCTGCCGACGGCACGCCAGGCGTGGTCGGCCCTGCGCCGCCGGTCGACGCTGCCGCCGTCGGTCGAACAGGACCTGGCGCTGCTCGACCCGGACGCGTAGGACCCGCTCGGGGCGTGCCGGCGACCACCGGGCACGTACCGTCGCGAACCGGGGACGGGAACGAGGGGACAACCCTCGGTGAACGGCCGGCGACGAGGGTGTCGAGCGGCCCGCGGTCCCTGCGACGCTCGTCGGATGAGTCGTGACGCCCGTCCTCGCCGTACCGGGACGCGGGCGGCCGCGCTCGTGTGCCTCGTCGTGAGCTCCTGGGTGCTCGTGCCGTACCTGTGGGTCGGGCGAGACCCGCTGTCGGCCGTGGTGCGCGACGGCTGGAACCCCGCCTGGGCATGGTCCACGGTCGGCCCGGGGATCCCGGCGGTGCTGGCGCTGTGCGCAGGCGCCGCCGCCATGCGGAGCACGCCGGTGCTCAAGGCCGCCTCCGTCGTGGTCGGCGTCCACGTCGCCCTGTGCGTGTGGGTGGCGCTCGATGGTCGTACGCCTCCCACGGCCACCCATCTCGCGGGCTGGGTCGCGCTCGCCCTGGCGTGCGCGACCCTCGCCACCGGCTTCCGGGTCGCCTCCGCCCCGCCGGACGACGGGCGGCTCCGGTCGTGGACGACGGCTGCCCTCGTCGTGGCGCTCGTCGGGCAGCTCGTCGTCCTCACGGTCCCTGCCGTGGTGGACTCGACGGGCGTCCTTGGCGACGCCCTGTTCTCCGCGGCCTCTGCCGCGTCGACCGCCCTGCTGACGTCGGTCGCGGCATGGCTCCTCGGACGCGGGGGTCGGCACGACCTCCTGGCCGCGGCGGCACTCGTCGCCGTCGTCGCCGTCGCGGTCCTCGTGGACGCACGGGGTGTCGGAGCGGCGGGCGGACTCGGCGACGTCGTCCTGACCGTGGTCCGCCTGACGCTCCTGGTCGCTGCCGCACTCCTCGCGCTCGTGGCGCGCGTCACGAAATGCGCGGGGAGCACCCGGCGCTGAGAACTGCGTGAAGATCTTCGACCCCACCGCCCTCGGCGGCCTCCGGCTCGCCAACCGCGTCGTGATGGCCCCGCTCACCCGGCTCCGCGCCGGCCAGGCCGGCGTCCCCGGTGACCTGCTCGTCGAGCACTACCGCCAGCGGGCCGGCATGGGCCTCATCCTCACCGAGGGCACCTACCCCGTGCTCGAGGGCCGCACCTGGACCGGCCAGCCCGGCATCGAGACCGACGAGCAGGCCGCCGGCTGGGCGCGCGTCGCCGACGCCGTGCACGCCGCCGGCGGGTGCATCGCCATGCAGATCATGCACGGCGGCCGCATCGCGCACCCCGACATCACCGGCGCGCGGGTCGTCTCCGCCAGCGCCGTGCCCGCGCCGGGCGAGATCCGCACGCCGTCCGGCAAGACCGACCACCCCGTCCCGCACGCGCTCGAGGCCGCCGAGATCGCCGAGGTCGTCCGCGGCTTCGCGGCCGCTGCCCGCCGCGCGGTCGACGCCGGTCTCGACGCCGTCGAGGTGCACGGCGCCAACGGCTACCTGATCCACCAGTTCCTCTCCCCCGCCAGCAACCTGCGTACGGACGCCTACGGCGCGACCCCCGAGGGCCGCGCCCGCTTCGCGATCGAGGTCGTGTCCGCCGTCGCCGCCGAGATCGGCGCCGACCGGACCGGCATCCGGCTGTCCCCCCAGCACGACATCCAGGGCGCGGTCGAGACCGACCCCGAGGTCACCGCCGCGACCTACGCAGCCCTCGCGGACGGTCTGGCACCGCTCGGGCTCGCGTTCGTCGACGTGCTGCACCGCGACCTGCGCGGGGAGCTCGTCCAGGGCGTCCGCCGCCGCGTCGGCGCGCCGCTGATCGGCAACTCCGGCTTCGCGGTGCACACGACCCGCGACGAGGCCGTCGGTCTGGTCGAGGAGGGCGTCGTCGACGTGGTCGCCGTCGGCCGCGCCGCGATCGCCAACCCCGACCTGGTCGCGCGCTGGGCGCGGGACCTCGGCGAGAACGCGCCGGACGCGGCCACGTTCTACGCCGACGGCGCCGAGGGGTACACGGACTACCCGGAGGCGGGCGCGGCCTGACCGCCGCACCAGCAGACCGAGGCCCGGCCGTCGCGCACGACGGCCGGGCCTCGTCGCGTCCGGTCGACGACCCGGTGAGACGGTGGTCCGGGATGCGGACGCCGGCTTCCGGCTTGCGAGACCGCCGTGTACGGTGCTCGGCATGACCACGGCAGCCCGCACCCTCCTCGTGGCCCCGCGTCACGGGATGCCAGCGTGCGCGCACACGTGTCTCAGCTGTTGTCGCTGAACCGCGCCTGACTCAGTGCGAGCACCGCTCGCTCCCTTCCTGAGACCCGGCGCGCGCCGTCGGTCCTCAGCCCTCTCGCACCCTCGCTGAGCGCTCGTCCGCGCGCGTCCCCGCACCGACGAGGACACCGAGGTACCCCGATGACGCAGGCCCCGACTGCGCCCGACCCCGCAGCGACACCGCCCGCCCGCCCGGCACGCAACGCCGGCGAGCGCCCGGCTCGTCCTGCCCGCCCTGCCAGGCCGAACGGGCAGTGGAAGGTCGACGGCACCGAGCCGCTCAACGCCAACGAGAAGTGGAAGCAGGAGGACGGCGGGCTGTCCGTCCGCGAGCGCATCGAGACGGTCTACGCGCGCGACGGCTTCGACTCCATCCCCGGCGACGACCTGCACGGCCGCTTCCGCTGGTGGGGGCTGTACACGCAGCGCAAGCCCGGGATCGACGGCGGCAAGACGGCGACGCTCGAGCCGCACGAGCTCGAGGACCGCTACTTCATGCTGCGCGTGCGCATCGACGGCGGTGCACTGACGACCGAGCAGCTGCGCGTGATCGCCGGCATCTCGCAGGAGTTCGGGCGCGACTCGGCCGACATCACGGACCGGCAGAACATCCAGCTGCACTGGGTCGAGGTCGAGAGCGTGCCGGAGATCTGGCGGCGTCTCGAGGCAGTGGGCCTGCAGACCACGGAGGCCTGCGGCGACGTGCCGCGCGTCGTGCTCGGCAGCCCCGTCGCGGGCATCGCGGCCGACGAGCTCATCGACCCGAGCGCGGCGATCGCCGAGATCACGCGCCGCTACATCGGCGTCCCCGAGCTCGCGAACCTGCCGCGCAAGTTCAAGACGGCGCTCACCGGGCACCCGAGCCAGGACGTCGTGCACGAGATCAACGACGTCGCGTTCGTCGCGCACCGCCACCCCGAGCTGGGCGTCGGCTTCGACGTGTGGGTCGGCGGCGGCCTGTCGGCGAACCCGCGGCTCGGCGAGCGTCTCGGCGCGTTCTGCACCGAGGAACAGGTGCCCGACGTGTGGCACGGCGTCGTGCAGATCTTCCGCGACTACGGCTACCGCCGGCTGCGCAACAAGGCGCGCCTGAAGTTCCTGCTCGCCGACTGGGGGCCGGAGAGGTTCCGCGAGGTGCTCGAGACCGAGTACCTCGGCTACCGGCTCCCCGACGGCCCGCCCGCGCCGAAGCCGCCGGTCCCCGGCGACCACGTGGGCGTGCACAAGCAGAAGGACGGGCTCAACTACGTCGGCGCCGCACCGTACGTCGGACGCGTCTCCGGCACGATCCTCGGAGCCGTCGCCGACCTCGCCGAGTCGGTCGGGTCACACCGGGTGCGGCTCACGCCGCACCAGAAGCTGCTCGTGCTCGACGTCCCCGACGAGCACGTGGAGCACGTCGTGTCGACGCTCAAGGCCAACGGGCTCGACGCGAACCCGAGCCCGTTCCGCCGCAGCACCATCGCGTGCACGGGCATCGAGTACTGCAAGCTCGCGATCGTCGACACGAAGGACACGGCGACCGCGACGATCGACGAGCTGGAGAAGCGTCTCGGCGACCTGTCCGGGATGAAGCCGCTGTCGCTGCACGTCAACGGCTGCCCCAACTCGTGCGCGCGCATCCAGACCGCGGACATCGGGCTCAAGGGCCAGCTCGTGATGGACGACGACGGCGCGCAGGTCCCGGGCTTCCAGGTGCACCTGGGCGGCGGGCTGGCCTCGGACGACCGCGAGACCGCCGGCATGGGCCGCACCGTGCGCGGTCTCAAGGTCACGGCGTCCGAGCTGCCCGACTACGTCGAGCGCGTGGTGCGCCGGTACGAGTCCGCGAAGGAGACCGACGAGACGTTCGCCCAGTGGGCGCACCGGGCCGACGAGGAGGAGCTCCGATGAGCGGGACGACGGCGCAGGACCCGCTCGCCGCGCTGCGCGACGCCGCCCGTGCGCGCGCCGCCGAGCGCGAGGCGTCGAAGGCGGCGCACCACGCCGAGCGGGCGCGCCAGGCGGAGCAGGGCCGTGTGAAGCGGTCGGCCGACGAGCTGCGCGAGGTCGCCCGTCGCGGCGCCGCGCTGCTGCACGGCGTGGGCACACCCGGGTACGACGGCGACCCGTCGGGCCGGCCCGAGGCGACCGCCGAGGAGGTGATCGCCTGGGCCGCGCGCGAGTTCGGCACCTCCGTCGCGGTCGCGTGCTCCATGGCCGACGCCGTGCTGCCCCACGTCGTCGCGGCGCAGATCCCCTGGGTCGACGTGCTGTTCCTCGACACGGGCTACCACTTCGCCGAGACCGTCGGCACGCGCGACGCCGTCGAGCAGCAGATGGACGTGACGGTCGTCGACGTCCACCCCGAGCTCACCGTCGCCGAGCAGGACGCCGCGCACGGCAAGGACCTGTTCGCGCGCGACCCCGGGCTGTGCTGCCGGATGCGCAAGGTCGAGCCGTTGCACCGCACCCTCGCGGGCTACGAGGTGTGGGTCACGGGCGTGCGCCGCGACGAGGCGCCCACGCGCACGGGCACGCCGCTCGTGACGTTCGACGAGAAGAACGGGCTCGTGAAGATCAACCCGCTCGCGGCCTGGTCGTTCGACGACCTGCTCGCCTACGCCGCGCAGCACCAGGTGGTCCTCAACCCCCTGCTGAACGACGGCTACCCGTCCATCGGGTGCCTCCCGTGCACCCGGCGCGTCGCGCCGGGCGAGGACCCGAGGGCCGGCCGCTGGGCGGGCCTGGACAAGACAGAGTGCGGACTCCACGGATGAGGACGGGCATGACGACCATCGACCTGACGACCGACCCCAAGGGCACCGGGCTCCCCGGGGAGGCGCTGCCCGGTGCCCGCCGGCTCTCCCAGCTGGAGGCGCTGGAGAGCGAGGGCATCCACATCATCCGCGAGGTGGTGGCGGAGTTCGAGCGGCCCGTGCTGCTGTTCAGCGGCGGCAAGGACTCCGTGGTGATGCTGCACCTCGCGGTCAAGGCGTTCGCGCCCGGCCCGGTGCCGTTCCCCGTCCTGCACGTGGACACCGGGCACAACTTCCCCGAGGTGCTCGCGTACCGCGACGCGACCGCGGAGCGCCTGCGTCTGCGCCTCGAGGTCGCGCGCGTGCAGGACTACCTCGACGACGGCCGCCTGCGCGAGCGCGCCGACGGCACGCGCAACCCGCTGCAGACGCAGCCGCTGCTCGACGCCATCTCCGGCCACCGGTTCGACGCGGTGTTCGGCGGCGGCCGCCGCGACGAGGAGAAGGCGCGCGCCAAGGAGCGCGTGTTCTCCCTGCGCGACGAGTTCGGCCAGTGGGACCCGCGCAACCAGCGCCCCGAGCTGTGGAACCTGTACAACGGGCGCCACCGGCCGGGCGAGCACGTGCGCGTCTTCCCGCTGTCCAACTGGACCGAGCTCGACGTGTGGCGCTACATCGCCCGCGAGCGCATCGCGCTGCCCGAGCTGTACTACGCGCACGAGCGCGAGGTGTTCGACCGCGACGGGATGCTGCTCGCCGTCGGGCCGTACTCCGCGCCGCGCACCGACGCCGAGGCCACGTCCGTGCGCACCGAGACCGTGCGGTACCGCACGGTCGGGGACATGTCCTGCACGGGTGCCGTCCGCTCGGACGCGAGGACGACGGCCGAGGTGATCGAGGAAGTCGGACTGACCCGCATCACCGAGCGCGGCGCGACCCGCGCCGACGACCGCCTCTCCGAGGCCGCCATGGAGGACCGCAAGAAGGAGGGGTACTTCTGATGGGCACGCCCACAACGGACCAGGTGTCCGGCACCACGAGCGGCACCGCTGCCGGCACGACGGCGGGCACGACGACGAGCATCACGCCGGTCGCGCTGGACGACGACCGCCGCGGCACGCTCCTGCGCCTCGCGACCGCGGGCTCGGTCGACGACGGCAAGTCCACGCTCGTCGGCCGCCTGCTGTACGACTCGAAGTCCGTCCTCGCCGACCAGCTCGACGCCGTCGAGCGCGTCTCGCGCGACCGCGGCCTGGAGAGCGCGGATCTCGCGCTGCTCACCGACGGCCTGCGCGCGGAGCGCGAGCAGGGCATCACGATCGACGTCGCGTACCGCTACTTCGCCACCGCACGCCGGTCGTTCGTGCTCGCCGACTGCCCCGGGCACGTGCAGTACACGCGCAACACGGTGACGGGCGCCTCGACGGCCGACGTCGTGGTGCTGCTCATCGACGCCCGCAAGGGCCTGCTCGAGCAGACGCGGCGCCACCTCGCCGTCGCGAGCCTCCTGCGCGTGCCGCACGTGGTCGTCGCGGTGAACAAGATCGACCTCGTCGACTACTCGCAGCCCCGGTACGACGAGCTGGCCGCCGACATCCGTGCGGCCGCGGCGTCCCTCGGCGTGGCCGACGTGCACACGATCCCGGTGTCCGCGCTCGTCGGGGACAACGTCGTGGACCGCAGCGACCGCACCCCCTGGTACGCGGGGCCGAGCCTGCTCGAGCTCCTCGAGGAGCTGCCGACGGGCGACGACCCGGACGCCGAGTCCTTCCGCTTCCCGGTCCAGGTCGTCATCCGCCCGCAGGCGGGGCTGTCGACCACGGGCGACACGGACCGCTTCCGCGACTACCGGGGGTACGCGGGACAGGTCGCGTCGGGCGTCGTGCGCGTCGGGGACGAGGTCGTCGTCCTGCCGTCGGGTCGGCGCACGACCGTCGCCGGCATCGACACCGCGGACTCCCTCGCGAGCGGTGTGGAGCTCACCGAGGCCTTCGCGCCGCAGTCCGTGACGCTCCGCCTCGCCGACGACGTCGACGTCGCGCGCGGCGACCTCGTCGCCGCGGCCGCCGACGCGCCGCAGGTGACGCAGGACGTCGAGGGCACCGTCGCGTGGCTCGGCGACCGCCCGCTGCTGCCGGGCTCGCGCGTGCTGCTCAAGCACACGACCCGCACCGTGCAGGCGGTGGTGCGGGACGTCGTCGGGCGCCTCGACCTCGACGCGGCCGAGCTCGAGCCCGCCGAACGGCTCGAGCTCAACGACATCGGCCGCGTCACGCTGCGCCTCGCCTCGCCGGTCGCGGCCGAGGAGTACGTCGTCGCGCGCCGGACCGGGGCGTTCCTCCTGATCGACGCCCAGGACGGCGGTACCCTCGCCGCAGGCATGGTCGGCGACGCGCTCGCCGCGGCGCGCCGGCCCGGCGAGCGCCCCGGCTCCTACGCGATCTGAGGTCCCGTGCCCGAGTCCCCCGCTCACGAGACGTACCCGCTCGGCCTGCGCGTCGCCGGCCGGCTGACGGTCGTCGTCGGCGGCGGCCCGGTCGCCGCGCGCCGCACCCGCGGCCTCCTGGAGGCGGGCGCGCGCGTGCGGCTCGTCGCGCCGTCCGTGTGCGAGGACCTCGCCGAGCTCGTCGCGGCGCGCGACCTGACGTGGGTGCCGCGCGACTACCGGACCGGCGACCTCGACGGCGCGTGGCTCGTCCACACCGCGACGGGCGCCGCGGAGGTCGACGCGTCC
>NZ_LWGL01000094.1 GCF_001722485.1 Cellulosimicrobium cellulans | reverse complement strand
CGCGCGCAGCGCGGTGACGAGGCCCGGCACGAGGTCGGGCCCGGACGCGACGTCGGCCGTCGCGTCGTGCGCGCGCGAGCGGACGGCGCACCAGGCGGGCCCGCCGCGCAGCACGCCGACGGCGACGCGCACGTCCTGCCGGTCCGGGTGGTTGGCGAGGTAGTCCAGGGCGGCGTCCTGGTCCTCCGGCACGCCCTCCTCCGCCGACGGCGGCAGGACGATGCGCTCGACGACGAGAGCCGTCCCGTCGACCGTGCTCGGCCACGCGACCCGGGCGAGCGCCTCCTCGAGATCCGCCTCCACGACGAACCCCTCCTGCTCGACCGACAGGACGTGGTGCGGGTCGGCGGCCGCGGCGGCGACGGCGTCGGCGGGCAGACGGTCCGCGAGCGACGGGTCCTCGGCGAGGGCGCGCGCCGTGCTGACCAGGGCGAAGAGGCGCGGCGGGGCGTCCCACCCCGCGGCGGACGCGTGCGTCTCGACCTCGTGGACGGCGAGCGCGAGGGCGCGCTGGTCGGGCGGCAGGGCCGGGCTCGCGGGAGCGGGCGTCGCGGGGGCGTCGTCCGTGCCCGGGTGCGGGGTGTCGTCGGCGTTCGGCATCCGCCCATCGTCGCAGAGCGGCGCGCCGTCGCACCGCGGTCCTCGGAGTCCCGCGAGGCGCCCCGGCGTGGGAACCTTGAGGGGAGCGTGGGCGTTGTCCCGGTGGGCGAGGCCTGTCGCCGCCCGTGCACGTCCGAGTCACGACGCAAAGAGGTAAACCCACCGTGTCATTCGCCGCAGCGCCACGCCGGCCGTCCTCCGGGGGCCGGACCACCAGGCGCCGGAGCCCGATCGGGATCGCGATCGCCGTCGTCGGCGTCCTCGTGGTCCTGCTCCTCCTGCTCGCCCAGTTCTGGACCGAGGTCCTCTGGTTCACCCAGCTCGACTACGAGCGCGTGCTGTGGACGCAGTGGGGCACGCGCATCGCGCTCTTCGTCGGGGGCTTCCTCGTCATGGGCGGGCTGGTCTTCCTGTCGTTCTCGCTCGCCTACCGGTCCCGGCCGATCTACGCGCCGTCGACGCCGGAGCAGGCGACGCTCGACCAGTACCGCGAGGCGATCGAGCCGCTGCGCAAGGTCGTGATGATCGTGGCGCCCGCGCTCGTCGGCTTCTTCGCCGGTGCGGCCGCGGCGTCCCAGTGGCAGACCGTCCTGCTCGCGTTCAACTCCGTGCCGTTCGGCACGCAGGACCCGCAGTGGGGCATCGACCTGTCCTTCTACGTCTTCACGCTGCCCGCCGTGCGGTTCCTCGTGAGCTTCCTCATGGCCGCCGTGATCATCTCCGGCATCGCGGCCGTGGCGACGCACTACCTGTACGGCGGGCTGCGGATCGGCGGCGGCTCCGACGCCGGGCCGCGCACGACGACCGCCGCGCGCGTTCAGCTGTCGGTGATCGCCGCGGTCCTCATGGTGCTCATCGCGGCGAACTACTGGCTCGACCGGTACTCGATCCTCACCTCGTCCGGCGACCGGTTCGACGGCGCGTCCTACTCCGACGTGCACGCCGTCATCCCCTCCAAGGCGATCCTCACGGTCGTCGCGCTCTTCGTCGCGGCGCTGTTCGTCGTCGCGGCGGTGCGGGGCAACTGGCGCCTGCCGGCGATCGGCGTGGGGCTCATGGTGGTCTCGGCGATCGCGATCGGCGGGGTGTACCCGGCCGTCGTCCAGCGTTTCCAGGTCACGCCGAACGCGCAGGACTTCGAGGAGGAGTACATCCAGCGCAACATCGACGCGACGCAGGCGGCGTACGGCATCGACGACGTGCAGACGGAGTCGTACAACGCGAGCACCGAGGCCGAGGCCGGCGCGCTGCGCGAGGACGCCGACACGACGGCGTCGATCCGCCTCCTGGACCCGGAGATCGTCAGCCCGTCGTTCAGCCAGCTCCAGCAGAACAAGCAGTACTACAAGTTCTCGGAGTCGCTGTCCGTCGACCGGTACACGATCGACGGCGAGAGCCGCGACACGGTCATCGCGGTGCGCGAGCTCAACCAGGACGGCCTGGGCGCGGACCAGCGCAACTGGGTCAACGACCACACGGTCTACACCCACGGGTTCGGCGTGGTCGCCGCGTACGGCAACCAGATCGGCCCGGACGGCCGCCCCGCGTTCTACGAGGGCAGCATCCCCTCCACCGGCGCGTTCACGGACGCCGGCGGCTACGAGCCGCGCATCTACTTCAGCCCCGAGGCGCCGGAGTACTCGATCGTCGGTGCGCCCGAGGGCACGGACCCGTGGGAGCTCGACTACCCGGTCGACGACGCGGGCGGCCAGGTCAACAACACCTTCCCCACGGAGGAGATCGCCGCCGGCCCGAGCGTCGGGTCGTTCCTCAACAAGACGCTCTACGCGCTGAAGTTCGGCTCCGAGCAGATCCTGTTCTCCGACCGCGTCACCTCGGAGTCGCAGATCCTGTACGACCGCAGCCCGCGCGACCGCGTCGCCAAGGTCGCGCCGTACCTGACGCTCGACGGCCGCGTGTACCCGGCGGTCGTCGACGGCCGGGTCAAGTGGATCGTCGACGGCTACACGACGAGCAACGCCTACCCGTACTCGACGTCGGCGTCGCTCGACGAGTCGACGGCGGACTCGCTCGTCGCGCAGAACTCCGTCGAGGCGCTCGCGCCGCAGGAGGTCAACTACATCCGTAACTCGGTGAAGGCGACCGTCGACGCGTACGACGGGTCGGTGGACCTGTACGCGTGGGACACGGAGGACCCGGTCCTCCAGGCGTGGACGCAGGTCTTCCCGAGCTCGGTGCAGCCGCTGTCGGAGATCAGCGGGGACCTCATGAGCCACCTGCGCTACCCCGAGGACCTGTTCAAGGTCCAGCGCACGCTGCTCGCGAGCTACCACGTCGACGACGCGCGCCAGTTCTTCTCCGGCCAGGACTTCTGGCGCAGCCCGGAGGACCCGACGGCGTCGACGGCGGGCGGCGTCACGCCGCTCCAGCCGCCGTACTACCTGACGCTGCAGATGCCGAGCCAGGACGACCCGAAGTTCTCGCTCATGTCGACGTTCATCCCGGGCGGCCAGAGCGACCGCAACATCCTCACGGGGTTCCTCGCGGTCGACGCCGAGCCGGGCGACCAGGACGGGCAGCGCTCGGAGGACTACGGGACGCTGCGGCTGCTCGAGCTGCCCCGCAACTCGACCGTGCCCGGACCTGGTCAGGTGCAGAACAACTTCGACTCGAACCCGACGGTGTCGACCGAGCTCAACCTGCTGCGCCAGGGTGACTCGAGCGTCATCAACGGCAACCTGCTGACCCTCCCGGTCGGCGGCGGCCTGCTGTACGTGCAGCCCGTGTACGTGCAGTCGACGCAGGGCACGCAGTTCCCGCTGCTGCGCAAGGTGCTCGTGTCGTTCGGCGACGAGATCGGGTTCGCCGACACCCTCGACGAGGCGCTCGACCAGGTGTTCGGCGGCGACTCCGGCGCGAGCGCCGGCGACGCCGACGGCGGGGTCGACACCGAGGTGCCGGACCAGCCGGCCGACGGCGAGACGGCCGACCCGGACACCGGGGTCGAGGAGCCCGGCGTCGGGGACCCGGGCACCGACCCGGGCACCGTCCCGGACGCCGAGCAGCCGGCACCCCCGGCCGACGCACCCGTGAGCGGCGAGGCCCGCGCCCGCCTCGACGAGTCGCTGCGCGCCGCGCAGCAGGCGATCGAGGAGGGCCAGGCGGCGCTCGCGGAGGGCGACTTCGGGGCGTACGGCGAGGCGCAGGAGCGCCTGCAGTCGGCGCTCGAGGCGGCGCTCGCCGCCGAGGAGGAGCTCGACGCCGCGTCGTCCGAGGGCTGACCCCGGACGCGCACCAGGGCGCCGGACGGGCGGGACCGCACACCAGCGGTCCCGCCCGTCCGGGCGTTCCGGCTGGTCGCGGGCGCGGACCGTGACGCAGGTCTCCCCGGCTCGATTTGGCCGGGTCCCGGACATCGCGTAATGTGGTGTTCACCGACGCGGGGTGGAGCAGCTCGGTAGCTCGCTGGGCTCATAACCCAGAGGTCGCAGGTTCAAATCCTGCCCCCGCTACGATTGATGTCGCAGGACATCGACGAAGGCCCGGGCCCACGACAGTGGGTCCGGGCCTTCGTCATTCCCACGACTCCCGCGGCAGGCGGGCTGCTCCCGGTCCGGGTCTGCGCGGACCGCGTCGAGCCGAGGCTCCGCCGGCAGGCGGTCGCCGGCCGGGAACATCGTCGGAGCCGGAGTGGTTGCGCTGAATACCCCATGGGGGTATGAAGGGATCACGAGGTGATGACCATGCAGCACGAGCACGGCGGTCACGCGGCGACCGGTGACCACGAGCCCAGGACCGGTCCGCAGACGGACCAGAGCACGCCCCGGCACGCTCACCAGCACGGGCGCGACCACGACCACGACCACGACCACGACCACGACCACGACCACGACCACGACCACGACCGCTCGGCGGCCGATGCGCACGCCGGCCACGGCGACGCCGGGCACGCGCACCACGCCGCCGCGTTCCGCGACCGGTTCTGGGTGAGCCTCGTCCTCGCGGTTCCGGTCGTGGTGCTCAGCCCCATGTTCGCGGACCTCCTGGGGTACACCCCGCCGTCGTTCCCCGGTTCGACGTGGGTCTCGCCGGTCCTCGGCACGGTCGTCTTCCTCTACGGCGGCTGGCCCTTCCTCACCGGCGCGGTCACCGAGGCGCGGGCGCGGCGCCCCGGGATGATGCTTCTCGTCGCGCTCGCCGTCACCGTGGCGTTCGTCGCGTCCTGGGCGACGACGCTCGGCGCGGCCATGTCGCTGGACTTCTGGTGGGAGCTCGCGCTGCTCGTCGTGATCATGCTCCTCGGGCACTGGCTCGAGATGCGTGCCCTCGGCGCGGCGTCCGGCGCGCTCGACGCGCTCGCCGCCCTCCTGCCCGACGTCGCGGAGAAGGTCACCGAGGACGGGACGACCGAGGTGGCGCTCGACGCGCTGCGCACCGGCGACGTCGTCCTCGTGCGCGCCGGCGGGCGAGTCCCGGCGGACGGCGTCGTCGTCGACGGCGCGGCGCACCTCGACGAGTCGATGATCACGGGGGAGTCGCGCCCCGTGCGCCGAGGCACCGGGGACGAGGTCGTCGGCGGCACGGTCGCGACGGACTCCACGCTGCGCGTGCGCATCACGGCCGTGGGCGCGGACACGGCGCTCGCGGGCATCCAGCGCCTGGTGGCCGACGCCCAGGGGTCGAGCTCGCGCGCCCAGGCGCTCGCCGACCGGGCGGCCGGCTTCCTCTTCTGGTTCGCGCTCGTGGCCGGCGTGCTGACCTTCGTCGTGTGGGCGCTCGTCGGCGACATGCCGGACGCCGTCGAGCGGACCGTGACGGTCCTCGTCATCGCGTGCCCCCACGCCCTGGGCCTCGCGATCCCGCTCGTCATCGCGATCTCGACCGAGCGCGCGGCCCGTGCCGGCGTCCTCGTGAAGGACCGGCTCGCGCTCGAGCGGATGCGCACGGTCGACACGGTGCTGTTCGACAAGACCGGGACCCTCACCACCGGCCGTCCGACGCTCGTCGGGCACGCCGGCGCCGCGGGCACGGGCGACGACGAGCTGCTCGCGCTCGCCGCGGCTGTGGAGGCCGACAGCGAGCACCCCGTCGCACGCGCCGTCGTCGCGGCGCACACCGGACCGCGCCCGCCGGTGAGCGACTTCACGACTCTGCCCGGCCGGGGCGTGTCGGCCGCGGTCGAGGGCCGCACCGTGCACGTCGGCGGCCCGGCGCTGCTGGACGAGCTGGGCGCGAGCGTGCCGCAGGACCTCGCGGGGCCGACGGCGCGGTGGCGGGACGAGGCGGCGAGCGTGCTCCACGTGCTCGTCGACGGCCGCGTCGTCGGCGCGCTGGCGGTGGCCGACGCGGTCCGCCCCGAGTCCGAGGCGGCCGTGCGTGCCCTGCACGAGCGCGGGGTGCGCGTCGCGATGGTCACGGGCGACGCGCAGCACGTCGCCGACGCGGTCGCCACCCGCCTCGGCATCGACGAGGTCTTCGCCGAGGTGCTGCCGTCCGACAAGGACGCGAAGGTGGCCGAGCTCCAGCGGCGCGGGCACCGGGTCGCGATGGCGGGCGACGGCGTGAACGACGCGCCCGCGCTCACCCGCGCCGACGTCGGCATCGCCCTCGGGGCCGGCACGGACGTCGCCGTGGAGTCGGCGGGCGTGGTGCTGGCCTCCGACGACCCGCGTGCCGTCGTGTCGGTCATCGCGCTGTCCACGGCGTCCTACCGGAAGATGTGGCAGAACCTCGTGTGGGCGACGGGGTACAACCTCCTGTCCGTGCCCCTCGCGGCGGGCGTCCTCGCGGGCGCCGGGTTCGTCCTGTCCCCGGCCGTCGGCGCGATCCTCATGTCGGTGTCGACCGTCGTCGTCGCGCTCAACGCCCAGCTCCTGCGCCGGCTCGACCTCGACCCGGCGCGCGTGACGGGCGGCTGACGCGACGCCCTCCCGGGCGCGGCGTCAACCCGGCTCGCCGCGCAGCTTGCGCCGCGCCACGACGACCAGGTCCACCAGCGCGACGGCCGCGAGCACGACGAACGCGACGACGAGCAGGGTCGGCGCCCCGGCGCCCGCGAGGAGCACGGCCGCGACCACGCACGCGACGAGCCCGAAGCCCGCGAGGACGAGCCGGAGCGTCAGCGCGCTCCGGGCGGGCGGGGCGCCGCCGATCCCGCTCGTCGGGTCGTGGTGGTCCGGTCGCGCGCGGTCGTCGGGCGTGGTCACCGTCTTCTCCTGGGTCGGTCGCCGGTCAGGGCGCGAGCCGGACAGGACCGGCGTCGATGCGCGTGCGGAACAGCGCGTACGGCTTGCGGCGCCGGTCCTCGCCACGCTGGTAGGTCGCCTGCCGGTGCAGCTGGTTCGCCGTGACGTAGAGCCAGCCGTCGGTGACGGACATCGTGTCCGGCCACAGCAGCCGCGGGTCGTGCACCACGGTCTCGAGGGTGCCGTCGGGGTCGCGGCGCAGGACGGCGTCGCGCTCGTACGCCGTGAGGTACAGGCGGCCGGCGTCGTCCGTCTCGAGCCCGTCGGAGCCCGAGCCGGTGTCGCCCTCGTCGACGACGGTCGCGGCCACGGCGTCGTCGTCCGCCGACCGGTCGACGAGCGCGTCGACGGACACGCTCCACAGCCGCCGGCTCGCGAGCGGGCAGTAGTACAGGCGCGAGCCGTCGGCGGAGATCGCGATACCGTCGGCGCCCATCGCGACGGGCTGCGCCTCGGCGTCGGGCTCGGGCGCCTGAACCATCGGGCGGCCCTCGACCACGGGACGGTGCCCGTCCCAGCCGAGCGCCTTCGTCGAGGGGTGGTCGTGGAGGCGTCGCCACGCCTCGCCGCTGGCGAGGTCGACGACGACGATCCCGTTCGGGCCCGAGTCCGAGGAGTCGGTGATGAAGGCCATTCCTGCCTCGCCGCGGCGCAGGTCGAAGCGGACGTCGTTGAGGTACGTGCTCGGCAGCGCCACCTCGGGGTCGAACGTGATCACCTGCGCGACCCGGTCGGTCTCCAGGTCGACGCACACGAGCTTCGGCCCGCCCGGCTCGGTGGGGCGGAACATCGGGCTGCCGGTGTCGAGGACCCACAGCCGGTCGGCCGGGTCGACGACGACGCTCTGCACCGAGACGAACGCGGAGGCGTCGCCCGGACCGGACGGGGAGTTCCAGGCCTCGTCCGGGAAGGGCACGGCCTCGCCGTCGCGCAGCTCGGTGACGGTCGCGGGGACGTCGTCGCCCCACAGCGGGTAGTTGACGAAGACCCGGCCGGCCCGGGACACCGTCACGCCGGTCGGCATGGGGCCGTGGAAGAGGTGCACGACCTCGAGCTCCCCGACCGGCTCGGCGGCGGGCGGTCCGTCGGTGTTCTCCGTCATGGTTCCTCCTCGGGGGGTCGCGGCCATCGTGCGCACCTCGGTGCCCGCCACGCACGCCGCGGGCGGGCGGTGTGACGAGCCGCACCGTCCCAGCGGGCGGAGGGCCCCCCGACGGCGACCCGGGCGGGACTACGCTCGGCACCATGTCGCCGTCTCCCCGGGCGGGCTCCTCCCGCCGTCCCGTGCTCGCGCCGTTCGCCCTGCTCGTCGGGTCGTCCCTCGTCCTCGCCGCGTGCTCGTCCGGCGACGACGCGCAGGAGCCGACCGCCGACGTCACGTCCGGCAGCGCGGAGGCCGCCTGCGCGCCGCGCGACCTGCCCACGCTGACCGACGGCGTGCTCACCGTCGGCGCGAGCGAGCCGTACCTGCCCTGGTACGCAGGCGAGCCCGAGTCGGGCGAGGGCTTCGAGTCGGCGCTGGTCTACGCGGTCGCCGAGGAGCTCGGCTACGACCGCGACGCGGTGCAGTGGGAGACGGTCACGTTCGAGCAGATCATCAGCCCGGCCGTGAAGCCGTTCGACATCGCCGCGTACCAGACGTCGATCACGGAGGAGCGCGAGCAGGCCGTCGACTTCTCCAGCCCGTACCTCACGACGCGCCAGGGCGTCATCGTCATGGAGGACGGCCCGTACGCGGGCGCGACGACGCTCGCGGACCTCGAGGGCGCGCGCATCGGCGTGACCGCCGCCCAGACGAGCCTCACGCTCGCGGAGGCCGCGTTCGGCGAGGACGCGGACATCTCGCCGTACAACGCTGCGGGCGACGGCATGCAGGCGCTGCAGTCGGGGACCATCGACGCGATGGTCATGGACGTCGACCAGGGCGTCGCGGCGTCGACCGAGTACTTCCCGGACTCCGTGGTCATCGGGACGCTGCCGGACCAGGGCGTCGTCGAGCAGTACGGCCTCGTGCTCGACGAGGGGTCGGAGCTCACGGACTGCGTCTCGCAGGCGGTCGACACCCTCGAGGAGGACGGCACGCTCGCCGAGCTGCGCACCACGTGGCTGAAGTCGGACGACATCCCCGTCCTCGAGTGACGTGACCGAGCCCGACGACGGGCGCACGCCCGTGCGGGCGGACGCCCCCTGGACGCCTTCGCCGCTCGCGCTCGACCGGGCGGCGTTCCGCCGCGCGCAGCGGCGCCGCTCGGCGCTCGTGGCGCTCGTCAGCACCGTGGTCGTCGTCGCGACGGTCGTGCTCGTCGTCGTCAACGCGCCCGGCTGGGAGCGCGCGCGCACGGCGTTCTTCGACCCGGCGAACGCGTGGGAGTCGCTGCCCGCGATCCTCGAGGGGCTGTGGCTGAACCTACGGGTGTGGGTGATCGCGGGCGTCGTCGGGACCCTGCTGGGCCTCGGGCTCGCGATCGCCCGCACGAGCCGCATCCCGGCGCTGTTCCCGCTGCGCGCGTTCGCGATCGTCTACGTCGACCTGTTCCGCGGCGTCCCGCTGCTGCTCGTGCTGCTCCTCGTCGGCTTCGGCCTGCCCGCGCTGCGCCTGGAGTGGCTGCCCACGTCCGGCGCGTTCCTCGGGGCGCTCGCGATCGTCCTCACGTACACCGCGTACCTCGCCGAGGTGTTCCGCGCCGGCATCGAGTCGGTGCACCCGTCGCAGGTCGCGGCCGCGCGGTCGCTCGGGCTCACGCGCGCCCAGACGACGCGGCGCGTCGTGCTGCCGCAGGCGGTGCGCAACGTCACGGCGCCGCTCGCGAACAACCTCGTGTCGCTGCAGAAGGACTCGGGTCTCATCTCCGTCCTCGGCGCGGTGGACGCGATCCGCGCCGCCCAGATCGCGACGACGGGCAGCTACAACTTCACGCCGTACGTCGTCGCGGGCCTGCTGTTCTTCCTCGTGTCGTTCCCGCTGACCCGGGCGGTCGACGCCTACCAGGCGCGGCGCGGCTGGGGCCGGTCGCTCGCGACGGTGAGCGGGGCGGGGGACATCCGATGACGCACCTGCTCTCGCTGCGCGCCGTGCGCAAGACGTACCCCGCCCCGCAGGCGGCACGCGTGCGCGGGGCCCGACGGCGCGCGGCAGGCGCGCTCGCCGACGAGGCCGCTGCGCGGCGCGTCGTGCTCGACGACATCGACCTCGACGTCGACCGGCACCGGTGCGTCGTCCTCGTCGGTGCGTCGGGATCCGGCAAGTCCACGCTGCTGCGCGTGGTCAACCTGCTCGACGACGTCGACGACGGGGAGATCCTCCTCGACGGCGAGGACGTCGCCGACCCGCGCCTCGACGCCGACGCGGTGCGGGCGCGGATGGGCATGGTGTTCCAGGCCTACAACCTGTTCCCGCACATGCGCGTGCTCGACAACGTCACGCTCGCGCCGCGCCTCGTGCACCGGCGGGCGCGCGAGGAGGCCGAGGACGCGGCCGTCGCGATGCTGCGGCGCGTCGGCCTCGGCCACAAGGTCACGGCCTACCCCGACCAGCTCTCCGGCGGCGAGCAGCAGCGCGCCGCGATCGCGCGGGCGCTCGTCAACGAGCCCGAACTCCTCCTGCTCGACGAGGTGACCTCCGCGCTCGATCCCGAGCTCGTCGGCGAGGTGCTCGACCTCCTCGCCGAGCTGCGCGCCGAGGGCCGCACCATGCTCGTCGCGACGCACGAGATGGGCTTCGCGCGGCGCGTCGCCGACGAGGTGTGCTTCCTCCACGACGGTCGCGTGCACGAGCGGGGCACGCCCGAGCAGGTGCTCGGCGACCCGCAGCAGCCGCGCACGCGCGAGTTCCTGCGCCGTCTGCACGCCTGACCCGGCGCGACCACGCTCCCGGCGCCCTCGACGGCCCGGGCGCGCCCCGGTAGGGTGCGGGCCAGCGTCGCGTGCCGGTGGCGGACTGCGTCAGGCATGGAGGCGTCGAACCCGGAAGGGGGTACCCGTGCGCAGCGTGCGGACCCTTTCCTCGTTCCTCACCCGTGAGTGAGGGCGAGAAGAGCAGGCTCGTGGCCTGGTACGACGAGATGACCGCCGTGCACGGCCGGCTCCGCCGTGCGCTCGAGCTCGTCCGCGAGACGGCGGACGACGCCCGGGACGGTCCTCGGGACGGCGGCCGGGCCGACCCGCGCCAGGACCTGCTCGTGTACTGCCGTGGCTTCTGCACCGCGCTGACCCGGCACCACACGAGCGAGGACGCCGCGCTGTTCCCCGAGCTCGAGCGGCGGCACCCGGAGCTGGGCGCCGTCGTGCGCGCCCTGCGGCAGGACCACGGCATGATCGCCTTCCTCCTCGCCGACCTGGAGGCCGCGCTCGACCGCGTGCGGGACGCGCCCGTCGGGTCGTCCACCGCGCTCGAGGTGGCCCGTCACCTCGACGGGGTCGGGGCGATCATGGAGTCCCACTTCCGCTACGAGGAGCGCGCGCTCGGCGAGGTGCTCGCGGCGCTCGACCTGGACGCCGCGCCGGAGACGGTGCTCGGGCCGCTGTGAACGTCGCCCGCGGGTGGCGGGGCGGGCGGGCTCTGCCAGGGTGGACGGATGGTCAACCGTCTCGCCGACGCCGTGAGCCCGTACCTGCGCCAGCACGCCGACAACCCGGTCGACTGGTACCCGTGGGGAGAGGACGCGTTCGCCGAGGCGCGCCGGCGCGACGTGCCCGTCATGGTGTCGGTCGGGTACGCGACGTGCCACTGGTGCCACGTCATGGCGCGCGAGAGCTTCTCCGACCCGGAGGTCGGCGCGGCGCTGGCGGAGCGGTTCGTCGCCGTCAAGGTGGACCGTGAGGAGCACCCGGACGTCGACGCGAGCCTCATGGCGGCGGCCAGCGCGTTCACGCAGCACCTCGGCTGGCCGCTCACGGTGTTCACCACGCCGGGCGGCGCGCCGTTCTACGCGGGGACGTACTGGCCGCCCGTGGCCGTCCAGGGCCACCCCGCGTTCCGCGACGTGCTCGACGCCGTGTCCCAGGCGTGGGAGCAGCGGCGCGAGCAGGTCCTCGAGACGGGCGAGACGATCCGGGCGGCGCTGCGCGACGCCGCGTCCGGCCGGGTGCCCGGCGGGCCGACCGGGCCGGCGGGCGAGCTCGACGTCGCGGGGTGGGCACCGGGCGTGCTCGACGGCCTCGAGGCGGTCGAGGACCGCACGCACGGGGGGTTCGGCAGGGAGCCGAAGTTCCCCGTCGCGCCGGGGATCGAGCTGCTGCTCGACGTCGCGGCGTCGTCGGTCGTCGACGACGCGGTCGCGGCGCGGGCCCTCGCGCTCGCGGGGCGGACGGTCGACGCGATGGCGGCGAGCCCGCTGCGCGACGCGGACGGCGGTTTCTTCCGCTACGCGACGCGGGCGGACTGGTCCGAGCCGCACTACGAGCGCATGCTCTACGACAACGCCCAGCTCCTGTCGGCGGCGACGACGCTCGCGGTCCTACGCGGTCGCGCCGGCGACGAGGACGGGGCGGCGCGTGCCGCGGAGGTCGCCGCGGGTGTCGGACGGTTCCTGCGGGAGACCCTGCGCCTGCCGGGCGGCGCGTTCGCGAGCGCGCAGGACTCGGAGTCGACGCTCGACGGGCGGCGCGTGGAGGGCGGCTGGTACCTGCTGCCGCCGCAGGAGCGTGCGGCGCACGAGCCGCCGCCGCTCGACACGAAGGTTCTCACCGGCTGGAACGGGCTCGCCGTCGAGGCGCTCGCGCGCGCCGGGCACCACCTCGGCCTGCCGGAGCTCACCGACGCCGCGTGCACCGCCGCGGACCGGCTGCTCGCGACGCACGTGCGGCCCGACGGCACGCTCGCCCGCGCGTCGGTCGGCGACCGCGTCTCGGACGCCGTCGCGACGCTCGAGGACCACGGGATGCTCGCCTCGGCCCTCCTCGTGCTCGGCGGGCTCACGGGTCGCGCCGGCTACGTGCGCGAGGGTCTGCGGCTCGTCGCCGCGACCGTGACCGACGACGCCCGCCTCCGCGCGCCGCAGGGCACCGACCCGGTGCTCGCCGGGATCGGCCTCGACGCCGGCGCCGCGGCCGACCCCTCGGAGGGCGCCACGCCGTCGGGCCCGACGGCTGC
>NZ_LWGL01000093.1 GCF_001722485.1 Cellulosimicrobium cellulans | reverse complement strand
GTCCGCGTCGTCGGCGGGCGGGCCGGCCGTGAGCGCGTCGAGCAGCGCCGCGCTCACCGGTCCGCGCGCCGCCGGCAGCGGGAGGCGCACCTGGTGCGGCTGGTGCAGCGTGGCGTCGGTGTCGTGGGTTGCGGTGTCCCGCACCGGGGCTGACGTCATCGAGGGCTCCCTGTGGGCGTGCGCGTCGGCGCCCCTGCTGGACGCCAGGGACATGGTGGACGAGGTCCCGGCGTCTCGCTACCGGTGCGACGGCCGGAGGCCCTGCCCCGCGACCCGGGGATCGCGGTGCAGGACCTCCGGTGCCGTGCGTCAGCCGGTGGTGCGACGCTGACGGGTGACCACCAGGGCGACCACGCCCAGGAGCACCAGGAGCGCTGCCCCGCCGGCGATCCAGCCGAGGGTCGTGCCGGTGGTCGCGAGCGGCGTCCTCGGCGAGCCAGGCTCGCCCGAGGCCCCCGGGTCGCTCGGGGCGGGGGGTACCTCGACCTCGTGCACCGTGCACAACGGCGAGCCCTCGGCGCACAGCGGTGCGGTCCCCGTCGGTGCCACGACGTTGCCCAGGGAGCGGTTGCCCTGCTCGGCCGGCTCCTTGACGGTGACCGTGTACGCCACCGTGGCGGTGGCCCCGGCGGCGAGCTCACCGGTGACGACGATCGTGTCGCCGTCCACCGTCGCCGTCAGCCCCTCGCCGGAGACGACCGGGTCGCCGACGAGCGTGGCGTCGTCGAGCACGTCGGCCATGTGGTCGGTGGAGTCGACCGGCTCGGCCGGGGCGTCCGGGCTCGTCGCGGTGCTGGTGAACGTCAGCGTGTACGTCACCTCCTGACCGGGTGCCACCTCGGTCCCGGACGGCGGGTCCGAGGTCTTCGTGACCGTCAGGTCGGAGACGTGGTTGACGGTGCAGTCGGGGCGCGCCCCGTCCGCGGGGACGCACTCGGCGGGCGGTTCCTGGCCCGGGTCGACCAGGACGTTGCCCAGCCGGTCGTCACCGCGCTCGCCGTCGCCCCGGACCGTCACCGTGTACGTGACGGTCGCCTCCTGCCCGGGGGCCAGCGTCCCGGTCACCCCGAACCTGCCGTCGAGCACCTCCGAGACGGTCAGCGCGTCGTCCGAGACGGCCGGGCTTGCGGTGAGGTCGGCGTCGTCGAGCACGCCGGTCAGCACGTCCTCGCGGTCCACCGCGACGGCGCCCTCTCCGGTGTTGGCGAAGTGGAGCGTGTACGTGACCTGCTGGCCAGCGCGCACGGCGGTGCCCGAGGCGGGGTCGACGGTCTTCCAGTCGTCCAGCGCGCCGACCGGGTGCTGCGTGCTGGGCGGCGGGACCTCCGAGCAGCCGTCCTCGGTGCACTCCAGCACCGGGACGTCCGGGACCAGGACGTTGGCGAGGTCGTCGTCCGCGCGGTCGCCGTCGGCGTTCACCGTCACCTCGTAGGTGACGGTCGCCGTCGCGCCGGCCGCCAGCTCACCGACCACTCGCAGGCGGGCGTCGGTGCGGGTCGCGGTCACGCCGGCCGTGTCGGAGACCGGCTCGGACGTCACCGCGGCGTCGTCCAGCACCCCCGACAGGTCGTCGGTGGCGTCCACGGGACCCGCCGCGGTGCCGTCGTTGGTGAACGTCAGCGTGTACGTCACCACGTCACCGGCCTGCACCGGCTCGCCCGGCGCCGGGTCCGACGTCTTGCCCGGCACCACGTGGGGCAGGTCGGTGGTCACCGTGGTGCCGCAGTCCTCGGCGCACAGCGCGGCCGGGACCGAGGCGGTGTTCTCGAGCACGTGGTCGCCGGCGTTCGTGACCGTCACCGAGTACGTGAACGACGCCGAGCCGCCGACCTCGAGCGGGCCGGTCCAGGTCAGCACCGGTGCGGCGTACGACACCGCTCCGGCGGTGGCCCGGGCGGCGCCGTCGAACGACGCGTCGTCCAGGACCCCGGAGAGGTCGTCCGTGGCCGTGGCCGGGGCCTCGTCGGTGAACGGCACCTGCCCGTCGTTCGTCACCGTGACGGTGTAGGTGACCGTGTCGCCGGTGCTCACCACGCCGGCGACGTCCGACGTCTTGTCGATCGACAGATGCGTCACCGGGTTCTGCGTCGAGCAGTCGAGCAGGCACACGCCGTTCGGGTCGGTCAGCACGTTGCCGAGCCGGCCGTCGCCCTGGTCGTCGAGAGCCTTCACCCGCACCGTGTAGGCCACGGTGACGGTCGAGCCGACCGGCAGCGACCCGGTGACCGAGAGCTCCGTCCCGGCGACCGAGGCGTCGAGCGCCGGGTCGGAGACGGTCGGGCCGGAGACCAGGTCGGCGTCGTCGAGCACGTCGGAGAGGTCGTCCGTCGAGCTCACGGCACCGGCGGCCTGGCCGTCGTTGCGGAACGTCAGCGTGTAGGTGACCTCCTGGCCCGGCAGGACGGCCGTGCCCGAGGCCGGGTCCACCGTCTTCCAGTACTCCAGGTTGGACGCCGGGATCTGGACCGAGTCGCAGGGCACGGCGCCCGGCGCGGTCTGGTCGGCCGGGACGCAGACGCGGTTGACCAGGACGTTGTCCCCGGCGCCGGTGTACGTCACGGTGTAGGTGATCGTCGCCTGCTGGCCGGCCGCGAGCGCGCCCGACCAGGTGATCTCGCCGTCGGCGAAGGTCGCGGTCCCGACCGAGGCGGTGATGCCGTCCTCGTCGAGCGTGGCGTCGTCGAGCACGTCGGACAGGTCGTCCGTGGCCGTCGCGGGCGCGTCGACGGTGTAGTCGCCGGGGCCCTCGTTGGTCACCGTCACCGAGTACTGGACCGTCTCGCCCGTCGCGGGCAGGTCGCTCCGGTCCGCGGACTTGGTCACCGACAGGCGCGGCAGCTCCGTCTCGGCGGTCGCGCACGGCACGCCGGTGACCGGGTCGGTGCCCTCTCCCGTCGGCGGGTCGCACGCCGGGGTGTCGCCGTCACCGGCGAAGGCCACGTTGCGCACGACGCCGTCGCCTCCACCGCCGACGGTCACCGTGTACGTGAGGGTCACCGTCTCGCCGACCGGCAGCGCGCCGGTCCACGAGAGGCGCGAGCCGGCGAGGGCCACGGCACCGTCGCGGTCCGCCGCGGCGTCACCGGCGTAGGTGGCGTCGTCGAGCACGCCCGCCAGGTCGTCGGTGAGGACCGCGGGCTCCTCGGTGGTGAAGTCGCCGGTGCCGACGTTCTCCGCCGTGACGGTGTAGGTCACGGTGTCGCCCGGCCGGGTGTCGGCGGTCGCGTCCGACGTCTTGGTGACGGCGAGCGTCGGCTGCGGGCACAGCGCGCTCGGGCGCACCTGGGCGTCGAAGCCCTCCATCGGCGCGTTCGACTTGACCTGCACCACGATCGTGTTCAGCCCGGTCTGCCAGTCGGAGTCGAGCGTCGTCTCCGCCGCGTTCTGGGTGTGGAAGCCGGCGTAGTTGTAGGCGCCCGGGTTGACGGTCGGCGCGGTCAGCGGCGTCTGCGGCAGTCCGGTGGTCCTGCCCGACTGCGGCACGCCGTTGACGAACACCTCGGCCACGGAGTTGTCGGCGAGGAAGTTCATCGCCAGCGCGAACGACTCGGTGTCGACGGCGTCGTCGAGCCGGAACTGGAAGCGGTAGTACCAGTCGCCCGAGGTCACGCCCTGGTTCGGTGCGGCGATCGTCTGCTGGGAGATCCAGTTGGCGTTGCCGTAGGGGCTGTCCGCCCAGTTCGCGACGATCTTGCCGACGTTGGCGGCTGCCCAGTCGGCGTCCGCCGGCGGGGCGGAGACGGTCGCGCCGGCCGGGAACGGGCCGGCGACCTGCCAGTTCGCGTCCTTGGCGTCGTTCGGCAGGAAGCCGCCGGTCGCCGCGTCGTAGGCGGTGTTGAAGACGTTCGCGTCCGCGGCGCAGTCGATCAGCGGCACCGGGTTCGCGGTGGTGGTCGAGCTGTTGTTGCCCGGGTTCGGGTCGTCCTCGTTCGCGGTGACCGTGGCGGTGTTCTCCACCAGGTCCGTCGCACCGGCCGGCACCGTGGCGGTGACGGTGTACGTCACCACCTCGCCCGCGAGCGTGCGGCCGCTGATGCACCGGACGTCGTTGCCGGTGACGGTGCAGCCCTCGCTGGTCGTGGCGACGTCCGTGAGCGGGGCGGGCACGGTGTCGTCGACGACGAACCCGCTGGAGTTCCCGGGCCCGTTGTTCGTCACCGTCAGGGTGTAGGTCACCGTCTCGCCCGCGACGACCGTCTCCGGTCCGGTCTTGACGAGGGCCAGGTCGGTCGGCAGCCCCGGCGAGCCGGTGCCGTCGTTGTTGGCGTTCGGCGGTCCGGGGTTGGCCGAGACCAGCGTGAACGTCGGGGTGGCGCCGGCCGGGTCGGCGACCGCGACCTGGTAGATCGTGCCGGAGACGTTGTAGGAGAAGCCCAGGTTGCCGTTGCCGAACGTCCACGCGGCACCGCCCTGGTCGGCGGTGTCGGTCGGGAACGGTGTCGTGAACCGGACCGTGGCGCCGGTGGTGGGATGCGTACGGCTGATGAAGCCGCCACCCATGGTCCACAGGAAGCCGTCCTTGAACGCCATGTCGTTGCCGACGGCGAGCTCACCGGTGATCGGGGTGTTGCGCACGATCGCGCCCGTGGTGACGTCGATGACCTGCAGGCTGACCGTGCCGTTGACGTTCGCGTAGGTGTAGAGGTGCCCGCCCGGTCCGAACGTCGCGGAGACCGACCCGGTGTACGTCGTCGTGCCGACACGCGTGAGCGTGCCCTCCTGGCCGATGCGGACCAGCGATGCCGACGGGATCGCGGGGTCCGTGCTGCTCCCCACGAGGGCGTAGATGTAGTTGTCGGCGGTGCGGTACGCGATCGCGTTGTACGACAGCGTCGAGGCAGGCCCTTCGGGCGAGAACGACACGTTGCCCGCCGAGTCGGCGACGGCCGTGTAGAGGCCCGTCGGGTTGCCCTGGGCGATGTACACGTACGGGTCCGCCGGGTCGAACGGGTCACCGGGCGCGGCCTGCGCCGGGCCCGCCGTGAGCACCGACGCTCCGCCGACCATCGACGTCGCCAGAGCCAGCGCCACGGTCGACGCGACGGCGCCCGCCGCCCACCGGCGCCGCGGTGGCCGAGCACGATGGCGTATCACCGGCGCCGCTGCTGGCGTGCCCGCCCTCGGTCGTGACCGGTCTCGCCCCGGCCTGCTGCGGCCGTCACCCGGCCGGTCGAACCACTGGATCCTCATGGCGCATCCCCCTCTGCGTCGGCGCACGGCAGACGTGCGTCCTGGCAAGGGGAACCGAGGTCCACCCGCGACCGACAGCCGAGGGCGCAAAATTGGTACACCGTTTCATGCACTCCGGGGCGTTTTCACCCGCCCGGTCCCCGTGGTTCACCCGCAGGTCAGGGCCGTTGTCTAGCGTCACGGGCATGCGCTCCCGACCCCTGCACCTCCTCCCGACCGCCGTCCTCGTCGCCGCCGCCCTCAGCGCGTGCACGTCCGGCCCGCCGACGAACGCGAGCATCGACGACTTCTGCGCCGCCATGGAGGACTACTGGGTCTCCGCCGAGTCCACGGACGTCGCCGACCACGTCCGCGCGGCCGAGAGCCTGTCGGTCGTCGGCACGCCCGAGGGTTCCCCCGACTACGCCGTGCGCACGGCCGCGCTGCTGGGGACCTGGCTCGAGAGCGACCGCGGGGAGGACGAGGGCTTCTACGCGGGGTTGTCGAGCGACGAGCGCTGGGACCTGCGCGACACCGACCTCTGGGCGCAGGTCACGTGCTCGACCGGTGAGCTCGGGGACATCGAGGACCACCCGTCCTACCAGCCGCGCTCCTGACGGTCAGGTGGACGCCGCGGCGAGGTCGGCCCGCGCCCGCGACGCGGCGCGCGCGGCCGTCCCGTCGCGCCAGGTGAGGTAGCCGCCGTCGAGGTTGCGGACGTCGTACCCGAGCTGGGCGAGCAGGCGCGCGGCGGTGTGCCCGCGCTGCCCGACCTGGCAGTGCACGACGACCGGCACGCCGGCGGGGATCTTCGCGGCGGCGCGGGCGCGCAGCTCGTCGAGCGGCACGTTGACGGCGGCCTGGCCGTCCGCGGTGCGCACGGTGCCGCGCCCGTGCTCCTCCGGCGTCCGAACGTCGACGACGGTCGCACCGTCCTCGACGAGCGCGTCGAGCTCGTGCCACTGGACGGTGCGGGTGTCCCCGGTGCGGAGGTTGTCGGCGACGTATCCCAGCATGTTGACCGGGTCCTTCGCCGACCCGTAGGCCGGTGCGTAGGCGAGCTCGAGGTCCGCGAGCTCGGACGCGGTGAGCCCGCCCGCGATGGCGGTGGCGACGACGTCGATGCGCTTGTCGACGCCGTCGCGCCCGACGCCCTGCGCGCCGAGGACGAGGTCGGTCTCCGGGTCGACGAGGAGCTTGAGCGCCATCTGCTCGGCGCCCGGGTAGTAGCCGGCGTGCTGCGTGGGGTGGGTGTGGATCGCGCGGTACGGGCGCCCCTCGGCGCGCAGGCGCTTCTCGTTGCGGCCCACCGCGGCGGCGGTCAGGCCGAAGACGCCGACGACCGCCGTGCCGACGGACGGGCGCATCGGGCGCGGGCGCCCGAGGATCACGTCGGCGACGTGCCGCCCGTGCCGGTTGGCGAGGTTGGCGAGCGGGACGAGCGTGGTCGCGGCCTCGTCCCCGCCGTCCGTGCCGTCCGTGCCGTCCGTTCCCAGGGCGGCGAGCGCGTCGCGCTTGGTCGCGGCGTCCCCCACGGCGAAGACGTCCGGCACCGAGGTGCGCAGGTCGTCGTCGACGAGGATCCCGCCGCGGGGCCCGGTCCGCGCGCCCGCGCGGACGGCGAGCTCGACGTCCGGGCGCACCCCGATCGCGGCGACCACGACGTCGGCCGGCACGGTGCCGAGGGCGTCGCCCGCGGCGTCGGCCAGCTCGACCGTGCGGGGGCCGACGGCGGCGACCTGGGCGGACGTGCGCACGTCGACGCCGTGCGCCTCGAGCTCGTGCCGCACACGCAGCGCCATCTCGGGGTCGAGCGGGGCCAGGACCTGGTCGGCGAGCTCGACGAGCGTGACGTCCAGACCGCGGCGGACGAGGTTCTCGGCGACCTCCACGCCGACGAAGCCGGCGCCGACCACGACGGCGGTGCGGGCAGGAGACCCGTCCTCGCCCCCGTGGTCGATCGCCGCGCCGAGCCGGTCGACGTCCGCGACGTCCCGCAGGACGAGGGCGCGCTCGACCCCCGGCACCTCGGGCACGACGGGACGGGCGCCCGGGCTCAGCACGAGGCGGTCGTAGAGCTCGACGTACTCCTCCCCCGTGGTCAGGTCGTGCACCGTGACGGTGTGCCCCGCGGCGTCCACGTCGGTCACGCGGCTGCGCACGCGGACGTCGAGACGGAAGCGCGCGGCGAGCGACGCGGGCGTCTGCAGCAGCAGCGCGTCCCGCTCCTCGATGACCCCGCCCGCGTGGTACGGCAGGCCGCAGTTCGCGAACGAGACGTGTTCCCCGGCCTCGAGGACGACGATCTCGGCGTCCTCCGACAGGCGGCGCATCCGCGTGGCCGCGGACATGCCCGCGGCCACCCCGCCGACGACGACGATCTTCAGCGGCTTCTTCTCCGACATGACGTCAGGATACCCCCTGGGGTATCGTGGTGGACACGACCGACCGAGAGGACGACCATGTGCCAGGCAGTGACCTGCAGGCAGTGCGGCAGGACGACGTGGAGCGGCTGCGGCCAGCACGTCGACCAGGTGATGCGCGGGGTGCCCCGCGGCGAGCGCTGCGAGGGGCACCCGGCGCAGCGACCGGGCGCCTCCCTGTTCACCCGGCTGTTCGGGCGCTGACGCCGCCCGCCCGACGAGAGGAACGCCCGTGCAGCTCGACCAGGACGAGATGAAGAAGGTCTCGAACCGCCTCAGGCGCGCGCAGGGGCAGCTGGCCGCCGTCGTGCGCATGGTCGACGACGGCGGCGACTGCGCGGACGTCGTCACGCAGCTCGCCGCCGTCTCGAAGGCGCTCGACCGGGCGGGTTTCGCGATCGTCGCGTCCGGCCTCAAGCAGTGCCTGACGGACGAGGAGAACGGGCAGGCCGACCTCCAGCGGCTGGAGAAGCTCTTCCTGGCGCTCAGCTGAGCGGCCGGTCAGAAGGTCAGGACCTCGCCGTCCTCGGGCACGAGGACGCTGTCGTCGATCCCCTGCTCGGCCGCCGCGGTTCGGACGTCGGCACGGGTGACCGGGCAGTGGTTGAGCGCCTCCATGTGCACCGCGACGAGCCGGGCCCGAGGGGCCAGGCGATGGACCTCCACGACGTCCTCGGCGCCCATGATGATCGGCCCCATCGGCGTGGGGACGGCCCCGCCGGTGTTGAGCACGACGACGTCCGGGTCGTGCTGCTCGAGAGCGGAACGGACGTCGTCGGTGAGGATCGTGTCGCCGGCGACGTAGACCACCGGCTCGTCGGGGTGGCTCACCACGACGCCCATGACCTCGCCGAGGACCTCGGGCATGGCGGCGAGCGCCTCGTCCGAGCCGTGCCGGCCGCCCGTGCGCGTGAAGACGGTGCCGTCGACCGTGATCGGTTCGGCGAGGACCCGCACGTCGGTGAAGCCGTCCTTCGCGACGACCTCGGCGTCGGCGTCGTGCTGCACCAGCACCGGGACGTCGCGCGGCAGGAGCGCTGCCGCGGCGACGTCCCAGTGGTCGGGGTGGGTGTGGGTGACCACCACGACGTCCGGCGTCAGCAGGTCGCCCAGGGTCACGACGAGGTCCACCAGCGGGTTGCGCGAGGTGTTGCCGGTCTCGCTGGGGAAGGCGTCCGTCGAGCCCCGGGCGCCGAGCATCGGGTCGACCAGGACGGTCTTCCCGCCCACCTCGAGCACGATCGTGGCGTTGCGTACCTGCGTCATCTGCATGGTGGGAGCCCTTCCTGCCGTCGGGAGACCTGCGTCCTCCCTCCGAGTGTGCGCGTCAGCCCTGCGCGGCGCGCTGTGCGCCGACCACGGCGGACGTGCCGAGGTCGCTCTTCGGCAGGGCCTCGCCGGCGGTGAGCGCGTCCGACCACGTGGCCGTGTCGGCGACGGCGGCGAAGTTCGAGGCGAGCAGCGTCAGCAGCGTGGTGTGCACCGTCTTGGCGTCCGCGAAGCCGGCGTCGTTGGCGATGTTGATCGCGCCGGTCGCGTCGGACAGCACCTCGGCGGCCAGGCCGTGGGTCTCGGCCTCGGCGGCGGAGGCGATGATGCAGTTGTTGGTCATGTAGCCGACGAGCGTGACGGTGTCGACCTGCTGGTCGCGCAGCCAGTCGAGCACGTCGGTCCCGGCGAAGACGGTGCCGTACTGCTTCACGACCGACTTCCACGCGTCCGTGCGGCGGCTCTCGACCTCCGGGTGCAGCTGGAAGCCGGGCGCGCTCGGGTCGAACACCGGAGCGCCCTCGCCCATCGTGTGCTGCACGGCGACGACGGGGATGCCGGCCGCGTGGGCGGCGTCGATCGCCGCGGCGATCCGGGGCAGCGACTCGCTGTGCGGCGGGTACTGGATCTCGAGGGGGCCGCCGAAGTAGTCCTGCTGGACGTCGACGAGGACGAGGGCGCGGCGCGGGGTGGCCATGACGGGTGCTCCTTGGTTCGGGGACGCCGCCTCCGGGGGCGACCCTTCGATCCTTCCGGCCGCGTCCAGGCCCCGCCATTGGCACATGTGCATCGTTACGATGGTTTCGTGCCAACCTCCGGAGCGCCGCTGCGCATCGCCGTCTACGCCTTCGACGGCGTCACGATGTTCCACCTCTCCGTCCCGCAGATCGTCTTCGACGAGGTGTCGCGACAGGGCCTCGGCTCGTGGGAGACGACGCTGTTCTCCGACCGCGCCGGATCCGTCCGGACCGCGGAGGGGTACCGGATCGGCGGGGTCCAGGGCCCGGCGGCCGCCGCCGAGGCCGACGTCGTCGTCGTGCCGTCCTGGTTCGAGGACGGTCGCACCGCGGGCACGACGCTGCGCCGCACGCTGACGCGGGCACACGACCGCGGCGCCACGGTCGCCGGGCTGTGCCTCGGGGCGGTCGCCGTCGCGGACGCGGGCCTGCTGGCAGGCCGCGGTGCGGTGACGCACTGGCAGGCGGTCGACATGCTGGCGAGCCGCCACCCCGACGTGGCCCTGGACGCGTCCGTCCTGTACGTCGACCACGGCGACGTGCTCACCTCGGCCGGCACGGCCTCGGCGATCGACGCCTGCCTGCACCTGGTCCGCCGCCGGCTCGGCGCGGCGGCGGCGAACCAGGTGGCGCGCCACCTCGTCGTGGCGCCGCACCGCGAGGGCGGGCAGGCGCAGTACGTCGAGCGCCCGGTGCCCGCGCAGGCGACGGACGACCCGGTGTCCCGCGTCGTCACGTGGGCGCTCGAGCACCTCGACGAGCCGCTGACGGTCGAGCGCCTCGCCGCGATGGCGCACATGAGCCGGCGCACTTTCATCCGCGCGTTCCGCGCGTCCACCGGCGCCACCCCGGCGGCGTGGGTCCGCTCGCGACGGCTGGACGAGGCGCGCCGGCTGCTGGAGTCGACGGACCTGCCGGTCGACCAGGTGGCCGACGCGTGCGGGTTCGGCAGCGCCGTGACGCTGCGGCAGGGCTTCGCCGCCGCCTTCGGGACGTCCCCGTCGGAGTACCGGCGCCGGTTCGACGCGCGCGCGACGAGCTGACCAGCCGAGCCGCACGGGCGCGCCACCAGCCGACTTGACCTCATACCCCGAGGGGGTACCCTGGGTGAGAACGCATACCCGCCCGGGGTATCAGGACGGGAGATCCGGTGACCACCACGAACCCCCGCAGCGCGCTCGTCGCGCTGCTGGCGATCACGACGACGCAGCTCATGCTGGTGCTCGACGACTCGATCGTGAACATCGCGCTGCCGAGCATCCAGGAGGCGCTCGGCGTGAGCGCCGTGCACCTGCCGTGGGTCGTCAACGCCTACATCCTCACGTTCGGCGCGCTGCTCCTCCTCGGCGGCCGGATCGGCGACCTGTGGGGCTCCCGGCGCACGCTCCAGGTCGGCGTCGTGCTGTTCGTGGTCGCGTCGCTCGCCGGCGGCCTGGGGCAGAGCACGGCCATGCTCGTCGCGGCCCGCGCCGTCCAGGGCCTCGGCGCCGCGCTCGCCGCGCCCAACGCGCTCGCGCTCATCACGACGACGTTCTCCGACCGGCCGACGCGCGACAAGGCGCTCACGCTCTACGGCGCCATGTCCGGTCTCGGCGTCGTCCTCGGCCTCGTCCTGGGCGGCGTGCTGACGAGCGCCCTCGGCTGGCGCTGGGTGTTCTTCATCAACGTCCCCGTCGGCCTGCTCGTCCTGCTCGGCACCCGGTACCTGGTCGCCGCGGCCCCCCGCCCCGCGCGTCTCGGCGCCGTGGACGCCGCGCTCGGCACGGGCGGCATGGTCGCGCTCGTGGCCGCCGTCACGCGCTTCGGCGAGAGCGGCCTGGGCGACCCCGTCGCGCTCGGGCTCGTCGCCGCGGCCGTCGTGCTGCTCGTCGTCTTCGTGCTCGCCCAGGCCCGCAGCCGCAACCCGCTCGTCCCCCTGAGCCTGTTCCGCGACCGCCACCGCAGCGGCGCGTACCTGACCATGCTGCTGCTCGCCATCGGCCCGATGGGCACGTTCTACGTCATCACGCTGTACCTGCAGCAGGTCCAGCACTACAGCGCGCTGCGCACCGGGCTGTCGTGGCTGCCGTTCGCGGTGGGGATCGTGGTGGGGGCCGGGCTCGCGCCGAAGCTCCTGCTGCGAGTCGCGCCCCGCCACGTCGGCGCGGCGGGCGCGCTCCTGAGCGCCGCGGCCGCGTTCTGGTTCTCCCGGCTGAGCCCGGACACGGGCTACGGGCTGCACCTCGCGCCCGCGATGTTCGTCCTCGCGCTCGGGTTCGGGCTCGGCATGCTCGCGCTCACCCAGGCGGCGGTGTACGACGTCGACCCCGGGCAGGCGGGCATCGCGTCCGCGCTGCTCAACTCCGCACAGCAGATCGGCGTCGCCGTCGGCCTCGCCCTGCTCGCCGGCGTCGCGGCGACGGTCTCGGCGCGGCCCGACGTCGCGGCGACCGGCTCCGACGTGGCGCTCGTGGCGGGGTTCAGCACGGCGCTCGTGGTGGCGTCCGGGCTGCTGCTGGCGGCCGCGCTCCTCGCGTTCGCGACCCTCGCCGGACGCCCCGGCGCCACCGAGGACGAGCCCGCGCTCGCCGCCCGGTAGCGCCGGGGGCGGGCGTCAGGCCCCGCCGAGCCCCTCGAGGTGGATCGCCTTGCGCACGGTCATCTCGTCGAGCAGGTCCGGGCCGTAGCCCGCGCCGCCCCCGCTGCCCCGGCGCGGGTCGGCGGAGCCGCCCGGCGCGCCGCCGAACACGGCGTTGACCTTGACGGTCCCGACGTCGAGCTGGTCGGCGGCGCGCAGCGCGTGGTCGAGCGACGGCGTGAGCACGGTCGCGGCGAGCCCGTACGCGGACGCCGACGCGCGGCGCAGGGCCTCGTCGAAGTCGGCCACGCGCACGACCGGCGCGACCGGGCCGAACGTCTCGTCGGTGAGGAGCGCGACGTCGTCGGGGCAGCGGTCGAGCACGGTCGGTGCGTAGAACGACCCGGGCCGGTCGAGGCGCCGCCCGCCCACGACGACCTCGGCACCGGCGGCCGTGGCGCCCTGCACGTGCTCCTCGACGACGGCGAGCTGGCCCTCGTCGACGAGCGGCCCCATGGTCGTGGCGTCGTCGGCCGGGTCGCCCACCGCGACCTCGCTGGCGATGCGCGCGAGCTCGGCGACGACGGCGTCCGCGACCTCCTCGACGACGTACGCCCGCTCGACCGCGGTGCACAGCTGGCCGCCGTTGGTGAACGCGCCGGTCGCGATCTGCTGCGCCGCGAGCGCCGGGTCGACCCCCGCGTCGACGACGATCGGGTCCTTGCCGCCGTTCTCCAGGAGCACCTTCGCGCCGCGCGCGCCCGCGGTCGCGGCGATGCGCCGGCCCGCCGCGGTGGAGCCGACGTGCGCGACGAGAGCGACGTCCTCGTGCGCGACGATCGCCTCGCCGGTCACCCCGTCGCCGCTGACGATCCGCAGCACGTCCGGCGGCAGGGCGCCCGCGACGAGCTCGGCGAGGCGCACGCCCGGGGCGTCGCTGCGCTCGGACGGCTTGTGCACGACGACGTTGCCCGTGACCAGCGCGGCGGCGATGAGTCCCGCGGCGGCGGGGTAGGGGTCGTTCCACGGCGTGATGACCGCGACGACGCCGCGAGCGCGAAGATCCCGGTGGCGACGAGCCGCCAGGTCACCGACTCCCCGCCGTCGACGAGGAGCGCCCACGCGAAGAACGGGACGAGCAGGATGCGCACCATGGTGACGACGTTCGCGGAG
>NZ_LWGL01000092.1 GCF_001722485.1 Cellulosimicrobium cellulans | reverse complement strand
CGGCGGGTCCGGCGGCCGCGACGGCGAGCGCCGCCGTGGCTGGGTCCCCGTCGTGGGCGCCGCGGCCGCTGCCGCGGTCGTCGCGAGCCTCGGCACCGCCGGGCTCGTCGTCGCGCTCGACGACGACGGCGCGAGCAGCTCGCTCGCCGACGTCGGGCAGCAGCAGGAGGCCACGACGGCGCCGGTGTCGAGCTCGTCGTCGCAGAACCCCGACTGGGAGGCCGTGACGCAGGCCGTCGCACCGTCGGTCGTCGCGATCCAGGTGCAGACGCAGTCGGGCGGCGGCGAGGGCTCGGGCGTCATCATCGACGACCAGGGCCACGTCGTGACGAACAACCACGTCGTCGCGGGCGCCGTGGACGACACCGTCCAGGTCACCCTCAGCGACGGCCGCCTGTTCGAGGCGACGATCGTCGGGCTCGACCCGGCGACGGACCTCGCCGTGGTGCAGCTGAAGGACGCCCCGGACGACCTGCAGCCGGCGACGCTCGGCGACTCCGAGGACGTGACCGTCGGCGAGTCGGTGCTCGCGGTCGGCAACCCGCTCGGTCTCGCGAACACCGCGACGACGGGCATCGTCTCCGCCGTCGACCGCCCGGTCTCCGCGTCGGGGACCGAGGGCGGCACGTCGGTCGTCACGAACGCGATCCAGATCGACGCCGCGATCAACCCCGGCAACTCGGGCGGCCCGCTGTTCGACGCGCAGGGCCGGGTCATCGGCATCACCTCGTCGATCGCGAGCCTGTCGAGCGGCGGCGGCCAGTCCGGCTCGATCGGCCTCGGGTTCGCCATCCCCGTGAACCTCGCGCGGTCGATCAGCGAGCAGCTCATCGCCGACGGCACCGCGGAGCACGCGTTCCTCGGCGTGAGCCTGACCGACGCGACGGCGACCGCCGACGGCGTCACGCGCCGCGGCGCGCAGGTCGAGGAGGTCACCGACGGCTCGCCCGCCGCGGAGGCCGGCATCCAGACCGGCGACGTCATCGTCGAGATCGACGGGAACGCCGTCGGCGGCGCCGAGTCGCTCACCGCGTTCGTCCGCGAGCTCGCGGCCGGCGCGCAGTCCACGGTGACGCTCGTGCGCGACGGGGAGACGGTCGACGTCGACGTGACGCTGGCGACGCGCCCGGCGGACGACGAGCTCGCCGAGCAGGGTCAGCAGGGTCAGGGCCAGCAGGGCCAGGGCGAGCAGGGCCAGCAGGGTCAGGGCGGCGACCAGGGTCAGGGCACGGACCCGTCCGACCCGGGCAACGTGCCCAACCCGTTCGACTGGTTCTTCGGCGGCCGCGGCTGACGCATCCTTCCGGCGCGTCCCCCCGCGCGCCGGACCCGGCGGTCGCCCGACGTCCCCCGGGCGGCCACCACCACGGCCGGCACGGAGCAGCGCTCCGTGCCGGCCGTTCGCGTGCCTGGAGCCACGGGCCGATGAGCCGATGGGCCGATGGACCGGACGGCCCGGGTCGGCAGGTGGGCTCAGGAGCCGAGCGCGTACCGCAGGGGCTCCAGCTTCGCCTCGGACTCGGCGAGCTCGGCGGCCGGGTCGGACGCTGCGACGATCCCGCACCCGGCGAACAGCCGCACGGTGCGCGGGTCGGACGCCGAGAGCTCGGCCGAGCGCAGCGCGATACCCCACTCGCCGTCGCCGTCCGCGCCGAGCCAGCCCACCGGCCCGGCGTAGCGGCCGCGGTCCATGCCCTCGATCTCGCGGATGAGCTCGCGCGCGACGGCCGTCGGGGTGCCGCACACCGCGGCCGACGGGTGCAGGGCGGCGGCGAGCGCGAGGCTGGTCGGTGCGTCGGCGTCGCGCCGCACCGCGCCGGTGCGAGCCCCGCCCCGGGCCAGGACGCCCGTGACGTCCGACGCGAGGTGCATGACGTTGGGCAGGTGGAGGACGAACGGCGCGTCCGGCACGTTCATCGACGAGCAGAACGGCGCGAGGGCCTGCGCGACGGACGTGACGGCGTACTCGTGCTCCTCGAGGTCCTTCGACGACCGGGCGAGCTGGGCCGCGCGCAGGAGCGCCTCGTCGTCGGACGCGCCAGCGCGGCGGATCGTGCCCGCCAGCACGCGGGACGTGACGAGACCCTTCTCGCTGCGCACGAGCAGCTCGGGCGTCGCGCCGAGCATGCCGTCCACCGAGAACGTCCAGCACGCCTCGTAGGCCGCGGCGAGCCGGCGCAGCAGCCAGCGCGGGTCCACGGGCTCGCTCGTGTGCGCGACGACGTCCCGCGCGAGCACGACCTTCTCGAGCGCGCCCGCGCGGATGCGCTCGACGCCCTCGGCGACCACGGCGGCCCAGTCGTCGGCGCGCAGCGCGCCGTCCCGCCAGGCCACCTCGCCGGGCCCGGCGACCGGCGTGCGGTCCGTGCGTGCGAGCGCAGCGGCGGGGGACGACGACAGCGACCCGGCGGTGTCGATCGTCGTCAGCCACGTGCGCCCGTCCCGGCGGCCCACGACGACGCGCGGCACGACGAGCACGCCGCCCGCGCGGACCGGCTCGTGCGCGTCGTCCCCGGGCGCGGAGTCGTCGAACGCGAACGACCCGAACGCGACCGGCCCGGTCCCGGGCACGGCGACCTCGTCGCGCACGACGGCGCGCGCGAGCGTCTCCTGCCACGCCGCCTCGGCGTCCGCGAACCGGCCAGGTCCCCACGTCTCGAGGCGCAGCGCCTCGCCCCAGCCGACGATCCCGTCCCCGCGCCGCACCCAGGTGAGGGGCCGCACGTCGGGCAGGAGGTCCACGAGTGCCGTGAGGCCGCCCGGGAGGTCGTCGATCTGCGTGGTCCGCACCACCAGGGGGTGGGGCTCGGTGGCGGGGGCCGACGGTTCTGCTGTCATCGTCCCCCAGCGTAAGCGCGCGGGCGCCGTGCCGCGGGCGGTGTGACGAGCGCGACGGCGGCGCAAGAGTGCGGCCGCCGCGGTGCGACGACGACGTCGCGGCGGGCGTGGAAGCATGGGCGCCATGCCCCGCGCCAGCCTGGACAAGAAGCCCACCGAGGTCGCGTCGATGTTCGACGGGATCGCGCGCCGCTACGACGTGACGAACGACATCCTGTCGCTCGGGCAGGACCGGGCGTGGCGCCGCGCGACCGTGCGCGCGGTCGGGGCGCTGCCGGGCGAGAAGGTGCTCGACCTCGCCGCGGGCACGGGCACGTCGTCGGAGCCATTCGCCGACGACGGCGTGCGCGTCGTCCCGTGCGACTTCTCGATCGGGATGCTCCAGGTCGGCAAGGAGCGCCGACCGGACCTGCCGTTCGTCGCCGGTGACGCGACGCGCCTGCCGTTCGCCGACGCGACGTTCGACGCCGTGACCATCTCGTTCGGGCTGCGCAACGTCGTCGACACGGAGGGCGGGCTGCGCGAGATGCTGCGCGTCGTGCGGCCCGGCGGCCGCATCGTCATCTGCGAGTTCTCCACGCCGACGTGGGGCCCGTTCCGCACGCTCTACCAGGAGTACCTCGTCAAGGCGCTGCCGCGCATCGCGTCGGCCGTCACGCGCGAGGGCGGCTCGTACGAGTACCTCGCCGAGTCGATCGCCGCGTGGCCCGACCAGGAGGGGCTCGGCCGCCTGCTCCTGCGCGCGGGCTGGTCGCGCGTCGGGTACCGCAACCTGTCCGGCGGCATCGTCGCGCTGCACCGGGGGACGCGGCCCGAGGCGGGGTAGCGCCGGTGACCGTCCTCGACGTCGGCACGCTTCTCGCCGGGCCGCGCGGACGGCGGCTGTGCCTCGCGCTCGCGCTCGGCGACGGCTCGGACGACGAGCCGCCCGTCGTGCAGGAGCTGCGCACGGCGGCCTTCTCCGCCGCGCACGACCTCGACCCCGGGCGCGGGACCAGCCGCGTCAAGTTCGGCGGGGACGTCGCGGCCCGGCTCCGGCCGAAGCCCGCCGACGTCGCGCGCCTGCTCGACGCCGTCCCGGTGCCCGAGCCCGACGAGCGGAGGCTGCTCGCGGCGCTCGCGGAGTCGGTCGACAACGCCCGGTACTGGCAGGAGCCCGACGGCGAGGACGTCCTGGCGGCGACGCCCGTGGTGCGGGACGCGCTCGTCCGCGTGGCCGACGTCGTCGCACGCGCACGGACGGCGTCGTGGTGGACGGCGCCGCTCGACCCGGAGCGGCAGGTGTCCGTCCGCTTCCCGGAGGGCGAGCCGCGCGACCCCGGTCTCACCGCGGCGGAGCGGCTGGCGCGCTGGTCGACGGGCGTCGCGGGGGACGAGGAGCGGGCGCGCCGCGACCGCACCCCGGACGTCCGCCACGAGGCGAGCCGCGCGTGGTGGTCCAGCCCGCCCCGCGACCTCCCGCTCACGACCCGTGACAGGGGCGACGCCGGCACCCTCGGGTTGTGGGCCGTCGAGGACGGCCGCGGCTGGGAGACGGGCGAGACCGTCCGCCGCGCCGTCCCGACCGGCGCGCGCGTCGTGGAGGTCGACGGCCCCGAGGCGTGGGTTGAGCTGTGCCGCCGGTACCCGCTCGACGCCTCGGCGCGGCACCGGGGCGACTGGTACCGCACCACCGGCCGGGACGGCCGCTGGGTCGTCCCTGACTGGCCGCGGGTCGCGCGCGACGTCGACGGCGTCCACGTCACCGTCGCGGGGTACCTCGCGAGCGCGGGACGCGCGATCGACGTGGGGGAGGGTACGGCGTCCGTGCTGGCGGGCTGGGACCCGGACGCGACGTACTGGTTCCGCGACCTCGCGGCCGACGACGGCACCCGCCGCGCGTGGCGGTCCGTCGGCCACGGCATCGTGCACTGGGCGCCCGCGGACCGCTGAGGTGGCGTGCGCGCAGGTCAGGCCCGCTGTCGCGGGGGCCGTGCGCCGTCCTTGGTCACGACTCGGCCAAGGAAGGTTCGCCTTGCTACACATCGTGCGCCGCGTGTGACTAGAGTGGCCGGTGTCCATTGTGATCGACTTCACAAGGGCGGTGGGTGCGCCGTGCCCCGACGTGGGGGGACGGTGAGTGCGTGAGCTCCGAGAGTGTTCCGACGACCGGGCAGCGAGGTGAGGACGTGCGCGGCAGCCGCGATGACGCCGACGTCATCGTCGTGGGCGCGGGCCCTGCGGGGTCGGCCGCTGCTCACTACTGCGCCGCCGCGGGCCTCGAGGTCCTCCTGCTGGAGAAGTCGGCGTTCCCGCGCGACAAGATCTGCGGCGACGGGCTGACCCCGCGCGCCGTGGCCGAGCTGGTCCGCATGGGCGTCACCGCCCGCGAGGACGACGGGTGGATCCGCAACCACGGCCTGCGCGTCGTCGCGGGCGGCCGGGCGTGGGAGCTCGCGTGGCCCGACCTCGCGTCCTACCCGAGCTACGGCATGGCGCGCGCCCGGCACTCGTTCGACCGCACGCTCGCGGAGCACGCGCAGCGCAACGGGGCCAAGCTCCTCGAGCGCACGGCCGTGACCGGTCCGGTGCTCGACGACCGCACCGGTCGCGTCGTCGGCGTCACGGCCCGTCCCGTCGACGACAAGGGCCGCCGAGCCGGCGACGACGTCACCTACCGCGCGCCCGTCGTGGTCGCCGCCGACGGGGTGTCGTCGCGGTTCGCGCTGTCGCTCGGTCTCGCCAAGCGCGAGGACCGCCCGATCGGCGTCGCCGTGCGGTCCTACTTCCGCACGCCCCGCCACGACGACGCGTGGATGGAGTCGCACCTCGAGCTGTGGGACGGCGCACCGGGGCGCTCCAACCTGCTGCCGGGGTACGGCTGGATCTTCGCGCTCGGCGACGGCACGGCGAACGTCGGCCTCGGCTCGGTGAGCTCGACGCCCGCGCGGCAGTCGTCGTCGAACGTCGACCACAAGGACGTGTTCGCGCGCTGGCTGCGCAACGCCCCGCCCGAGTGGGAGCTCGCGGAGGAGAACCGGATCGCCCCGGTGCGCGGCGCCGCCCTGCCGATGGGGTTCAACCGCACGCCCCTGTACACGAAGGGCGTCCTGCTCGTCGGCGACTCGGGCGGCATGGTCAGCCCGTTCAACGGCGAGGGCATCGCGTACGCGATGCAGGCCGGCCGGACGGCGGCGGACGTCGTCGCCCAGGCCCTCGCGCGCGGCACCGACGCCGCCCGCGAGCGCGCGCTGCAGACGTACGCGCGCACGATGCACCGCGAGCTCGGCGGGTACTACACGCTGGGCCGCTACTTCGTGCGGCTCATCGAGCACCCCGAGATCATGCGGATCTGCACGCGGTACGGCCTGCCCCGGCCGGTCGTCATGCGGTTCGTGCTCAAGCTCCTCTCCGACTGCTACGAGCCTCGCGGCGGCGACTGGGTCGACCGGGTCATCGCGGGCCTGACGAAGGTGGTGCCGTCGTCATGAGCCCGTGAGCCGGGTCGGCAGTGAGAGACGGCAACGACGCCCCGCATCACTTCCCCCCACCGTGGACCCGGACGACGTCGTCCGGTGGTCCCCGAGTCCTCACCCGAGGAGTACGCGATGACCAACCCGTACGTCCCGCTTCTCGTCCTCATGGGCGTGGCCGCCGTGCTCGCCCTCGGCGGCGTGGTCGCCAGCGCCGTGATCGGCCCCAAGCGCTACAACCGGGCGAAGCTCGACGCGTACGAGTGCGGCATCGAGCCCACGCCCCACGCCGTCGGCGGCGGGCGCTTCCCGATCAAGTACTACCTCGTCGCCATGACGTTCATCGTCTTCGACATCGAGGTGGTCTTCCTCTACCCGTGGGCCGTCGACTTCGCGACCCTCGCGACGTTCGGCCTCGTCGCGATGCTCGCGTTCCTCGCGCTCATCACCGTCCCGTTCGTCTACGAGTGGCGCCGCGGAGGCCTGGAGTGGGACTGACCACGACCGGCCGCCCGCGGCCCCGCCGGATCTGCTAGCAGGCTCAGGAGGACACCATGGGGATCGAGGAAGCTCCCTCGGGCTTCGTGCTCACCACGATCGAGGACATCGCGGGGTACCTGCGCAAGGCGTCGCTGTGGCCCGTGACGTTCGGCCTGGCGTGCTGCGCGATCGAGATGATGGCGGCCGGCGCGTCCCGGTTCGACCTCTCTCGCTTCGGCATGGAGGTGTTCCGCGCGTCGCCGCGCCAGGCGGACCTCATGATCGTCGCCGGACGCGTGAGCCAGAAGATGGCGCCGGTCGTGCGCCAGGTCTACGACCAGATGAGCGAGCCCAAGTGGGTGCTGTCGATGGGCGTGTGCGCGTCGAGCGGCGGCATGTTCAACAACTACGCGATCGTCCAGGGCGTCGACCACGTCGTGCCGGTCGACATCTACCTGCCGGGCTGCCCGCCGCGCCCGGAGATGCTCATCAACGCGATCCTCGCGCTGCACGACCAGATCCGCGAGGAGCCGCTCGGCGTCAACCGCAAGGAGGCGGCCCGTGCCGCCGAGGCCGCGGCGCTCGAGGCGACGCCGACCTTCCAGATGAAGGGGCTGCTGCGATGAGCGCGGGCACCGGGTCCGGCGCAGGGCAGGGCACGGGGCCGGCCACAGGTCCGGGAGGCCCGAGGCCCGCGCCGCAGCCGCAGGAGGTGCAGGGCCCGCGCGCGGCCGACCTCGTGACGGGGTCGCAGGCGCCCGCGACGCTCGACGTGGTCGACGTGCGCACGGGCATGTTCGGCGGGCAGGGCTCGGGCGACACGTCGGGGTACGGCGGGCTGGTCCGGCCCGTCGCCATGCCGGGTGCCGCGAGCCGCCCGTACGGCGGGTGGTTCGACGACGTCGTCGACACCCTGGGCGTGGTCCTCGCCGAGGGCGGGATCTCGGCGGCCGACGCCGTCGAGTACGTGAGCGTCGACCCGCCGGGCCCGCACGCCGAGCTCACGCTGCACGTGCACCGCGACCACCTCGTCGCGGTGTGCCGCGCGCTGCGCGACGACCAGGACCTGCGGTTCGAGCTGAGCCTCGGCGTGAGCGGCGTCCACTTCCCGCACGACGTCGGGCGGGAGCTGCACGCCGTCTACCACCTCACGTCGATCACCCACGGGCGTCGGCTGCGGATCGAGGTGGCCGTGCCCGACGCCGACCCGCACGTCCCGTCGACGACGTCGGTCTACCCGGCGAACGACTGGCACGAGCGCGAGACGTGGGACTTCTTCGGGATCGTCTTCGACGGCCACCCGTCGCTCGCGCGCATCGAGATGCCGGACGACTGGCCCGGCCACCCGCAGCGCAAGGACTACCCGCTCGGCGGGATCCCGGTCGAGTACAAGGGCGCGACCGTGCCCCCGCCGGACACGAGGAGGTCGTACTCGTGAGCACGCACACCACCGGGGCGCGGTCGGCCCCGCACGCGACGCGCCCGCCCGTGGGCGACTTCGAGCCGGGCGTCCCGAGCTTCGAGGCGTCCGGCGGCGACTGGGAGCACGTCGCCGAGAGCGCGGTCGCGGCCGCGGCGCTCGGCGAGGAGCGCATCGTCGTCAACATGGGCCCGCAGCACCCGTCCACGCACGGGGTGCTGCGCCTCATGCTCGAGATCGACGGCGAGACGGTCACCGAGGCGCGGTGCGGCATCGGCTACCTGCACACCGGCATCGAGAAGAACATGGAGTACCGGACGTGGACGCAGGGCGTCACGTTCTGCACCCGCATGGACTACCTCGCGCCGTTCTTCCAGGAGACGGCGTACTGCCTCGCGGTCGAGAAGCTCCTCGGGATCACGGACGACGTGCCGGAGCGCGCGAGCGTGGTCCGCGTCCTGCTCATGGAGCTCAACCGCATCGCGTCGCACCTCGTGTGCCTCGGCACGGGCGGCAACGAGATGGGCGCGACGACCGTCATGACCGTCGCGTTCACGGGGCGCGAGGAGATCCTGCGGATCTTCGAGGCGATCACCGGCCTGCGCATGAACCACGCGTTCGTGCGGCCGGGCGGCGTCGCGCAGGACGTGCCGCCGGACCTCGTGGAGCAGGTGCGGGCCGCGGAGCCGCTGATCCGCCGCTACCTCGGCCAGCTCGGCGACCTCATGCTCGCCAACCCCATCTTCAAGGGCCGGCTCGGCGGGGTCGGTCACCTCAACCTCGCGGGCTGCATGGCGCTCGGCGTCACGGGTCCCGTGCTCCGCTCGACGGGCCTGCCGTACGACGTGCGCAAGACCGACCCGTACTGCGGCTACGAGACGTACGACTTCGACGTCCCGACCTCCGACGAGGCCGACTGCTACTCGCGCGTCGTGCTGCGGCTGGAGGAGTGCTACCAGTCGCTGCGCATCGTCGAGCAGTGCCTCGAGCGCCTCGAGGCGACCGCCGGGCAGCCCGTGATGGTCGGGGACCGCAAGATCGCGTGGCCCGCGCAGCTCGCGATCGGCGGCGACGGCCAGGGCAACTCGCTCGAGCACATCAAGGAGATCATGGGCACCTCCATGGAGGCCCTGATCCACCACTTCAAGCTGGTCACGGAGGGCTTCCGGGTCCCGGTGGGCCAGGCGTGGCAGACGGTGGAGCACCCGCGCGGCGAGCTGGGCGTGCACCTCGTGTCCGACGGCGGCACGCGCCCCTACCGCGCGCACTTCCGCGACCCGTCGTTCAACAACCTCCAGGCCGTGGCCGCGATGTGCGAGGGCGGCCAGGTGGCCGACGTCGTCGTCGCCGTCGCGTCGCTGGACCCCGTGCTGGGAGGGGTGGACCGATGACGATCGACGCCGGACCGGCCACGGACGGCTCGCCCGCGGGCGCGCCCCGCCGGCGGCCGGGCTACGACCCGCAGACGCACGCGCGGCTCGCGGCCGACGCCGCGCAGATCATGGCGCGCTACCCGCAGCGGCGCTCGGCGCTGCTGCCGATGCTGCACCTCGTCCAAGCGGAGGACGGCTACGTCTCGCGCGACGGCATCCTGTTCTGCGCCGAGCAGCTCGACCTCACGGCCGCCGAGGTCTCGGCAGTCGCCACCTTCTACACGCAGTACAAGCGCCACCCCAACGGCACCTACACGGTGGGCGTGTGCACGAACACGCTGTGCGCGGTCATGGGCGGCGACGCGATCTTCGACGAGCTCGCCGACCACCTCGGCGTCGGCCACGACGAGACCACCGACGACGGCGCCATCACGCTCGAGCGCATCGAGTGCAACGCGGCCTGCGACTACGCGCCGGTGATGATGGTCAACTGGGAGTTCTTCGACAACCAGACGCCGCAGAGCGCCACCGACGTCGTCGACCGCCTCCGCGCGGGCGAGCCGGTCGCCCCGACACGCGGCGCTGCGAGCGTCTGCACCTTCCGGCAGATGAGCCGCGTCCTCGCCGGCTTCACCGACGGCCGCGCCGACGAGGGCGTCGGCGCCGGCGAGGCCACGCTCGCCGGCCTGCGCCTCGCGCGCGAGCACGGCTGGACCGCCCCGGGGTCGCAGGCTCCGTCCACGGCCGAGGCGGGTGCGACCGACGCCGTCCCGCCGACAGGTGAGGAGCAGTCGAGCGCAGAGCGCAGGCCGGTGACGCCGGAGGACACGGCGCAGGGCGGCAAGCCCGGGACGCCGGAGCGCGAAGGCGACGCGTCGAGCCCGGACGAGCGTCCGGCGTCGGGCACGGAGGAGGACGCATGAGCGAGCAGCCGGAGACGACGGTGGCCCCGCTGACCCCGGTGCTGTCGGACACGTGGGACGCCGACCGGTCGTGGACCCTGCGGTCGTACCTCGACCGCGGCGGGTACGCGGGCCTGCGGGCGGCGCTGGCGCAGGAGCCGGCGGACGTCGTCGCGACGGTCAAGGCGTCGGGCCTGCGCGGGCGCGGGGGAGCGGGGTTCCCGACGGGCATGAAGTGGGGCTTCCTGCCGCCGCCGGACGGCGGGCCGCGCTACCTCGTGGTCAACGCGGACGAGTCGGAGCCGGGGACGTGCAAGGACATCCCGCTCATGATGGCGAGCCCGCAGGCGCTCGTGGAGGGCGTGGCGATCACGTCGTACGCGATCGGGTGCCGGCACGCGTTCATCTACGTGCGCGGCGAGGTGCTGCACGTGTACCGACGGCTCCTGCGCGCGGTGGAGGAGGCGTACGAGGCCGGGTTCCTCGGGACGGACGTCCTCGGGTCGGGCTTCGACCTCGACGTCACGGTCCACGCGGGCGCGGGCGCGTACATCTGCGGCGAGGAGACGGCGCTGCTCGACTCGCTCGAGGGCCTGCGGGGCCAGCCGCGGCTCAAGCCGCCGTTCCCGGCGGTGGCGGGCCTGTACGCGCGGCCCACGGTGGTGAACAACGTGGAGTCGGTCGCGAGCGTGCCGTCGATCGTGGCGCGCGGCGCGGACTGGTTCACGTCGATGGGCACGGAGCGCTCGGCGGGCGTCGGGCTGTTCTCGCTGTCCGGGCACGTGACGCGCCCGGGGCAGTACGAGGCGCCGCTGGGCACGACGCTGCGCGAGCTGCTCGACCTCGCGGGCGGCGTGCGCGGCGGGAAGGCGCTGAAGTTCTGGACGCCGGGCGGGTCGTCGACGCCGCTGTTCACCGCGGAGCACCTCGACACCCCGCTCGACTACGAGTCCGTCGCGAAGGCCGGGTCGATGCTCGGCACGCGCGCGCTGCAGATCTTCGACGAGACGGTGTGCGTCGTGCGGGCGGTGAGCCGCTGGACGGACTTCTACGCGCACGAGTCGTGCGGCAAGTGCACGCCGTGCCGGGAGGGGACGTACTGGATGAAGCAGGTGCTGCACCGCATCGAGGCGGGCCAGGGCACGCAGGGCGACCTCGACCTGCTCCTCGACACGTGCGACAACATCCTCGGCCGGGCGTTCTGCGCGCTCGGTGACGGCGCGACGTCGCCCGTGACGAGCAGCATCCGGCTCTTCCGCGACGAGTACGAGGCGCACATCACGCAGGGGGCGTGCCCGTTCGACCCGGCGGCGTCGGCGCTGTTCGCGCACACCCCGCGCCGGCAGGCCGCCCCTGCCCTCACGGCAGGAGTGCACTGATGACGACGACCACGCCGGCCGGGGCCGCCGGGACGCCCGCGGCGTCCTCGCCGCCCGCACCGCCCGCGCCGCCGCCGGACCACGTGTCGTTCACGATCGACGACATCGAGATGTCCGTGCCCAAGGGCACGCTCGTCATCCGGGCCGCGGAGCAGATCGGCATCCAGATCCCGCGGTTCTGCGACCACCCGCTGCTCGCGCCGGCGGGCGCGTGCCGCCAGTGCCTCGTCGAGGTCGCGACGCCGGACCGCGAGGGCAACCTGCGACCCATGCCGAAGCCGCAGGCGTCGTGCACGCTCGAGGTCACGCCCGGCATGGTGGTCAAGACGCAGCGCACGAGCCCCGTCGCGGACAAGGCGCAGCACGGCATCATGGAGATGCTGCTCATCAACCACCCGCTCGACTGCCCGGTGTGCGACAAGGGCGGGGAGTGCCCGCTGCAGAACCAGGCGATGAGCAACGGGCGCGCGACGACCCGCTTCGTCGACGTTAAGCGCACGTTCCCCAAGCCGATCGCCGTGTCGACGACGATCCTGCTCGACCGCGAGCGCTGCGTGCTGTGCCAGCGGTGCACGCGCTTCTCGAAGGAGATCGCGGGCGACGCGTTCATCGACCTGCAGAAGCGCGGCGCGGCGCAGCAGATCGGCCGCTTCGACGAGTCGGTGCTCGACTTCGCGCCGCCGGCGGGAGAGGCCCCGGGCGACCGGCCGGTGGGGCTCGCGCTCGAGGACGAGTCGGGGCAGCCGTTCGCCTCCTACTTCTCGGGCAACACGGTGCAGATCTGCCCGGTCGGTGCGCTCACCGGCGCGGCGTACCGGTTCCGGTCGCGGCCGTTCGACCTCGTGTCGACGCCGTCGGTCGCCGAGCACGACGCGTGCGGGAGCGCGATCCGGATCGACCACCGCCGCGGCGTCGTGCTACGACGCCTCGCGGGCGAGGACCCGGTGGTCAACGAGGAGTGGATCACCGACAAGGACCGGTTCGCGTTCACGTGGCAGTCGGCACCGGACCGCCTCACGCACCCGCTGGTGCGGGACCGGGAGGTCGCGCCGGACGGGACGGTCGTGCGGGGCGAGCTGCGGCCGGCGTCGTGGGCGGAGGCGCTCGAGCTCGCGGCGGACGCGCTGCTCCGGGCGCGCGACGCGGGCGGCGTCGGCGTCCTGCCGGGCGGGCGGCTCACGGTCGAGGACGCGTACGCGTACGCGAAGCTCGCCCGCACGGTGCTGCGCACGAACGACGTCGACCACCGCGCGCGCGTGCACAGCGCGGAGGAGGCCGCGTTCCTCGGGCACGCCGTCGCCGGTCGCGGCATCGGGGTGACGCTCTCCGAGCTCGAGAAGGCGCCCGCGGTGCTGCTCGTCGGCCTCGAGGCGGAGGAGGAGGCCGGGGTCACGTTCCTGCGCCTGCGCAAGGGCGCGCTGCGCCACGGCGTCCGCGTCTTCGCGCTGGCGCCGTACGCGACGCGCGGGCTCGAGCGGGTGCGCGGCACGCTGCTGCGCGCCGCGCCGGGCACCGAGGGCGAGTGGCTCGACGGCATCGCCGCGGGCGACCGCGTCCGCACGCTCGACGAGGCCGCGGGCCCGGTCGACGCGCTGGCCGACGCGAGCGACGCGCTGCGCACGCCCGGCGCGGTCATCCTCGTCGGGGAGCGCGTGGCCGCGACTCCCGGCGGGTA
>NZ_LWGL01000091.1 GCF_001722485.1 Cellulosimicrobium cellulans | reverse complement strand
CCCCCTCGGACGTCGGCGCGGTGCTGTCGCGCGAGGGCGTCGGCGTGGCGACGCCGGCAGCGTCGTCGAGCGCGCCGTCGTGCGCGGCGCTCGCCTCGACGAGGCTCCGGTACGGTCCCGGCACATCGGCGAGCTCGGCCCGCGCGCCGTGCTGGACGACCCGCCCGCGCTCGAGGACGGCGACGAGCCCGGCGCGCTCGATCGTCGTCAGGCGGTGGGCCACGAGGACGCCGGTGCGCCCGGCGAGCAACCGTTCCGACGCGGCGACGACGCGTGACTCCGTGAGCGGGTCCATGCGGGCCGTGGCCTCGTCGAGCACGACGACCTGGACGTCGCGCACGAGCAGGCGCGCGAAGGCGACGAGCTGCTCCTCGCCCGCGGACAGCGACGTCCCGCCCGGGCCGAGGAGCGTGTCGAGACCGTCCGGGAGGCCGGCGACCCAGTCGTCGAGGCGCAGCTCGCGCACGGCCGCCTCGACGTCGGCGCGCGGTACGTCCGCGAACAGCGCGACGTTCTCGGCGAGCGTGCCCGCGAGGATCTCGGTCCGCTGCGTCACGACGCCGACGGCCGCCCGCAGCGCCTGCAGGTCGAGGTCGCGCACGTCGACGCCGCCGAGGAACACCTGGCCGGGGTCGGGCTCGACCGCGCGCGACAGGAGCGAGGCGAGCGTCGACTTGCCCGAGCCGGTGCGCCCGACGAGGGCCAGCGTCTCCCCCGCCGGCACGCGCAGGCTCACGCCGTCGAGGGCGAACGTGCCCTCGGCGTAGGCGAAGCGCACGTCGCGCAGCTCGATCCCGACCGGGCCGTCGGGCACGGCGCGGCCACCGGCGGGCTCGGGCGGGACGGCGAGCATCTGCCGGATGCGAGTGATCGCGCCCAGGCCCTCCTGGATGTCGGGCAGGTGGTGGACGAGGTTGTCCGTCTGGCCGACGAACAGCGCGGTGACGAGGAACAGGGTCACGAGCCGGTCGACGGGCAGGTCGCCGTCGGCGGCGAGCGCGGCGCCGGCCAGGGCGACGCCGGCGAGGAGCGACGCGAGCACCAGGCCCGCGCGCCGCAGCATGCGCGACTCCACCGTCACGACCGCGGCGAACCGCCGGTGCACCTCGGCCGACCGCTGCGCCAGACGGCTCACGGCGAACTCCTGCCCGAGGCTGGTCCGCAGGTCGTCGCGCGCGGCCACGGCCTCCTCGAACGCCGCGGCGTGGTCCGTCCACGCCACCTCCTCGACGACCTTGCGCCGCGCGATCTCACCCAGCATCGGGCGGACGAGGAACCATGCGAGGAGCCCGAGGACGGGGAACAGCGCCCACGCGGGCCACCACGTCAGCCCCGCGACGACCCACATCGGGACCACGCCGACGAGCGTGCGCCCGGCGCCCCACAGCTGCCGGCGCACGAGCGTGCCGACGGCGTGCGTGTCGTCGTCGACGCGGTCGAGGACCTCCCCGACCGCCTGCTCGGTGAGGGTGGCCAGCGGCTGGTGCAGCGCCGCGGTGAGCAGGTCGCCACGGAGCCGTCCCTCGGCACGGTCCACGACGCCCGCCCACACGACCTGGCCGACCGTGTCGAGCAGCGCGGCCCCGACGATCAACGCCGCGAGCAGCTGCAGCGTCGCGACGGTGGGGTCCTCGGCGAGCCACCCGGCGACGACCGTCCCCAGGGCCGTGCCGACGGCGCCGACGGCGAGCGCCAGCAGGGCGACCACGGCCAGCGGGCCACGCAGCCGACGCCAGTCGAGCCGGCGGGCCGGGTCCTCGGGGGGCGCGGACGCGACCGCCGTCGCGGTGCGCGGGGCGGTCGGGTCCTGGGTGCCGGCAGGAGCGTCGATCATGGCTCGTCGACCCTAGGCCCGGTCCGGCCGTTCTCGTACCGATTTTCGGGCCGCCCCGGCGCGGGCCGCGGGGCGCCCCGCAGCGGAGTCAGGCGGCGCCGGTGATGGCGGCGAGGATCGCCTCGTGCGAGGCGGTCGCCTCGAACGAGCCGTTGTTGCGCCCGTGGCGCAGGACCTCGATGCGGTCCGAGACGGCGCGCACGTCGGTCATGTTGTGGCTGATGAGCATCACGCCGAGCCCCATGTCGCGCAGCCGCTGGATGTGGGTGAGCACCTCGGCGGTCTGCGCGACGGACAGCGCCGCCGTCGGCTCGTCGAGGACGACGACGCGAGGCTCGCCGACGAGCGTGCGCGCGATGGCGACCGCCTGGCGCTGACCTCCCGACAGGGCGCGCAGCGGCGTCCGCACCGACGGCACGCGCACCGTGAGCGTCTGCAGGATCTGGCGCGTCACGCGCTCCATCTCGAGGTCGCGCAGGAAGCCCTGGCGCGTGCGCAGCTCGCGCCCGAGGAAGACGTTCTGCGTGACGTCGAGGTTCTCCGACAGCGCGAGGTCCTGGAACACCGTCGCGATCCCCAGCTGGTTCGCCGCCGACGGCGAGCCGATCGTCACGGGGACGCCGTCGATCTCGACGAGCCCCGCGTCGGGGGTCAGCACGCCCGCGACGATCTTCGCCACCGTCGACTTGCCCGCGCCGTTGTCGCCGACGAGGGCCACGACCTCGCCGGCGCGGATCTCCAGGTCGACGCCGACGAGCGCCTCGACGGCACCGAACCGCTTGGCGACCTGGCGCAGCGCGAGGAGCGGGGTGCGGTCGCGGCTCATGGGGTCCTTCCCACGGTGTCCTCGTGCGGCCCACGAGGGAGGTCGACCGGAACCATACCCGCCGTCGGCACGAGGTCGGTGGACTGCAGCGCGAGGACGAGCGCGCCGACGAGCTCGGCGCGCGGGCCGAGCGCGGAGGGCACGACCTCGAGCGGCTCCGGGACGCTGAGGAGCGCCCTGCGGCGCAGCGCCTCGCGCAGCGGGTTGAGGAGTACGTCGCCCGTCTCGGCGAGCTCGCCGCCCACGACGACGCGCTGCGGCGTCACGGCCGTCGCGAGGTCGGCCACCACCCGGCCGACGACGGCGCCGGCGTCCGCGACCACCCGCGCGCAGCCCGCGTCGCCCTCGGTCGCCCGCACGACGACGTCGCGCAGCGTGAGGGGCCCGTGGCTCGTGCGCAGGGGCTCGAGGAACGCGGGCCCGCCGACGACCGTGTCGAGGCAGCCCCGGCTCCCGCAGCGGCAGATCGCGCCGGCCGGGTCGACGAGCACGTGGCCGATCTCACCGGCCGTCCCGGCGACGCCGCGCAGCACGCGTCCCCCGAGGACGATACCCGCCCCGGTGCCGTGCGAGACGCGCACGTACAGCGCGTCGTAGCAGTCCTTCGCCGCCCCGACCGTGCTCTCGGCGAGCGCCCCGAGGTTCGCGTCGTTGTCGGCGAACACGGGCCGGCCGATGCGCTTCTCCAGGACCTGGGCGACCGCGACGCCGTCCCAGCCGCGCAGCACGCCGGGCGCCGTCACGAGGCCGGTGTGCGGGTCGACCGGCGCGGGGACCGCCACGCCTACCCCCACGACCTCGTCGAGCCCGCGCCCCAGCCGCTCGGTCAGCTCGACGACGAGCAGCGCGGCCCGGTCCAGCGTGGTGTCCGCGCGGTGCTCGGACGGCAGCGGCATCGCCTGCTCGGCGAGGATCTCGTGCGACGCGTCGGCGACGGCGACGCGCAGCTGCCGGTGGCCGATCTCGACGCCCACCGCGATCCCGAGACGGTGCGCGAGGGTCACGAGCTGCGCGCGGCGGCCCGACCGCGTCGTGCTGCGCACCGCGACCAGGCCGGTGGCGACGAGCTCCTTGACGATCGTCGAGACGGTCGCGGCCGACAGGCCGGTGGCGCCCGTCAGCTCGACCTGCGTCAGCCCGCCGTGGCGCTTGACGGCGTCGAGCACCGCCGCGCGGTTCGCCTCCCGCAACGAGGACTGCGACCCGGACATGGCACGCCGTCCTCTCACGCGGGGAGTCTATCCGGACGGCCCGGCCGGGCCCGCGGTGCGCGGACCCGGCCGGGCCGGAAGGGACGAGCGGGGGCCCGAGGCCCTCCGGCTCAGCGCAGCGCGGACGCGCGGCGCTTGTTGTAGACGTCGAACGCGACGGCCAGGAGGAGCACGAGGCCCTTGACGACCTGCTGCGTCGACTGCGGCACGCCCATGAGCTGCATGCCGTTCGACATCACGGCCATGATCAGGCCACCGACCATGGCACCGGTGATGCGGCCGACGCCGCCCGTCGTCGAGGCGCCGCCGATGAAGCACGCGGCGATCGCGTCGAGCTCGAACATGTTGCCGGCGCCCGGCTGGGCACCGTTCATGCGCGAGGAGTAGACGATGCCCGCGACCGAGGCGAGCACACCCATGTTGACGAAGACCCAGAAGTTCACGCGACGGACCTTCACGCCCGACAGCTGCGCGGCGTTGAGGTTGCCGCCGATCGCGTAGATGTGGCGCCCGAACACCGTCTTCTGCATGACGAGCGAGTACACGAGGATCAGCACGGCGAGCAGGATGAGGATGTTCGGCAGGCCGCGGCTCTGCGCGAGCTGGTAGCCGAACCACATGACGATGGCCGCGATGACGACGATCTTCAGCACGAACAGCGGCATGCTCTCGACCGACTGCTTGTACGCGATCTTGCCGCGCCGCGCGCGCCACTGGCTCACCGCGTAGCCGACGACGGCGATCCCGAAGATGACGAGCGTGAAGACGTCGACCCCGTACCCGCCGAGCAGGCCGTTCTGGAAGCCGTTCGCGACGTCGTAGTACGCGCCGCCGAACGGCGACAGGGAGACGTTGTCGAGCACCTGGTAGGTCAGGCCGCGGAACAGGAGCATGCCCGCGAGCGTCACGATGAAGCCGGGGATGCCCACGTAGGCGACCCAGAAGCCCTGCCACACGCCGACCAGGAGGCCGACGCCGAGCGCGGCCAGGACGCCGACCCACCACGGGAGCCCGTTGCGGATCACGAGCACCGCTGACACGGCTCCCGTGAGGGCGACCACCGAGCCGACGGACAGGTCGATGTGCCCGGCGACGATGATCATGAGCATCCCGATCGCCAGGATCAGGATGTAGGAGTACTGCAGGATGATGTTGGTGAGGTTCCCGGGGCTGAGGAAGTTCTGGTTCAGCACCGCGAACAGGACCACGATCGCGACGAACGCGACGACGATGCCGCTCTGCCGCAGGTTCCTGCTCGCCATCTCCCGGAGTCCGGCCAGGGCGGTCATACCACGCCTTCCTTCGCTGTGTGGTTCGCCGGGGCTCCGTCGACGACGGTCTCGTCGTCGAGCGCGTCCGGCCGGTCGAGGGTCATGAGTTCCATGAGGCTCTCCTGGGTGGCCTCGGCCACCGGCACCTGGCCCGTCATGCGGCCGGCGGAGAGCGTGTAGATGCGGTCGCAGATCCCGAGCAGCTCGGGGAGCTCGGAGGAGATGACGACCACGGCACGGCCGGCGGCGACCATGCGGTTGATGAGCACGTAGATCTCGTACTTGGCGCCGACGTCGATGCCGCGCGTCGGCTCGTCGAGGATGAGCACCTCAGGGTCGGTGTACAGCCACTTGGACAGCACGACCTTCTGCTGGTTGCCGCCCGACAGCTGGCCCACGACCGACATGACCGTCGGCGTCTTGATGTTGAGGTCCTGGCGGTACTCGTCGGCGACCTTGAGCTCCTCGTTGCCGTCGACCCAGCCGCGCCGCGCGAGCTTGCCGAGCCCCGCCGCGGTGATGTTGTGGCGGACGTCGTCGATGAGGTTGAGGCCGTACGTCTTGCGGTCCTCGGTCGCGTACGCGAGCCCGTTGTCGATGGCCTCGGCGACGCTGCGCGTCTGGATCTCCTTGCCGTGCAGGTAGACGCGGCCGGACACCTTGCGTCCGTACGTCTGCCCGAAGATGCTCATCGCCAGCTCGGTGCGGCCGGCGCCCATGAGCCCCGCGATGCCGACGACCTCGCCCGCCCGCACGGAGAAGGACGCGCCGTCGATGACGCGCCGCCCGGACTGCGTGGGGTGCAGCACCGTCCAGTCCTCGACCCGCAGCACCTCGTCGCCGATCGTCGACTCCCGCTCGGGGTAGCGGCTGCTGAGGTCGCGGCCGACCATCCCGCGGATGATCCGGTCCTGCGTGGACTCCGGGTCCGCCATGTCGATCGTCTCGACGGTCCGGCCGTCGCGGATGATCGTCGTGCGGTCCGCGATCTCCGCGATCTCGTTGAGCTTGTGCGAGATGATGATGCACGTGATGCCCTCGGCCCGGAGCTGACGCAGCAGGCCGAGCAGGTGCTCGGAGTCGTTGTCGTTGAGCGCCGCGGTCGGCTCGTCGAGGATGAGCAGCCTGACCTCCTTGGAGAGCGCCTTCGCGATCTCCACGAGCTGCTGCTTGCCGACGCCCAGCTGGCCGATCGGCGTGGTCGGGTTCTCGTGCAGGCCGATGCGCTCGAGGAGCTCGCCCGCGTCGTGGTTCGCCCGGTTCCAGTCGATGAGGCCGAGCGAGCCGCGCGACTCGTTGCCGAGGAAGATGTTCTCCGCGACGGACAGGTACGGGACGAGCGCGAGCTCCTGGTGGATGATGACGATGCCCTTGGCCTCGGAGTCGTTGATCGACCCGAACCGCACCGTCTCGCCCTCGTAGCGGATCTCGCCGTCGTAGGAGCCGTGCGGGTAGACACCCGACAGCACCTTCATCAGCGTCGACTTGCCCGCGCCGTTCTCTCCGCAGATCGCGTGGATCTCACCGCGCCGGACCTCCAGGTCGACCCCCGAGAGGGCCTTGACGCCTGGGAACTCCTTCGTGATGGACCGCATCTCGAGGATGTGATCGCTCATGAGCGTTCCTTACTCCAGGTCGGGGGACGGGCCCGGCGCCCGTGGCGCCGGGCCCGTCGAGGACGGTGGGTCAGTCGGTGACGCCCGCGTCGACCTCGTCCTGGGTGTAGTAGCCGGACTCGACGAGGAGCGGGCCGATGTCCTCGGAGTACACCGTGTCGACCTCGAGCAGGTGCGACGGGACGACCTTCACGCCGTTGTCGTACGTCTCGGTGTCGTTCGCGTCGGGCTCCTCGCCCTCGACGTACGCCTGCGCGGCGAGGACTGCCTGGTCGGCGAGCTTGCGGGTGTCCTTGAAGATCGTCGAGGACTGCACGCCGTCGGCGATGAGCTTCACCGACGCGATCTCGGCGTCCTGACCGGTGACGACCGGGAGGCCGTCCGCGATCGTCGGGCCCATGCCGACGCCCTGGAGCGCCGTGATGATGCCGCGCGAGATGCCGTCGAACGGCGAGAGCACGCCGTGCAGCTGCGTGCCGCCGGAGTACGTGGAGGTGAGCAGGTCCTCCATGCGCTTCTGGGCGGCCTCCTGCGACCAGCGCAGGGTCGCGACCTGGTCGAACTCCGTCTGGCCCGACGGGATCGTGATCGTGCCGTCGGCGATGTACGGCTCGAGCGTGTCCATGGCGCCCTGGAAGAAGAACGACGCGTTGTTGTCGTCGGGCGAACCGGCGAACAGCTCGATGTTGTACGGGCCTGCGGCCTCGCCGGTGGGCTCGCCCTCGCGGTCGGTGATGCCGAGGCCGGCGAGCAGGGCCGTGGCCTGGGCGACGCCGACGGCGTAGTTGTCGAACGTCACGTAGAAGTCGACGTTCTCGCTGTCGCGGATGAGCCGGTCGTAGGAGATGACCGGGATGTTGGCGGCAGCCGCCGCGTCGAGCTGGCTCGTCAGGGCCGTGCCGTCGATCGAGGCGATGACGAGGACGTCGACACCGCCCGTGATCATCGAGTCGATCTGCTGGGTCTGGGTCGGGATGTCGTCGCCTGCAAACTGCAGGTCGACCTCGTAGCCGAGCTCCTCGAGACCGCTCTTGACGGCGTCGCCGTCGGCGATCCACCGCTCCGAGGTCTCCGTGGGCATCGCCACGCCGATCTTGACGTCCTCGCCGCCGTCACCGGCCGCCCCACCGTCGCCGCTGCCGGCTCCCTCGCCACCGCAGGCGGCCAGCGCCAGCACCAGCATCGAGCTCGTCGCGACCGCGCCCCAGCGGGCCATGGTCACACGTCGCATCGTCGCGCTCCTTCTCGTCGTCGAGTCGCGGGTCGTCCGCCCGCTCGCGGCTCCGGGCCGCTCCGCGACCACCGGTGGTCGCGCTGACGACGAGGATGCATGAGTTCGGAACTCGAAGTCAACTGGGACCGACTGGTTTCGGGACACGAAACCATAACGGTGCCCGAAGGTCCCGGCCCCCGGCGCCGGACGGCCCTCCGGACGCGGACGAGCCCGAGGCCCGCGCGGTCCGGTGAGGACCGCGCGCGACCCCGGGCTCGACGGGGACCGCTCCGGACCGGCGCGACCGGTCCGGCTCGCTCAGACCAGGCCCAGCTCCTCCACGGCCTGGCGCTCCTCCTGCAGCTCGGCCACCGACGCGTCGATGCGCTGCCGCGAGAAGTCCGAGACCTCGAGGCCCTGCACGATCTCCCACACGCCGCCGCGCGAGACCACGGGGAACGACGAGATGAGGCCCGCGGGCACGCCGTACGACCCGTCGGACACGACGCCCGCGCTCGTCCAGTCGCCCTCCGGCGTGCCGTGCACCCAGTCGCGCACGTGGTCGATCGCCGCGTTCGCCGCCGACGCCGCCGACGACGCCCCGCGCGCGTCGATGATCGCCGCACCGCGCTTCGCGACCGTCGGGATGAAGTCCTGCTCCAGCCACGCCCGGTCCTCCGCGAGCTCCGCGCCCGGGCGACCCGCGACCTCCGCGTGGAACACGTCCGGGTACTGCGTCGCCGAGTGGTTGCCCCAGATCGCCACCTTGCGCACGTCCGCCACCGGCACGCCCGCACGCTTCGCCACCTGCGTCAGCGCGCGGTTGTGGTCCAGTCGCGTCATCGCCGTGAAGCGGTCCTTCGGCACGTCCGGCGCGTTCGACGCCGCGATCAGCGCGTTCGTGTTCGCCGGGTTGCCCACCACGAGGACGCGCACGTCGTCCGCCGCACCCGCGTTAATGGCCTGCCCCTGCGGCTTGAAGATGCCACCGTTCGCCGCGAGCAGGTCACCGCGCTCCATGCCCGGGCCGCGCGGCCGCGCCCCCACGAGCAGCGCCACGTTCGTGCCCTCGAACGCCGCGTTCGGGTCGTCGAAGATGTCGATGCCGGCGAGCAGCGGGAACGCGCAGTCGTCCAGCTCCATCGCCGTCCCCTCGGCGGCCTTCACGCCCTGCGGGATCTCCAGGAGGCGCAGCCGCACGGGCGTGTCCGCCCCCAGCATCTGCCCCGACGCGATGCGGAACAGCAGCGCGTAGCCGATCTGACCGGCAGCGCCGGTCACCGTCACGTTCACGGGTGTGGTCATGGGCACACTCTCCCACAGAGCCCGTCCTCGGCACCGCCGCCGCGCGCCCCCGTCGCGTTGATCCGTGGTCGCCGGTCGTGGCCGGGTTGGGTGGACGCGGCGGGACACGCGCTCGGGCTGCCGCGCCGTCACCTCGGTCCCTCGTCTCGCCTTCCTGGAGCGCGGCTCTGACGCCCTTCGCACGCATCCCGCCCCGTCCGCCGTCGCCTCGCCCCGGTCGTCCGGAGACCCACGTACCGAGCCCGTACGGCCGCACGCCTCAGCCCGCGCGCTCGGAAGCCGCCTCCGGGAGGACGCCGCCTGCTACCCGTCCATGGGCGCGGAGGTGACGCGCGTGGGAGCGGGGCCGGAGAGGAGGAGGGCGCGGGTCGTGGCGGGTCTGGCGGGAGGCCGCGAGGCACGAGCGGCCGGATGGTAGACCCGCGCCCTCCTCCTCGGAGAGACCCGCGGAGGCGACCACGACCACCTACCGCAACCAGGAACGCCGAACGGCGACGCCCCCGGAGGGACGCCGCCGTTCGAGTCGGAGCGGAGGCTCAGCCCAGGCGGGCCTTGAGGTTCTCGTCGAGGGCGGCGAGGAACTCCTCCGTCGTCAGCCACTCCTGGTCCGGGCCGATGAGGAGCGCGAGGTCCTTCGTCATCTTGCCGGACTCGACCGTCTTCACGACGACGTCCTCGAGGGTCTCGGCGAACTGCGTGACCTCGGGCGTGCCGTCGAGCTTGCCGCGGTGCATGAGGCCGCGGGTCCAGGCGAAGATCGACGCGATCGGGTTGGTCGACGTCGGCTTGCCCTGCTGGTGCTGGCGGTAGTGGCGCGTCACGGTGCCGTGCGCCGCCTCGGCCTCGACGGTCTTGCCGTCGGGCGTCATGAGGACGGACGTCATGAGGCCGAGCGAGCCGAAGCCCTGCGCGACGGTGTCGGACTGGACGTCGCCGTCGTAGTTCTTGCAGGCCCAGACGTAGCCGCCCTCCCACTTCATGGCCGAGGCGACCATGTCGTCGATGAGGCGGTGCTCGTAGGTGAGGCCGGCAGCCTCGAACTGGTCCTTGAACTCCGCGTCGAAGACCTCCTGGAACAGGTCCTTGAACTGGCCGTCGTAGGCCTTGAGGATCGTGTTCTTCGTGGAGAGGTACACGGGGTAGCTGCGCTGGAGGCCGTACGCGAACGAGGCGCGCGCGAAGTCGCGGATCGACTCGTTGAAGTTGTACATGCCCATCGCGACGCCGCCCTCCTCGGGCATGGTCACGACCTCGAACTTCTGCGGCTCCGAGCCGTCGGCCGGCTCGAACGACATCGTGATCTTGCCAGGGCCGGGGACCTTGAAGTTCGTCGACTTGTACTGGTCGCCGTGGGCGTGACGGCCGATGATGATCGGCTTGTTCCAGCCGGGCACGAGGCGCGGGATGTTAGAGATGATGATCGGCTCGCGGAAGACGACGCCGCCGAGGATGTTGCGGATCGTGCCGTTCGGCGAGACCCACATCTTCTTGAGGCCGAACTCCTCGACGCGTGCCTCGTCAGGGGTGATCGTCGCGCACTTGACGCCGACGTTGTACTGCTTGATCGCGTTCGCCGCGTCGATCGTCACCTGGTCGTCGGTGGCGTCGCGGTTCTGGATCGACAGGTCGTAGTACTTGAGGTCGACGTCGAGGTAGGGGTGGATGAGGCGGTCCTTGATGAACTGCCAGATGATGCGCGTCATCTCGTCGCCGTCGAGCTCGACGACCGGGTTGACGACCTTGATCTTGCCCATGCGCAGATCGCTCCAACTGTCGGTGACTGGAACCCCCGGCCGGACGGCGACCGGCGCGTCGCGCAGGTCCGTCCGCCGCGCACGGGGGCGGTGCTGACCGCCGTCCAGGGTACTCGACTTCTCGACGTCAAGATACTTTTCGGGCGACTCTTCTCGGGCGGTCCGCGGCGTGCAGCGGTCCGCCGCTCAGGACGTCGAGGTCCGCTCCACGAGACGCAGGGGCCGGTCTGCGTCCGTATGCCTGATTCCCACGCAACGTCCAGGGATCAGTGGCAGGATGCGCACAGGTGCCGCGTCCCGGCATCGTGCCGTCGTCCCGGTCGCCCGTCAGCGCGGCATCGCGCCTGCGGGCACGGGCCCTTCCGAACCAGACAGGATCATCATGTCCCAGGACACCACCGCTGCCGGTGCGCCGGGCGGCTCCGTCGCCGAGGACGTCACCGTCGCGCGGACCGAGCCCGTCGCCGTCGTCCAGCCCGGCCTCCTCGCCCGTCTCGGCGCCGAGGTCTTCGGCACGTTCGCCCTCGTCCTCGCGATCGTGGGCGTGGCGCTGTACCTGCGCTTCACCAACGCCGGGATCGTGCTGCCCGTCGCGTTCGCGGGCGGCGTCGCGCTGGCCGGCGTCATCGCCGCGGTCGGCCACGTCTCGGGCGGGCACTTCAACCCGGCCGTCACGCTGGGCGCCGCGATCGGCGGGCGCACCGCGTGGCGCGACGTGCTGCCCTACTGGCTGGCCCAGTTCGTCGGCGGTGCGCTCGCCGCGCTCGTGCTGCTGGCCACGACGCCGCAGGGGCAGGCGCAGCTCGAGTGGCTGGCGCAGAACCAGCTCATCTCCGAGGCGACGCGCTCGGCGGTGTTCTCCAGCACCGCGAACGGCTTCGGCGAGCACTCCCCCATCGCCGGCCTGACGGCGGGCAACCTCGAGTTCTCGTTCGCCTCCGCGCTGCTGCTCGAGGTCGTCGCCACGGCGGTGTTCGTCGGCGTCGTCCTCGGCGTCACCGACAAGCGCGCGAGCACGCGCGGCATCGCCCCGTTCGCGATCGGTCTGACGTTCACCGCGCTGCTGCTCGTCGCCTCGCCCGTGACGAACGGCTCGCTCAACCCGGCCCGCTCGCTCGCGTCGGCGATCCTCGCGCAGCCCTGGGCGCTCGAGCAGTTCTGGCAGCTGTTCCTCTGGGGCCCGCTCCTCGGCGCCGCGATCGCGGGCCTGTTCTACCGCGCGTTCGCGTTCGCCCCGACGCACGACGACCTGCTCGGCGAGGACCAGGTCGTCGTGGGCGACGACGTCCCGGCCGGCGAGGCCACGCCCGTCGAGGAGCCCGCGGCACCTGCTGCCGAGCGCTCCGCGACCCCGGCGGCCGAGCAGCGCACGGCGGCGACGGACGACGAGGACGGCCCGCAGGCCCCGCGCGTCTGACCCGCAGAGCGACGCCGGAGGGCGCCGGTCCGCGACAGCGGGTCGGCGCCCTCCGGCGTTGCCGCGTCCGTGCCGCGTCAGACGTCGTTGCTCAGCGTCAGCGCGAGGAACGCGATGGCGGCCGCTGGGGCGAGGAAGAAGAACGTGTCGAGGCCGCGCGAGCGGACCGTGATGCCGACCGGGCCGGGGCCGGGCAGCACCGCACGGCACAGGCCGGCGACGACGAGGACGCCCGCCAGCACGAGGCACGCCGCCCGGGCGCCGAGGAGCGGCGCCGTGACGGTCGCGAGGGCGACGCCGGCGACGACGAGCCACATCGCCGGCTGGCCGCCGGCGGCGAGCCGCACGCGGGGCTCGGGCACGGGCGGTACCTCCGGCGCCCGGCCCTCGTCGGCGCCCGGCGCCTGCTGCGGCTCGTCCGGCGTCCCGTCGCCGTGCACGTGGTGCCACGCGGGGACGAGCGCGGAGCGGCCCGCGACCGCGCCGCGCGCGGTGACGTCGCTCACGCTGCTCCCCCTTCCACGTCCGGAAGCCTACCGCCGTGGCCTAGCGTGACGTCCATGCCGACTCCCGCGCGTCCGCTCCCGTCTCCCGCACCCGCTCCGTCGTCGGTCGTGGTGGTCGGTGCCGGGCTGGCCGGTGCGCGCACGGTCGCGGAGCTGCGGCGGCACGGCTTCACCGGCACGATCACGCTCCTCGGCGGCGAGGGCGTCCCGCCCTACGACCGCCCGCCGCTGTCCAAGGAGCTGCTGAGCCGGCCGGAGCCGGCCTGGCTGACGACCGACCTCGGCCTCGACGTGGACGAGCTCGCCGACGACGTCCGGCTCGACGACCCGGCGGTCCGCCTCGTGCCCGCGGTGGAGGACGGGACGCCGGCGCACGTCGTCACGACGCGGTCGGGTGCGCGCCTCGAGGCGGACGCGGTCGTGCTCGCGGTGGGCTCGGCGCCCGTGCGCCCGGCCGGGTGGGAGGCGGCGCGCGTCGTGCGTTCATGTTGTAGCTCTCCATCGTTGGAGTTGTTGTCGGACCGGATCACCATAGCGGCGAACCATGCGGGAGCCCAGAGATGCGCGTGAAGTGGTCAACCACTGTTAAGGAAGTGAACGAA
>NZ_LWGL01000090.1 GCF_001722485.1 Cellulosimicrobium cellulans | reverse complement strand
GCCGCGAGGCGCGGCCACAGCAGCGCGAGGAACGCGGCCGCGGCGGCGGCGTCGAGGCCCCACGCGCGCGGGTCGCCGAGCGCGTCGCCGGCGAGGGCGCCGACGAGGGACATGAGGTTCCACAGCACGAAGACGCCGGCGCCCGTCACCCAGAAGCCGGCGCGGGCCGCGCGACGGGAGCGCTGCGCCGTCGCGACCGCGGCCGACTCGTCGATCGTCAGCTGCGCCGCGGCCACCTTCTGCCACGCCCGCAGGGCGAGCAGCGGGCCGAGCTGGGCGCCGTACAGGGCGTTGCGCGCGCCGAGGAGCCCCGCGGTGGCGACCGCGGCCCCGGCGGTGCCACCGGACCCGACGATCCCGACGAGCGCGAACTGCGACCCGCCGGAGAACATCAGCAGGCTCAGCGCCATGGTCTGCGCGACGTCGAGACCCGCCACGACGGACAGCGCGCCGAACGACACGCCGTACAGGCCCGTCGCCACGGAGACGGAGACGGCCTGGCGGACCGCCGCGCGCGTCTCGCCCTCGACCGTGGTCTCGGCGGCCTCGGCCACCCCCTCGGCGAGATCGCCGTCCGGACCGCCGCGGGGCGGGCCGTCGTCTCGCGGCGCGTCAGCGGGCACGGGCACCGCGTCAGGCTACCAACGCCTCACAGCGCGACGTACACCGTCTCCTGGAACTCCTCGAGACCGGCCTCGCCGCCCTCGCGCCCCAGGCCGGACTGCTTGAGCCCGCCGAACGGCGCGCTCGCGTCGGAGACGAGGCCGCGGTTGACGCCGATCATGCCCGCCTCGACCTCCTCCGAGACGCGCACGGCGCGGTCGAGCGAGGTGGTGTAGGCGTAGGCGGCGAGACCGTACTCCGTCGCGTTCGCCAGCTCGATGCCCTCGTCGTCGTCGCCGAACGCGACCACGGGCGCGACCGGGCCGAAGATCTCCTCGGTGACGACGCGCGCGTCGGGGTCGACGCCGGACAGGACGGTCGGGGCGTAGAAGTGGCCGACGTCGCGCACGCGCTCCGCGCCGGTGAGCACCTGGGCGCCGCCGTCGACGGCCGCGTCGACGAGCTCGGCGACGCTGTCGACCGCCTTCGCCTCGATGAGCGGCCCGACGCGCACGCCGTCCTCGAAGCCCGAGCCCACGCGCAGGCCCGCGAACGCGTCGGCGAGCCGCTGCGCGAACTCGCGCGCGACGCCGTCCTGGACGAGGAAGCGGTTCGCGGCGACGCAGCTCTGCCCGGCGTTGCGCAGCTTCGCGACGAGCGCGCCCTCGACCGCCGCGTCGAGGTCCGCGTCGTCGAACACGACGAACGGCGCGTTGCCGCCGAGCTCCATCGAGCTGCGCAGGACCTGCTGGGCGGCGCCCTCGAGGAGCGTCCGGCCGACCGGCGTCGACCCCGTGAACGACAGCTTGCGCAGGCGCGGGTCCGCGAGCAGCGGTTCGCTGATCTCCGACGCGCGGGAGGACGGCACGACGTTCACCACGCCCGTCGGCAGGCCGCGGTCGGCGAGCTCGGAGCGGATGACCTCGGCGACGAGCGCGGTGGTGAGCGGCGTGAGACGGGCCGGCTTGATGACGACGGGGCACCCGGCGGCGAGCGCGGGCCCGATCTTGCGGGTCGCCATGGCGATGGGGAAGTTCCAGGGCGTGATGAGCAGGGCCGGGCCGACGGGGCGCCGGTGGACCAGCTGCCGGTTCCCGCCGGCGGGCGCCGTGCGCACGAGGCCCTCCGCACGCACCGCCTGCTCGGCGTACCAGCGCAGGAAGTCCGCCCCGTAGAGCACCTCGGCGCGGGCCTCGGGGAGCGGCTTGCCGCACTCGGCGGTGATGAGCGCGGCGACGTCGTCGGCGCGCGCGACGATGCGCTCGTAGACCGCGCGCAGGACCTCGCCCCGCTCGCGCGGCGGCGTGGCGCGCCACGCCGGCGCCGCGCGGTGGGCGGCGTCGAGCGCGCGCAAGGCGTCCTCCCGGCCGCCGTCCGCGACGTCGAACAGCGACTCCTCGGTCGCCGGGTCCTCCACCTCGAACGTCGCGCCGCCCTGCGCCAGACCCCAGTGCCCGTCGACGAGCAGGCCGGTCGGGACGTGCGCGACGAGCGCGGGGGACAGGTGCGACGCGGCGGCGGGGCGGGACATGCTCCGAGTATCGCCCTGGGCGTCGAGCGGTCGCACGCCGACCGCGCGGGGCTCCGCCGGACCGGCCGCGCGTCGTCCCCACCCCGCCCGGGAGGAGGCGGCGGCACGGTAGTTTGTGCACATGGTCCTTCCCGCCACGCCCGCGCGGCCCTTCGGCGCCGTCCTCACCGCCATGGTCACGCCCATGACGCCCGACGGCGCGGTGGACCTCGCGGCGGCGGCTCGCCTGGCGACCCGTCTCGTCGACGACGGCAACGACGGCCTCGTGCTCAGCGGGACGACGGGCGAGTCCCCGACCACGCACGCGCCGGAGAAGGCGGACCTCGTGCGCGCCGTCGTCGACGCGGTGGGGGACCGCGCGGTCGTCGTCGCGGGCGCCGGCTCGAACGACACCGAGCACGCCATCCGCATGGCGGTCCAGGCCGCCGAGGCGGGCGCGGACGGGCTGCTCGTCGTGTCCCCGTACTACTCGCGCCCGAGCCAGGACGGCCTCTACGCGCACTTCGCCGCCGTCGCGGACGCCACGCCGCTGCCGGTGATGCTCTACGACGTCCCCGCGCGCGCGGGCGTGCGCGTCGCCCCGGCGACGTACGAGCGCGTCGCCGCGCACGAGCGCATCGTCGCGACCAAGGACGCGACGGGCGACGTCTACGCCGCCGCGAAGCTGGCCGCGTCGACCGGCCTCGCGTTCTACAGCGGCGACGACGGGCTGCTCCTGCCGTTCCTCGCGCACGGCGCGGCGGGCATCGTCTCCGTCGCGGCGCACGCGGTCGGCGGACGGTTCGCCGAGGTCGTGCGCCGCTTCGACGCGGGCGACCACACCGGCGCTCTCGAGACCTTCCTCACCACGACCCCCGTGATCGACGCCCTCAACGGCGCCGGGTTCCAGGCCGTCATGGCCAAGGCCGTCGTCGAGCTGCTCGGCGTCACGGACAACCGCCACCTGCGCCTGCCCAACGTCGCCGCGAGCGAGGAGGAGTCCGCGCGCGTGCGCGACGCCCTCGCGGCCGCCGGGCTCCTTCCCGCCGCGGCACCGGCCGCACCCACCGCGCCGTAGCGCGCCCCCGACACCGTCCCACCGGCTCAGCCACGACAGGAGGCCCCGTGAGCCACCCCCACCCCGAACTCTCCCTGCCGCCCGAGCTCCCGGCCGGAGGGCTGCGCGTCGTCGCCCTCGGCGGGCTCGGCGAGGTCGGGCGCAACATGGCCGTCCTCGAGTACGACGGCCGCCTGCTCGTCATCGACTGCGGCGTGCTGTTCCCCGAGGACAACCAGCCCGGCGTCGACCTCATCCTTCCGGACTTCGACTACATCAAGGACCGGCTCGACGACATCGAGGCCATCGTCCTCACGCACGGGCACGAGGACCACATCGGCGCCGTGCCGTACCTGCTGCGCCTGCGCCGCGACATCCCGGTCGTCGGCTCGCAGCTCACGCTCGCGTTCGTCGAGGCGAAGCTCAAGGAGCACCGGATCTCGCCGCTCACGCTCGCGGTCAAGGAGGGCCAGGTCGAGCAGCTCGGCGTGTTCCGCTGCGAGTTCGTCGCCGTCAACCACTCCATCCCCGACGCTCTCGCGGTCGCCGTCACCACCGGCGCCGGCACCGTGCTCCACACGGGCGACTTCAAGATGGACCAGCTGCCCCTCGACGGGCGCATCACCGACCTGCGCGCGTTCGCGCGCCTCGGCGAGCAGGGCGTCGACCTGTTCATGGTCGACTCGACCAACGCCGAGGTGCCCGGCTTCGTCACGCCCGAGGTCGAGATCGGCCCTGTCCTCGACAACGTGTTCGCCTCGTCCGAGAAGCGGATCATCGTCGCGTCCTTCTCCTCGCACGTGCACCGCGTCCAGCAGGTCCTCAACGCCGCGCACCACCACGGCCGCCGGGTCGCGCTCGTCGGTCGCTCGATGGTGCGCAACATGTCGATCGCCGCCGAGCTCGGGTACCTCCACGTTCCCGAGGGCGTGCTCATCGACCTCAAGAAGGTCGACTCGCTGCGCGACGACGAGACCGTGCTCATGTGCACCGGGTCGCAGGGCGAGCCCATGGCCGCGCTGTCCCGCATGGCGAACGGCGACCACCAGGTCCAGGTCGGCCACGGCGACACCGTGATCCTCGCCTCCTCGCTCATCCCGGGCAACGAGAACGCCGTCTTCCGCATCATCAACGGCCTCACGCGCCTCGGCGCGCGCGTCGTGCACGGCGGCAACGCCAAGGTGCACGTGTCCGGCCACGCGAGCGCGGGCGAGCTGCTCTACTGCTACAACGTGATCCGGCCGAAGAACGTCATGCCGGTCCACGGCGAGGTGCGCCACCTCGTCGCCAACGGAGCGCTCGCGGTCCGCACCGGCGTCCCCGCCGACCGGGTCGTGCTCGCCGAGGACGGCGTGGTCGTCGACCTGGTCGACGGCAAGGCGTCCGTCGTGGGCGCCGTCCCGTGCGGGTACGTCTACGTCGACGGCTCGAGCGTCGGCGAGATCACCGACGCCGAGCTCAAGGACCGGCGCATCCTCGGCGAGGAGGGCTTCGTCTCCGTCTTCGCCGTGGTGGACTCCGCGACCGGCAAGGTGCTCGCCGGGCCGCAGATCCTCGCGCGCGGCTTCGCCGAGGACGACGCGGTGTTCGAGGACATCCGCCCGGACGTCGTGCGGGCGCTCGAGGACGCGATCGCCGGCGGCGCGACGGACACGCACCAGCTTCAGCAGGTCATGCGTCGCGTGATCGGCCGGTGGGTGTCCAACCGCCTGCGCCGCCGCCCGATGATCGTGCCCGTCGTCGTCGAGGCGTAGGGGTGTCGCAGCACGACCCCTACCGGGTCTCGCCCCAGAGCCCGCCCCCCGGTCCCGCTCGGCCGCCGGCGTACGGCCAGCCGCCGGCGTACGGGCAGCAGACCGCCTACGGGCAGTACGCGCCGACCGGCCCGGCGCCGGCGTACGGCCAGGACGGGCAGTACGGTCAGAGCGGGCAGTACGGCCCGTACCGGCAGTACGGCGCGCCACCGCCCTGGGGCGGCTACGCGCCGCCCGCGCGCGTGCCGGGCGCCCTCGCCACGGCGACGGTCGTCCTCGCCGCCGCGGTGACGGCCGTGCAGCTCCTGTCCTGGCTGACGTCGTTCGCGGCGGCCGACGAGTACGCCCGTGCGGCGCGCCTCGGCGTCCCGGGCGCGGAGGTCTTCACGGCCTACGACGTCGTCACGCTGCTCCTCCTGCCGCTCCAGCTCGCCGCTGCGGTCGTCACGTGCCTCTGGCTCTGGAGGAGCCGCGAGCTCGCCGAGGCCGTCACGCCCGGGTGGCACCACGCGCGCAGCAGGGTCTGGGTCTGGCTCGGCTGGATCGTGCCGGTGGTCGCGTACTGGTTCCCGTACCAGGTCGTGCGCGACGTGCGGGCGGCGACGGTGCGCGAGCGTCGCCCGGGCCTCGGCTGGTGGTGGACCGGGTGGCTGGTGTTCACCGTGTCGACGAACGTCGCCGGGCAGGTCTCGGCCCGCGGGTACGGCAGCTCGGCCGACGTGTACTCCGTGCTGCCCGTCGCGGAGACGCTCGGCACGGCCGGTGCCGTGCTCGCGCTCGTGCTCTGGGTCCGCACCGTGCGCGAGATCACCGCGGGCCAGCGCGCCGCGCTCAGCCCGGCGGTGCGCTGACGAGCCCGCTCCCGACGGCGCGCGTCGCCGCCGCGTAGCGCGCCGCCCGCGCGGGCTCGTCGCCCGGGACCAGCCCGGCGAGCTCGAGGGACACGAGCCCGTGCACGAGCCCCCACAGGCCGAGGGCGACGTCCCGGACGACGTCCTGCGCGACGTCCTGGCCGGTCCCGTCGGGTCCCGCGACGACGCGCGCGACGGCGTCGCGCAGCGTGCCGAACGTGGCCTGCTCGACCGCGTCCGGCGCGTCGGCCGCGGGGCGCACCCCGCGGCCGAACATGACCGCGTAGAAGTGCGGGTCGTCGAGCGCGAACGCGCGGTAGGCGACCGCGAGCGCGCCGAGGTCGGCGACGGGGTCGTCGGTGCGCGGGGCGGAGGCGAGGTGCGCGGCGAAGCGTCGGAAGCCCTCCGCCGAGACGGCGGCGACGAGCTCGTCGCGGCTGCCGAACAGCGCGTAGACGGCGGAGGCGCTCGTGCCCGCCGCACCGGCGACGGTCCGCACGGTGACGGCCGCCTCCCCGCGCTCGGAGATGGTGCGGGACGCGACGTCGAGGAGGCGGTCGCGCAGGGCGGCGTCGTGCACGCGGGGTCGGGCCACGCGAGGAGTCTACGGTCTTGACGCGCGTTTCGGAACGCTGTTCTATAACAGTGTTCGCAAACGTCGCCGTCACCTGGAGGTCCCCGTGCTCGAGCTCACCGACGCTGCCCGCGTCACGGCAGGTATCGTCCTGCTCACCGTCGTCGGCATCGAGTCCGGCGGGGCGTTCCTCGTCAAGGTCGTCACCGGACGCGTCGCGGCCACGCCCTTCCAGACGTCGTTCTTCCGCGCCGGGCACGCCCACGCCGGCGTGCTCGTGATCCTCGGGCTCGTGTGCCTGCTGCTCGCGGAGAGCACGGCGCTCACCGGCTTCTGGCGGTGGCTCGGCGCGACGGGCGTGCTCGTCGCGGCGATCCTCATGCCCGCCGGCTTCTTCCTCTCCGCGACGGGCACGGGTCGCGAGGCGCCCAACCGGGCCGTCGTGCTGCTCCCGGCCGGGGCGGTCGTCCTCGCGGCCGGGGTCGTCACGCTCGCGGTGGGTCTGCTCGCCGGCTGACGAGCGCGGCGAGCTGCTCGGCGTGCCATGCCGCGACGTACCCGTGCAGGCGCTCGTCGACGAGGTCGCGCTCGTGGCCGTCCACCGCGCGCTCGAGGGCGTCGAGGTACGCGCGGTCCGCGGCGAACCGCGCGGCGATCGCCGCCGTGCCGACCGCCGGGCTGCCGTGGCCCGGGACGAGGACGTGCACGTCGTGCGCAGCGGCCTCCAGCGCGTCGAGGGCGGCGTGGTAGGCGCCGACCGGGTCCGCCGACGTCACGTCGACGAGCGGGACCTCGACGTCGGAGAGCATGTCGCCGGCGACCAGCACGCCGCGCACGACGAGCGCCGCGTGGCCGGGGGAGTGGGCGTCGTGCTCGACGAGGCGCACGTGCTCCTCGGTGGTGCGGCCGGGGGTGGGGAGGACCGTCGTCCCGGGCGGGAGCGGTTCGACCGCGCCGACGAGCGCCGGGTCGTGGCCGGGCGCGTCCGCCTCGGCGGCCGCCCGGACGGCGTCGAGGTCGCTCCGGAGTGCGTCGGCGGCCCGCGCGGTCGTCCAGCGCGGCGCGTCGCCGAGGGACCCGTGCCACAGCACGTGGTCCCAGTGCGCGTGCGTCGCGAACCCGGCGCGCACGCGCCACCCGCGCCCGCGCACGGTCGCGGCGAGGGCGGTCACCTCGGCGACGCTCACGCCGGGGTCCACGACGAGGGCGCCGCCGTCCCGGTCGACGACGAGGGTCGACGTCGTGGCCCACAGCGCCGCCGTCGCGACGTGCACCCCGGGTGCGACCTCGACGAGGTGCCGCGGCCCCGGTCGTGGGGCCCGTCCGCTCGCCGGGCGGGGCTGCTGGTCCACGTGTTCCCCCTCTCGGTCGGCGCTCGGTCGGCGCTCGGTCGGCGCTCGGACGGCTCTCGATCGGTTCCTCGGACGCGGCCGCGCCGGGCGACCGCACGCCTCCGCGGCAGACACGCGCCGACGGCTCCGCGCCCGCGTCGTCCCTCCCGGGTAGGTTAGGACCACTATGGCGACCCGTACGCCCCCGCAGGCACGTCGGACCGCGAGCAACCGGACGGCTGCGTCCCGGACGGCCCGCGGTGGGACGGGCGCGGCCCGCAGCACGTCCCGTGCGGGCGGCGCCCGCACGACGTCCACGGCGCGGCGCACGCCTGCCAAGCGTCCCGCGCCGCAGCCCCCGTGGCCCGTCCGCGCGCTGCGCGGGGTGTGGCTCGGCGCGGCGCACGGCGTCGGGGCGCTCACCCGCACCATCGGCAAGGGAGCGAAGGACCTGGACCCCGCACACCGGCGCGACGGCGTCGCGTTCCTCCTGCTCGCCCTCGCGGTCGTCGTCGCGGCGCGCGAGTGGTGGGGCATCTCCGGCGCGTTCGGCAGAGCCGTGCACGGCGTCGTCGCGGGCACGTTCGGCCTCGCCGGCGTCGCGGTCCCCGTGCTCCTGCTCTGGCTCGCCGTGCGGATCATGCGCCACCCCGAGCGCGCGCAGGCGAACTCGCGCGTCGCGATCGGGCTCACGCTCATCGTCGTCTCGGTCTGCTCGCTCGTGCACCTCGCCGAGGACCTCCCAGCGCCGCGCGACGGCTTCGCCGCCGTCCAGGACGCCGGCGGGATCATCGGGTACCTCGTGGCGACGCCGGTCGCCACCGGCCTCACCGAGTGGTTCGCCGTGCCGATCTTCCTGCTGCTCGGGTTCTTCGGGCTGCTCGTCGTGACAGCCACGCCCGTCCACCGCATCCCGAGCCGGCTGCAGGCCGTCTACGACACGCTCACGGGCAACCACCGCGGCGAGCACGAGGAGGTCGACGACGCCGACGGGCTCGCCCTCGCCGAGGGCGTCTCGCGCCACGACGGCACCGACGAGGAGGCGGGCACGCGCCGCCGCGGCCGCAAGCCGCGCAAGACGAAGGCGCAGCGCGCCGCGGAGGCGGCGGAGCTCGAGCGCCCCGAGGGCGGCTTCTCGGGCGACGAGGCGTTCGAGACCGCGGCCTTCCTCGAGCGCGAGGAGAACGCACCGCGCAAGCAGCGCGGCCGCCGGTCCGGCGACGCGACCGCTCCGGCGGCGCAGCCCGACTGGGCGCCGACCACCGCGGGCGCCACCGGGCCGACCGAGACCGTGCCCGCGCTCGCGGGAGGGACGGCGCAGGACACCGCCGCCGCCGGGCTCGGCGCCGTGGCGCCCGCCCCGGACGACGGAGCCGGACTCGCGCCGGTCCCGCCCCCGCCGAACACCCCCGTCCCGCGCGGCGTGCAGCCCATGCTCGAGGGCGACACGGTCTACCTGCTGCCGAACGAGGACTCGCTCGTCAAGGGCGCGCCGCACAAGGTCCGCTCCGCCGCGAACGACCGCGTCGTCGACGCGCTCACGCAGACGTTCGAGCAGTTCGAGGTCGACGCCAAGGTCACGGGCTTCACGCGCGGCCCCACGGTCACGCGCTACGAGGTCGAGGTCGGGCCCAAGGTCAAGGTCGAGCGCATCACGTCGCTGTCGAACAACATCGCCTACGCCGTGGCGAGTGCGGACGTGCGCATCCTCGCGCCGATCCCCGGCAAGTCCGCGATCGGCATCGAGATCCCCAACACCGACCGCGAGACCGTCGTGCTCGGCGACGTGCTGCGCTCCTCGGCCGCGCGCCGCACCGAGCACCCGATGGTCATGGGCGTCGGCAAGGACGTCGAGGGCGGCTACGTCGTCGCGAACCTCGCGAAGATGCCGCACATCCTCGTCGCGGGCGCCACGGGCGCGGGCAAGTCGAGCTTCATCAACTCGATGATCACGTCGATCCTCATGCGCGCCACGCCGGAGCAGGTGCGGCTCGTGCTCGTCGACCCCAAGCGCGTCGAGCTGACGATCTACGAGGGCATCCCGCACCTCATCACGCCGATCATCACCAACCCGAAGAAGGCCGCCGAGGCGCTCGAGTGGGTCGTGCGCGAGATGGACGCGCGCTACGACGACCTCGCGGCGTTCGGGTACAAGCACATCGACGACTTCAACGCCGCGGTGCGCTCCGGCAAGGTCAAGCCGCTGCCGGGCTCCGAGCGCAAGATCGCCACGTACCCGTACCTGCTCGTGGTGGTCGACGAGCTCGCCGACCTCATGATGGTCGCCCCGCGCGACGTCGAGGCGTCGATCCAGCGCATCACCCAGCTCGCGCGCGCCGCCGGCATCCACCTCGTGCTCGCCACGCAGCGGCCGTCGGTCGACGTCGTCACGGGTCTCATCAAGGCCAACGTGCCGTCGCGCCTCGCGTTCGCGACGTCGTCGCTCGCCGACTCGCGCGTCGTGCTGGACCAGCCGGGCGCCGAGAAGCTCATCGGGCAGGGTGACGCGCTGTTCCTGCCCATGGGCGCGGCCAAGCCGATGCGCGTGCAGGGCGCGTGGGTGTCCGAGTCCGAGGTCCACGCCGTCGTCGAGCACGTGAAGGCGCAGCTCAAGCCGGTCTACCGCGAGGACGTCACCCAGGCGGCCGCGAAGAAGCAGATCGACGAGGACATCGGCGACGACCTCGACCTGCTCCTGCAGGCGGCGGAGCTCGTCGTCACGTCGCAGTTCGGCTCGACCTCGATGCTGCAGCGCAAGCTGCGCGTCGGGTTCGCCAAGGCGGGGCGCCTCATGGACCTGCTCGAGTCGCGCGAGATCGTCGGGCCGTCCGAGGGGTCGAAGGCGCGCGAGGTCCTCGTGTCGCCCGAGGAGCTCCCGGCCGCGCTCGCGCTCATCCGGGGCGAGCCGGCGCAGGAGGTGTTCGACGGCCAGGCGGACGCACCCGCTGCCGCGTTGTCGGGCGCCGGTGGCGGGCACGACTACGCCGAGGGCACGGACGGGCACATGCCGCCGGTCGCGCAGGAGTACCACGACGGCGCGGACGTCGAGTCCGGCTGGCGCTGAGCGGGTCGGGCGCCGTCGGGCAGGACGACCCCCTCGTGGCGAGCGCACCCGGGGTCACCCCCTAGGCTTGATCCGTGGTCACCGCCGTCCCGTCGCCCTGGAACTCCGCGAACGTCGTCACCATGGTGCGCATCCTGCTCGTCCCGTTCTTCGCGTGGGCGCTCCTCGTCGACGGCGGGGAGTCGGTGACCTGGCGGCTCGTCGCCACCGGGATCTTCGCGCTCGCGGCGACGTCGGACCGGCTCGACGGCTACCTCGCGCGCCGCTACGACCTCGTCACCGACCTGGGCAAGCTGCTCGACCCGATCGCGGACAAGCTGCTCATCGGGACGGCGCTCGTGCTCCTCGCGTGGCCGCTGGGCGAGCTGCCGTGGTGGGTGCCGGTCGTCATCATCGTGCGCGAGCTGGGGATCACGCTCATGCGCCTGGCCGTCCTCAAGTACGCGGTGATGCCCGCGTCGCGCGGCGGCAAGCTCAAGACGGTGCTGCAGTCGGTGGCGATCACGCTGTTCCTCCTGCCGTTGTCCCACCTCCCGGGCTGGGTCGGGGTCGTGGCCTGGGTGGTGCTCGCGGCGGCCGTCGTCGTGACGGTCGTGACGGGCCTCGAGTACGCCTACCAGGGGTGGCGGCTGCGCCAGGGGGCGCTGCGGGCCGAGCGCGTCGCCGCAGCCTCGGCGGACGAGCCGTCCGCGCCGTGACGTCGGCCGGGCTGCTGGTCGCGGCCCTTGCACGCCGTGGGTGGACGCTGGGCGTCGCGGAGTCGCTCACGGGAGGCCTCGTCGCGGCGGCGGTCGTCGACGTCCCCGGGGCGTCGCGCGTCCTGCGCGGGGGAGTGGTCGCGTACGCGACCGACGTCAAGGCGTCCCTGCTGGGTGTCGACCCGGGGCTGCTCGCGCGCCGCGGGGCCGTCGACCCGGACGTCGCGGCGCAGATGGCCGCCGGCGCGGCGCGGGTGCTCGGCGCCGACGTGGGCGTCGCGACCACCGGCGTCGCCGGCCCGGACCCGCAGGACGGGCACCCGCCCGGGCTCGTGCACGTCGCCGTGCGCACCCCCGCGGCCGCGGTCGTGCGCACTCTGCGCCTGCAGGGCGGTCGGGAGGCGGTGCGGCGCTCGACGACGACCGCCGTGATCGAGCTCGCGGCACGCGCCGTGGAGGGAGACGACGTGCCGCAGGCCGCCGGGACGGGGCCGTCGACCGGGTGAGGACCGGGGTGCCGCGGCGTCGACCGTGGCGCCCTCGCGCACGTCGCGTGGAGGCTTCGTGGACGCCCGGCCGCGGGGTCGTACCGCCCCTGCCCCCGGGAACAACGCCTCTCGTCGGCGCGTTGGACAGCACGTGATCGCCAACAGGATCGCTGACAGGACCACCAACAGGGTCGCCAGCAGGCCGGTCGGCCGCCTCGACGTCGCTCCGACGGCACGGCCCGGACGTGGCCCCGGAGACGTGAGCGGGGCCACGTCGGGGTACGGTAGGACGACCCCCGCCGTCGGGGGACGGAGCACCAGCAAGAGTACGCGCAACCACGGGGGAGCCCGGCAGGCTCCCCCGAGCGCACAGGACACGGAAGGGGGTCGCCAGATGATTGTTCTTCGACGTGAGATCGGGGACGTGCTGCGAGACGCTCGTCAGCGTCAGGGGCGCACCCTGCGAGAGGTGTCCTCCGCCGCGCGCGTCTCGCTCGGGTACCTGAGCGAGGTCGAGCGCGGCCAGAAGGAAGCGTCGTCCGAGCTCCTCGGCTCCATCTGCGAGGCGCTCGACATCCCGCTGTCGCTCGTCCTGCGCGAGGTCAGCGACCGGGTGGCCGTCGCCGAGGGTCTGCTCATCCCGGACACGATCCCCGCGGACTTCGCGACGGCCGTGCTCGGGCGCCAGAACCCCGAGGGGACGTCGCGGCGCGAGGACCTGCAGCCGGTCGGCTGACGCGCCTCACCCGGGCGGCCGCTGGCACCCGGGACACCAGAAGATCGGACGGTCGTACGGAGGGTCGTTCGCCGTACCGCGCTCGACGGGCGTGCCGCACGTGCGGCACGCCCGTCCTGCTTGTCCGTGCACGCGCCGCTCGTACCCGGCCCGCGGGTCGAACCCGTGGGTGACGGTGCGCACCATGAGCTCGCGCGCGGCGACGAGGACGCCCGCGAGGTCGGGGACGTCCCGCACGGGCGTCCACGGCCAGACGCCGCGCGCGTGCAGGGACTCCGCCGTCCAGATCGTGCCCAGGCCGGCGACCGTGCGCTGGTCGAGCAGCGCTTCCGCCACCGGCACGCCCGTTGCCACACGCTCGGGCCGGTGACGCGGCCCGAGGCCGCCCACGGCGTCGTCGGCGCGCAGCCGCTCGACCGCGTCGGCGAGGCCGGTCTCGAGGAACGTGTCGGCGAGCACGTCGGGGCCGAGGTGGCCGACGATGCGGTGCTCGTCGACCGTGCGCAGCACGTGCAGCATGCCGATGCGGACCCCGATGGCGGTCCACCAGGCGTTCGCGAGCACGACCCGCACCGTCGGGCCGCTACCCCGCGCCGACCCGGTGCCCGTGCGCGCGACGTGCCACTCGCCCTCCATCCGCAGGTGGGTGTGCAGGGACCAGCCGTCGTCGAGCCGCGTGAACAGGTGCTTGCCGTAGGGCACGTTCGCGAGGACCGTACGACCCACGAGGTCGGTCTCGGCCGCTGACGGCCATCGCAGCTCGGAGCGCACGAGCTCGCGCCCGGCGAGTGCCTCGTCGAGGCGCGTGGCGGTGAGACGGACGACGTCGCCCTCGGGCACAGGCTGGTCCTCGTCCTCAGGCGGCGCGCAGGCCGCGCGGCGTGGGGCGGAAGCCGGCCTCGACGAGGGCCCGCGCCGTCTCGTCGGCGGGCGTGCTCGCGGTGCCGGCGCCCGCGAGCGCGTCGACGCCGTCGATGCGCTGCACGACGAC
>NZ_LWGL01000009.1 GCF_001722485.1 Cellulosimicrobium cellulans | reverse complement strand
GCGCGGACACGCCCCGCGCCCTCACCGCGCTCGGCGCGGTCGACGCGTTCGCCCTCGTCGTGCTGCTCGGCGCGACGATCGTCGGGCTCGGCCCGGTCTGGGGCTCCGCCGGCTACCTCGTGCCCGCCGTCGGCGGGGCCGTCGTCGGGCTCGGCGTCGCGTGGCTCGGCGCCTGGCGCCGGTGGCCCGCGGTCACGGTCCTCGCCGTCGCGGTCGTCGCCTACGTCCTGCTCGGCGGGGTGCTCGCCCTCCCGGCCGACGCGATCGGCGGCGTGCTGCCGTCGCTGGCGACGATCCAGGACCTGCTCCTCGGCGCCGTGACGGGCTGGAAGGCGTTCGTCACCACCGTCCCGCCGCTGCACTCGTTCCCCGACCTCGCCGTGGTGCCGTACCTGCTCATGCTCGTGACGGCGCTCGTCGCCGGGTCGATCGCATGGCGCGCGCGGCGCGGCGCGTGGGCGCTGCTGCCCGTCGTCGTCGCGTTCGTCGGCGTCATCCTCCTCGGCACCGTCATCGCGGCCTACCCGGTGGTGCAGGGCCTCGTGCTCGCGGCCGTCGGCCTGCTGTGGGCGAGCTGGCGCGTCACCGCCGCGCGGCTGGGCGCGCACCAGGTCACGACCGAGGCGAGCCGCGCGGCGACGAGGCGCCTGTGGTGGCACCGGGTGCGCGCGGGCGCGGCGATGCTCGCGGTCGGCGGCGTCGCCGCGGCCTTCGGCGGCCCCGCGCTGCTGCCCGACGAGCCGCGCACGGTGCTGCGCGAGACCGTCGTGCCGCCGCTCGACCTGCACGAGTACGTGAGCCCGCTCACCGCCTTCCGCAAGTACGCGAAGGACATGAAGGACGCCGAGCTGTTCACGGTCCGCGGACTGCCGCCCGGCGCGAAGGTGCGTCTCGCCACGCTCGACTCGTACAACGGCGTCGTCTACGACGCCTCGAGCGGACTCACCGGCTCGGGCGTCTACACGCGCGCGGGCGAGGAGATCGCGACGGTCGCGCCCGGCTCGTCGGTGACGCTCGACGTCCAGGTCGGCGACTACGCGGGCGTGTGGGTGCCCGACGCGGGGTCGCTCGCCGGCATCACCTACACCGGGGACCGCGCGCGCGAGCTTGCGGACAGCACGTACTACAACGCGACGACGGGCACGGCCCTGGCCGCGGCCGGCCTGCGCCCGGGGGACACGTACACGCTCGAGGCCCGCGTGACGCCCGAGCCCACGGAGGAGGACCTGCGGGCCGGCGCGATCGAGGAGGTCGCGCTGCCCGAGACGCCCAAGGGCGTGCTGCCGGCCTCCCTCGCGGGCAAGGCCGCGCAGTTCATGGGGGAGGAGACCGACCCCGTGAAGCAGCTCTTCGCGCTGCGCGACGGGCTCGTCGCGAGCGGCGTGTTCTCGAGCGGCCTCGAGAACCAGCCGCCGTCGCGTCCCGGACACTCGGCGGAGCGCATCGACACGCTCCTCGCCGACGAGGAGATGGTCGGCGACGACGAGCAGTTCGCCGTCGCGCTCGCGCTCATGGCCAACCAGGCGGGGATCCCGGCGCGCGTCGTCATGGGCTTCTACCCCGACGAGGAGAACCCGCTGGAGCCCGGTGAGCCCTTCACCGCCACGGGCGCGGACGTCCACGCGTGGGCCGAGGTGCCGTTCGTCGGGCACGGCTGGGTGCCGATCACCGCCATCCCGGACGAGGACAACAAGATCCAGCCGGAGCCCAAGAGCCTGCAGGTGCCCAAGCCGCCGATCCTCGAGGACCCCGAGCCGCCGGAGGAGCCCGCGGAGGCCGAGGCCGGCAAGATCGACGACGAGGACAAGGAGAAGGCCGACAGCGAGGGCTTCGACTGGGGGACCGTCGTCCTCGTCGGCGCCGCGGTCGTCATCCCGCTCGCGCTGCTCGCCCTCCCGGTGGTCCTCGTCCTCGCGTACAAGGCCCGGCGCCGCGCGCGCCGCAGGGCGGCCGAGCGCCCGGTCGACCGCGTGAGCGGCGGCTGGCGCGAGGTGCTCGACACCGCGACGGACCTCGGCACACCCGTCCCCGCCGGCGCGACCCGGCGCGAGGGCGCGGGCGTCATCGCGACGACATACGGTGCCACGTCGACGATCCCGCTCGCGCACCGCGCCGACGCGACGGTCTTCGGCGCCGGCGAGCCGACCGACCAGGAGATCGAGGCGTTCTGGGCCGACGTCGACGCGCTCGTCGGCGGGCTACGCTCCTCCGTGAACAGACGCGCCCGGGTCCGTGCGGCGCTGTCCCTGCGCTCGGTGCGGTCCGCGCGGTCCGCGCGGTCCGGCGGACCGGCGACGCGGTGGTGGCGCCGGGTGCCGTGGCCCCGGCGCGACGCGACGACGCGGGGAGCATGACGATGACGGACGTGACGTGCACGGCGTGCGGGTCCGCGCAGTCAGCGGGCTCGGCGTTCTGCGCGGTGTGCGGGCACCCGTTCCCCCGCACCGGGCGCCCCGTGGCCGAGCCGGCGCGCGGCCCGGCGGGCGCGGAGCACCGGACCGACCCGGGCTAGCGTCCACAGGGGCACGACGATCTCGTCGCGCGCGAGCCGCGGCTGCTTGACGAGCAGGCGGAACATCGCGTGGAAGGGGGCGCCGACGAGCATCGCGAGCCCGACGAAAAGCAGCGACGGGGCGGCGACGCCGGCGAGGCGTGCATGGAGCTGCGCGTGCCGGCGGGCCGCGTAGGAGGCCTCGACGTCGGGACGCGCCTCTGTCCTCCGCCGGCCCTGACGGTCGCGCAGCCCGAGGAGGGAGGCCTGGACGTGCCGCACGACCGCCGTCGGCACGACGATGACGCGGTGCCCCGCGAGCCGCGCACGGCGGCACAGGTCGAGACCGTCGCCGAAGGGTCCGTACTCCGGGTCCGTCCCGCCGAGCTCCTCCCAGACGGAGCGGCGGACGAGCGCGCCCGCGAGCCCGACGCCGAGGACGTCCTCGCGCGCGTCGTGCTGACCCTGGTCGATCTCGTCGTCGTCGATGCCGGTCATGCGGCGGCCGAGCGGCGTCGTGGTGACGCCGACCTCGATCAGCCGCCCGGCGGTGCCGGGCTCGAACGGGTCGCGCGGCTCCGGGTCGGGGCCCGGCTCCCAGCGCTCCTGCTTCGGCCCGGCCACGGCCACGGCGCTCGAGTGCTCGACGGCGCGCAGCAGCTCGGCCAGCGCGTCCGGCGCGGGGGCGGAGTCGTCGTGGAGGAGCCACAACCAGGTTCCGGCCTCGACGTGCGCGAGGGCGGCGTCCACGGCCTCGCCGAACGACCGGGCGCGCGGCGCCGCGAGGAACCGGGCGTCGCCGAGCTGCAGGTCGGGGTACTGCCCCGACACGCCGCTGTCCGCGTCGACGACGACGACGGCGTCCGGCGCGGAGGTCTGCGCACGCACGGCGGCGAGCGTGCGACGCAGGTACGGTGAGCCACCACGGGTGACGACGACCGCCGTCACGCTCACGACGACGGGCAGCGCGCCCGTGACGGAGGAGACGACGTCGGGCGTCGCCGCAGGGCCGGCCGCCGGCCGAGGCACGGGCCCCGCCGTCGCCGCGCCCGGACGCGCGGGAGCCCGCGTCTCCCAGGCAGAAGTCGCGCGCGTGGTGCTCAGGTCCGAAGAAGTCATGGCCTGTCGATGATGCGCCCCGGATCCCGCGAGACCCGGGATTTGCGTCCCCCGGTGTGGCGCGCCGCCCGGGTCACGTCACGTCGGCACGAGCGCTCGGTCAGACGACCTGGCGCTTGAGCTTGCGGCGCTCACGCTCGGACAGCCCGCCCCAGATGCCGAAGCGCTCGTCGTTCGCGAGGGCGTACTCCAGGCACTCCGCCCGGACGTCGCAGCCCGTGCAGACCTTCTTCGCCTCACGGGTCGACCCGCCCTTCTCCGGGAAGAAGGCCTCGGGGTCGGTCTGAGCGCACAGCGCGCGCTCCTGCCACCCCATGAACGAGTCCTCCATCGGCTCGCCGAAGAGCGGCAGCACGGGTGCCACCCGCTCCGCCCCACGTCCTGCGTCGGTCGGGAAGTCCCCGCCCGTTCCGTCCAGCATGTTCCACATCGTGCGCCCCTTTATGCCGTTCGCGAGAAACTGCAATGGGGAAATTACACGCGTGTCGTCCAGGAGAGTCAAGCCGGATTGTGATAGCCCGGAGCGGCGCGAGGGTGAAACTTTTCCGCGCAGGCTGACGGATTGTCGCACTGCATAGACTCGGGCGCATGCCGAATAGCCACGACCGCCCGAACTCTCATGGAAGCCTTTCCACACCGGCGCCGACGGACGTCTCCGCGGTGCTGCGACTGGTTACGCGGGACCCCGGACAGCCGCGTCTGACCTGGTACGGCGACGACGGCGAGCGCGTCGAGCTGTCCGGCGCCGTGCTGGAGAACTGGGTGAACAAGGTCACGAACCTCCTTGTCGAGGAATTCGACGCGGGACCGGGGGCACGTGTCGTCATCGACCTTCCGGCGCATTGGCGCACCGTCATTTGGGCATTGGCCACCTGGCGCGTCGGGGCGACCACCATCTTCACCCGGACGGATGACACGGAGGGTGCAGATACCGTGAAAGAACACGTCGGGGGCAAAGCGGACGTCGTGATCACGACACGTCCTGAGCTCTGGGACGGGGTGGACGGCGAGATCGTCGCGGTCGCGCTCCCCGCGCTCGCCCGCCGGTTCGACGGGGAGCTGCCGCCCGGAGCCGTCGACGCGGCGTCGGCGGTCATGACGTACGGGGACCAGGTCGGTTGGGCGCCGTCCCCGCGCACCTCCGACATCGCCGTCGTCGCCGGCGCGGAGACGCTCCTCCATGCAGACCTCGTACGTCCGGTCGCGGGCGGACGCGTCCTCCTCGCGGCGTCTGCGACGTCCGTCCCGCCGCTGCACGACGACGTCCGCAGGGCGTCCGACGTCGTCGTGCACACCGCACGGGTCCTCGCCCACGACGGCTCGGTCGTGCTGCTCTCCGATGCCATCGCCTCGGACGCGACGCGACGGGAACGGTTGGCGGCACAGGAGAACGTCACCGGCTGACCGCAGACGTCTCGCCACACGAAGGCCTCGCCGGTACGGTGAGGCAACTTCCCAGAGCCGACCGAACGAGGTGACCCGTGGGGGATGCCCTCGAGCCCGGCGCGCAGGACCGGCGAGACGTCGGCGGGTCGCCCGATGTCGACGCGACCAGCACCACGGCGCCCGAGTACACGAGGCGGTTGCGCGAGCTCCAGGGCGCGTGGTGGAAGCGCGCGCTGCACGTGCAGGCGCCCTACCGGTGGAACGTCCGGCGCCACCTCGGCGCTCGGCGGACGCTCGACCTGGGGTGCGGCATCGGCCGCAACCTCCTGCACCTGCCGCCTGGGAGTGCGGGGGTCGACCACAACGCGTCATCCGTCGCGTTCTGCCGGAGTCTCGGGATGGAGGCCTACACGCCGACCGACTTCTTCGACGCCTTGTCGAGGGGTCAGGTCGCGCGGTACGAGGCGCTCCTGGTCGCGCACGTGCTCGAGCACCTGGAACCCGGATCCCAGGAGCGCTTCCTCCGGCCGTACCTCGACGCGCTACTGCCTGGCGCCCACGTGCTCGTGATCTGCCCCCAGGAGCGAGGGTTCGCGTCCGACCCGTCGCACACCGAGCTCGTCGACGCGGACCGGATCGTGCAGGTACTGCGCACCGTCGGCGTGCAGGCCGAGAGAGCGAGGTCGTTCCCCCTGCCCCGCTGGGCAGGCAGGCTCTTCGTCTACAACGAGTTCGTCGTCCACGGACGCCTGGTGGCGCACCGACACTCCTGACCCGCGTCGAACGCGTCGACGAGCGCAACCGGTGCCCTCCCGGTCCGACAGCACGCCCATGGGATGATGTCCGGCATGCGTGGCATCATCCTCGCCGGTGGATCCGGAACCCGACTGCACCCGATCACGCTCGGCGTGAGCAAGCAGCTCGTGCCCGTCTACGACAAGCCGATGATCTACTACCCGTTGTCGACGCTGATCCTCGCCGGAATCCGCGACGTGCTCGTCATCACGACCCCGCACGACGCCGACCAGTTCCAGAGGCTCCTCGGCGACGGGTCGCAGTTCGGCATCTCCATCCAGTACACCGTCCAGGAGCGGCCGGACGGGCTGGCGCAGGCCTTTGTCCTCGGTGAGGGGTTCATCGGCTCGGACGCCGTCGCGCTCGTCCTCGGCGACAACATCTTCTACGGCCCTGGCCTGGGCACCCAGCTGGCCCGCTTCGAGGAGATCGACGGCGGAGCCGTGTTCGCGTACAGGGTGTCCGACCCGACGGCGTACGGCGTCGTCGAGTTCGACGACCGCGGGACCGCGCTGTCCCTCGAGGAGAAGCCGGCGCAGCCGCGGTCCAGCTACGCCGTACCCGGGCTGTACTTCTACGACAACGACGTCGTCTCGATCGCGCGAGGCCTCGAGCCGTCCGCCCGTGGCGAGTACGAGATCACCGACGTGAACAACGAGTACCTGCGCCAGGGGAAGCTGCAGGTCGAGGTGCTCCCCCGCGGCACGGCCTGGCTCGACACGGGGACGTTCGACTCGCTGCTCGAGGCGTCGGACTTCGTCCGCACGATCGAGAACCGCCAGGGCTTGAAGATCGGCGCGCCCGAGGAAGTGGCCTGGCGCAAGGGCTTCCTCACCGACGAGGACCTGCGCATCCGCGCAGAGGCTCTCCGGAAGTCCGGCTACGGTTCATACCTGCTGGGCCTGCTCGCCGACTGATCTGCGGTCAGGCCGGCAGAACGACGGGCGCCGCCTCCTGCCACCGCGCCCGCCAGTGCGGGATCGGCTGCACCCCGACGGCGAGCAGTGGGTCGTGGTCGAGGACCGAATAGGCAGGGCGCGGCGCTGGTCTCGTGAACGCCTCGCTCGTGGTGGGGCGCACAGCCTCCTCGTCACCACCGACGGCAGCGGCGACCTGCCGCGCGAAGTCGAACCACGAGCACTGCCCGCCCGAGGTCGCGTGGTACACACCGCCCGGCGCCGAGACCGCGACGAGACGGTCGACGACCTCGGCGACATCCCGTGTCCATGTCGGTTGGCCGACCTGGTCCGCCACGACGTCGACCGCGCCGCGCTCGCGGACGAGGCGCGAGATGGTTCTCGGGAAGCACGAACCGCGCGCTCCGTAGAGCCACGCCGTACGCACCACGACGTGGCGCGGGTCCGCGGCACGAACCGCCCACTCCCCCGCGAGCTTTGTCCTCCCGTAGGCGGAGACCGGGGCCGGCTCGGCGTCGACCGTGTACGGGACGCTCGCACGCCCGGAGAACACGTAGTCGGTTGAGATGTGCACAAGCCGTACGTCGGCCCGGGCGCAGGCGCGAGCGAGGATGCCCGGACCGAGCGCGTTGACGGCGAACGCGTCGCGTTCACGAGTCTCGGCGCCGTCGACGTCCGTCCAGGCGGCGCAGTTGACCACGACGTCCGCCCGTGCGACCGCCGCGTCGACCGCGTCGGCGTCGCAGATGTCGAGCTCGGCAGACCCCGGCGCAGCGACGTGCGCGTCCCCCCTACCGACGACTTCGGCGACGTCCGAGCCGAGCATGCCGCCGCCCCCGGTGATCAGCCAGCGCACGTGAGGTCCTCCCGATCGATGATGACAGGCCCACGAGCCTATCCGAGCCCGGCCGGCTCGTATGATGGCCAACCATGACCCCAGGAACTCGCAGGCATGCGCGCACGCGCGGAACGGTTGCCTGGGTGACCTTGCCGCTTCTTGCTTTCCTCGCGCTCCTCTCCTGGGGATTCGCCTCCCCGGTCGGCTCAAGCCCTGACGACGACTTCCATCTGCCGTCCGTCTGGTGCGGTCTCGGAGAGCGCGAGGGCCTCTGCGAGCCGGCGTCGGACCTTCTCGCGCGCGAGGTACCCGCGGCCGTGGCCGGCGAACCGTGCTACGCCAGGGACGGGGCACGGGACGCGTCGTGCTGGACGTCGTCGGCCGAGCTTGTGGAGACCGAGCGCGTCAACACGCAGAACCTGTACCCGCCGTTGTTCTACGCGGTGATGTCCGTCTTCGCCTCCAGCGACGTGGAGACCTCCGTGCTGCTCATGCGCGGATTCAATGCGGTCCTGTTCGTCGGGCTCGTCACCGCGACGGCCGCTCTCGTGCCCGCTTCCCTGCGCCGCACACTCGTCCTCCCGTTCGCCGTCACGATCGTGCCCCTCGGTGCCTTCGTCGTGCCGTCGACGAACCCGAGCTCCTGGGCGTACCTCTCTGCGGGGGTCACATGGCTCGCTCTCTACGCGAGCACGGTCGTCGCGGAACGCCGCCGCCAGCTTGCGCTCGCGGGGATGTCGGTGCTCGGCGCGGTGCTCGGCGCCGGCGCGAGGGGCGACGCCGGCATCTACGCCTGTCTCGCTGTATTCGTCGTCGCGATCATGTCGTTGCGGCGCGACCGAAAGCTCATGATCCCCGCGCTCGCGGGTGTATCGGTTGTCGTCGTCGGTGCCGGCGCCTATCTCTCCTCCTCGCAGGGCGGCCAGCTCAGCGGCGGCTTCTCGGACGGACCAGGAGGACCGCCGCTCGGGCTCTGGGACAGCGTCCAGACCGTCCTCTCGGTGCCCGACCTCTGGATAGGAGCGATCGGTGGCTGGGGGCTCGGCTGGTTCGACGTCCCCCTCCCCCGGGTCGTGCCCGTGCTCGGGTGGGCCGTGCTCGCCGCCGTGTGCTTCCTCGGTCTCGGTAGGGCGACTGGTCGATCGCTGTTGGCCGCCGGAGTCGTGCTTGCTGCGTCGTGGGGTGTGCCGGCGCTCATGCACCAGCAGACCGGCGTACTCGTGGGCGCGTACGTCCAGCCGCGTTACATCTTGCCGCTCCTCGTGATCCTCGTCGGCGTGCTCGTGGTCACGACGCCCAGAGGACCGGTCCGATGGACGCGGGCGCAGGGAATGACGGCTGCCTTCGCGGTCGGCCTCGGTGCGGCGGTGTCGCTGCACACGACGATCCGGCGGTTCACGGTGGGCATCGACACACCGGTGTGGAACCTCGACGGGGACCCGAGATGGTGGTGGGGCGTCCTAGCCCCAACCCCCGTGACGGTGCTCGTCGTGGGGTCTCTCGCTTCCGTGTCCGCGCTGGTGCTCGCCGACCGGCTCGCACGTCGGGCAGAACCCCTTCCCGACGACCTTCCGCTACCACAACCGCACGTCCCGGAGAGGTGACCGTGGAGATTCGAGAACTCAGCATCGCCGGGGCGTGGGAGCTCACGCCACGGCAGTTCGGCGACGACCGGGGCGTGTTCCTCGAGTGGTTCCGCGCGTCCGACTTCGCCGCGACGGCGGGCCACGACCTGGACCTGCGCCAGGCGAACCTGTCCGTCTCAGCCGCGGGAGTGATCCGCGGGGTGCACTTCGCCGACGTCCCGCCGAGCCAGGCCAAGTACGTGACGTGCGTCCGCGGGGCGGTACTGGACGTCGTCGTCGACATCCGGGTCGGGTCCCCGACGTTCGGCCAGTGGGACTCCGTGCTGCTCGACGACGTCGACCGCCGCGCGATCTACCTCAGCGAGGGCCTCGGTCACGCCTTCTGCTCGCTCGAGGACGGATCCACCGTCACGTACCTCTGCTCGGCACCGTACGCTCCGGGGCGCGAGCACGGCGTCCACCCGCTCGATCCGGCCGTCGGCATCGCGTGGCCGACGACGGACCGCTCCGGCAAGCCGATCTCGCCAGCCCTGTCGGACAAGGACTCGGCTGCACCCACGCTGGCGGAGGCGGAGGAGCGCGGACTCCTCCCCACGTGGGACGCCGTGCAGGACCACCTCGCCACGCTCGCCGGCTGACCGGCCTGGGCGCGGCCCGGCCGGTCAGCCGGTGGGACGACGCCGGACGAGCTCGCGGCGCAGTGCGGCGAGATGCACCGCGAGACCGCAGTACGGGCCGACGACGAGGGCTCCGACGACGCGCGCCGTCACGTCGGCGTCGACAGCGAGGATCGCCACCGACACCACGAGCGCGACGAGCCATCCGGTGACGAAGGCCCCGTGCCTGTTCCGTGCCTGGCAGAACGCACCGCTGATGGTCAGGAGGGCGGTCCCGGCCGAGGCGAAGGTCATGGCGGAGAGCACGATCCCGTCGACGCGGTATCCCTCCCCGAACAGGAGCGCCATGAGGGGAGGGCCGACCGGGTACGCGAGAGCGGCCCCGACGACGCCCACGGCCAGGACCACGCCCGAGAACTTCAGGAAGGCGCGGCCGGCCCCTTCCTGGTTGTGCACGAACTGGGAGACAATGACGCTCTGGAACGACGTCAGCGGGACCATGATCGGTGCCCGCGTGAGCGTGATCGCGAGCATGAGCGGCGCTGCGCCCGCATAGACGGCCGCCGGTGTGGTCAAGGACGTCAGCACGGGGAAGCCTACGAGGAGCACGGCGCTCGCCCCGGCCGCCACGGCCGCGACAGCGGAGCGGGCGAGGAACGCACGCAGGGGCGCGTCCACGCGCGACGCGAGGGCGGCGCGAGAGGCCGGCGAGACGACGAGCATGATCGTCCAGGCCGCAGCGGCCGCACCTGCGGCCCAGGCGAGGGGGACGACGTCGGAGGCCCAGAGGGCGACGAGCGTCACGATCAGCACCCTGCCGAGCGCCTCGACCGCGATGACGGCGGCGTAGGGGTCCCAGCTTCCGCGACCGGAGAGGGCACCGAGCAGCGTCGCCTGGACGGCGTAGGCCGCTGCGGATGCGGCGACGACCGTCGCGAGGACCTGGGAGTCCTCGCCGAAGACCAGACCACCCCAGAGCGGCGCGGTGCCCAGGCAGACGGCGGCCACGCCGGCGGCGACGACCGCGGCGACCGTCCCGGCACGCGGCGCCCTGACCCCTGTCCCGGTCCCGACAGCCGACTGCGCGACCGCGCGCGAGGTCTCGGTGTTGAGGCCCGTGAGGATGCCGTACGAGGTGAGCAGCGCCGCCCAGAAGGTCACGAACAGCGCGTTGTCCTCGAGGGTCAGCGTGCGCGCCGCGATGGCGAGCACGACGTAGCCCGCGACCGCGCCCGCAAGGGACGCCGCGGTGATGCGCATGCTCGAGGCGCGTCCGAGGCGCCGAGCGGGCATCGGCTCGGTCTCCGGCCCACCGGGCGCCGAGGTCATCGCGTCCCGGCCCACGAGCAGCCCTTCGCCTGCCCCGCAGGACGGGTCACTGCCCGGCCGCGGCGTAGCGGGACTCCACGGACGCCTTGCGGGGTCGCCACCACGCCTCGTTCTCCCGGTACCACCGCACGGTCGCCTCGAGGCCGGAACGGAAGTCCGTGTAGCGCGGCTCCCACCCGAGCTCGTCCCGCAGCTTCGACGCGTCGATCGCGTACCTCATGTCGTGCCCCGGGCGGTCGGCCACGTGGTCGAAGTCGTCCGACGGCCGTCCGAAGATGTCGAGGAGCTCCTGGACGACCTGGAGGTTGCTGCGTTCCCCGTCGGCGCCGATCAGGTACGTCTCGCCGGGCGTGCCGTGCTGCAGGATCTCCCACACGGCGGCGTTGTGGTCGTCGACGTGGATCCAGTCCCGGACGTTCCGACCTGCGCCGTAGAGCTTGGGGCGCACGCCGTCGACCAGGTTGGTGATCTGCCGCGGGATGAACTTCTCGATGTGCTGGTACGGGCCGTAGTTGTTGGAGCAGTTCGAGATGGTTGCCTCGACGCCGAAGGACCGCACCCATGCCCGCACGAGCAGGTCGCTCGCAGCCTTCGTGGACGAGTACGGGCTCGACGGGTTGTACGGCGTCGTCGGCGTGAACTTCGCCGGGTCGTCGAGCTCCAGATCGCCGTAGACCTCGTCCGTCGACACGTGGTGGAAGCGCGTGCCGTGCCGGCGGACCGCCTCCAGCAGGGTGAAGGTCCCGACGACGTTCGTCTGGACGAACGGCGTCGGGTCGTCCAGCGAGTTGTCGTTGTGCGACTCGGCGGCGAAGTGGACGACGACGTCGGAGTCCCGCACCAGGTCGTCGACGAGCGCCGCGTCGGTGATGCTGCCCTCGACGAGCCGGACCGCGTCGGCCACCGGCGCGAGGGATGCCCGGTCCCCCGCGTACGTCAGGGCGTCGAGCACGACGACGCGCGTCTCGGGGTGCTCGCGCACCGTCTGGTGGACGAAGTTGGAGCCGATGAACCCGGCCCCGCCGGTCACCAAGAGCTGCACGGGGATCTCCTCCGGATGAGAGCGTCGAGGGGCGCGCGACGGCGCACGGAGCGCGCTGCGCAGTTTGGTAGCGTACACACCGGTCCATTCCCGCTCCTCGTCGCAAGCGTGGTCATATCCGATGCCAGAGTCCGCGGCTCGTCCGCTCGTCTCGTACGTGTTCCCGATCTACAACGAGGCCGGGAACCTCGATCTGCTCTACTCGACGCTGTCCAAGCTGCTGGACGAGCATCCCGAGTACGAGTACGAGATCGTCTTCGTCAACGACGGCAGCCGCGACGATTCGCTCGCGATGCTGTTCCGCCTCGAGGACCAGGACAGCCGCGTCGTCGTCGTCGACCTGTCCCGCAACTTCGGTCACCAGATGGCGGTGACCGCCGGGCTCGACGTCGCCAAGGGCGACGCCGTGATCATCATGGACAGCGATATGCAGGACCCGCCCGCCGTCAGCTTCGAGCTGCTGGCCAAGTGGCGCGAGGGCTACGACGTCGTCTACGCCCAGCGCCGGAGCCGTAAGGACACGGCGTTCAAGAAGCTCACCGCGAACCTCTACTACCGGTTCCTGCACGTCGTGACCGACATCGACATCCCCCGCAACACGGGGGACTTCCGCCTCGTCGACCGCCAGGTCGTCGACCAGATCGTCAGGATGCGCGAGCACTCGCGGTTCCTCCGAGGGATGGTCAGCTACGTCGGCTTCCGGCAGGTCGCCGTCCCGTTCGACCGCGACGAGCGTCACGCCGGTGAGACCGGCTACCCCCTGAGAAAGATGCTCAAGTTCGCCGCGGACGGCGTCATGAGCTTCTCGACGGCACCGCTTCGACTCATCTCCCGCGTCGGCTACCTCTTCGCGGCGGCGAGCTTCGCGCTCATGCTCTGGGTCTTCCTCGCACGGCTCATCCAGCCGTCGACGGTCGTCGAGGGCTGGACCTTCCTCATGATCGTCGTGCTGCTCACGAGCGGCGTCCAGATGATCATGCTCGGCGTGGTGGGGTCCTACGTCGGCCGCACCTACATCGAGACCCAGAGGCGACCGCTCTATCTCGTCCAGAACAAGTCGCGACGGGCGGTGCGACCGTGACGGCCGACAGCACGACGAGGTCTCCCGCACCCCGGGTGTCGGTCGTCGTCCCCGCCTACAACAACGCCGCCTACATCGAGAAGACGATCGACTCGATCCTCGCCCAGACGTTCGAGGACTTCGAGCTCGTCGTCTCGGACCACTCGTCGACGGACGGCACGTGGGACGTGCTGCAGAGGTACCGCGACGAACCGCGCACGCGGCTCGTCCGGACCGAGGCCGGCGGTGGCGCGCGGCGGAACTGGAACCGCGTGAGCCAGCTCGCCCGCGGCGAGCTGGTGAAGCTCGTTTGCGGCGACGACCTCCTGGCGCCTACCTGTCTGGAGCGCCAGGTGCGCGCCTTCGACGAGGGGGGATCCGACGTCGTCCTCGTCGCCTCGCAGCGGGACATCGTCGACGCGCGCGGGAAGCCCTTCATCCGCGCCCGCGGTCTGGCCCGGCTCGACGGGGTCGTCGACGGGAAGCGCGCGCTGCGTGAGACCGTACGCGCGGGCGGGAACATCTTCGGCGAGCCGGCCTGCGTGCTGATGCGCCGCGACGCGCTCGAGCGGGCGGGCTGGTGGCAGGACCTGCGTTACTTCATCGACGCGGGCTCGTACGCGCACGTGCTCGTCCAGGGCGACATGGTGGCGGTTCGCGAGTCCCTCGCGGCCTTCCGCGTCAGCGCCTCGCAGTGGTCCGTACGTCTTGCGCGCCAGCAGGCGCAGGAGGCGGCCGAGTTCCACCGGCTCGCCCAGGGGATGGCCCCCGACGCGGTCCGCGACACCGACGTCCGTCAGGGCGACCGGCGCGCGGCGCTCGCCGCCTTCCAGCGCCGTGTCGTGTACCTGCTGCTCGGGCGCCGGATGCAGCCGACCGAGACGTCGGCAACGACTCCCCGCTAGCTGTACCCGGCCACGAGGCTGGTGACAGTTCCGGTAGACGCAGGGAGGACCTTCTGACTTAGTGAAGATGTCTGGCGTCTTCACGGATCCGGAGGTCGTCGTGTCCCACGCCGATGCCCGCTTGGCCGTTCGCGGCAGGATGCTGATCGTCGAGCGACGTCGTGATGGTTGGAAGCAGGGTCATATCGCTGCGGCGATGGGCATCTCGCGCAAGTGCGTTGGGTACTGGCTGCACCGGTTCGCGGCCGAGGGCGAGGCCGGCCTGGCCGACCGGTCCTCGCGCCCGCACCGGTGCCCGACCAGGACATCGGCCGAGGTCGAAGCACAGGTCGTTGCCCTGCGCCGGGTCGAGCGACGCGGGCGGGACCAGATCGCGGCCGAACTCGGCGTGCCTGCCCGGACGGTCTCGCGGATCCTGGCCCGCCACACGATGTCGCAGCTGGCAGTGCTGGACCCGATGACCGGCGAACGACTGCGCGCGTCGGAGACGACCGCCATGCGCTGCAACGTGACCGGCCTGGCGAGCTGGTCCACATGGACGTCAAGAAGCTGGGCCGCTTCCCCGACGGCGGCGGCCGGCGCGCCCACGGGGCGCGGCCCCGGTGACAACCGAGAGACTGCAAGCACGGCACCGGCTACGACTACGTTCACTCGCTCGTGGACGACCACTCCGCCTGGCCTACGCCGAGATCCTGCCCGACGAGAAAGGTGCCACCTGCGCAGGTTCCTGACCCGCGCGATCGACTACGTCACCACCCACGGGTTACCCGCATCGAACGCCTGCGGATCGACAGCGCTTGGTCCTACCGCTGGTCGCTGCGCCCTGTCTGCGCCGAGCACAGCATCCGGCAGAGGTTCATCAAGCCACACTGCCCCTGGTAGAACGGCGAGGTCGAGCGTCTCAACCGCACCCTGGCCACGGAGAGGGCCTACCGGCAGGTTTTCACCTCGAACGCCGAACGTGCCGCGGCACTGGCACCGTAGATCGAGCACTACTACACCCGCCGTCGTCCCCCGACCAGCCGGCTGTACCAACGTCCCGGCCGGGTGCGGTTAGCGCATCGCGCTCTGGCGGGAGCCCAGCTCCGCCCCCGCGGGGCCGACCCCTCGCCGGCCCCGCGGGAGCGCGGTGCACACCGGTCACTCCTGACGGCGGCCCCTCGCCCACAGCGACCAGGCCGAGAACGCCGCGCCGAGAAACAGGGCGGCAGCCAGCGTCGCGACCTGTGCCTCCCACAGGGGCGGTCGGTACGAGACGGTGATCGTGTCGCCTTCCGAGCCACCCGGGACGTCGACGGCCAGCAGGAAGCCGTCGACCGGTTCCGCGAGGTCGGCCCCGGACACCCGGTAGCCCGGCCACGCCAGCCGGCTCATCACCACGCGACCGCCGTCAGTGGGCGCGTCGACGACCCTCAGCTCGAGATCGGTCGACGAGCGGCCGACCACGTCGACCTTCACGCCCGGCTCGCTCCATGCCACGCCGCCCGCCTCCCCGACGGGATCGTCGCGCACCCACGTCGCCGTCGAGCGTGCGTCCTCGGCCACGTGCCACCCGGCGGGCGGGTCCTCCCACACCGCGTCGTCGAGGGAAGGCTTGATCAGCTGGATCGTGTCGATCGACAAGAGGTCGACGAGGTCGGCGTCGGTGCCGTCGACGCGCTCGAAGAGCGTGTCGAGGAGCTCAGGACAGGTTGCCCCGACATGATTCATGCACGTCTTCTCCGCGAGCGCCTCGAAGAAGATCGTCGTGTACACGTTCTGCATCCGGACGTTCGGGTTGAGGTACCACGTGTTGGCGACGAGCGTCTCCTCGAAGACCTCCGAGGAGGCGCCGATGGCGGAGGGGTCGCCGACGACGATGCCGTCGTTGATGCCCGCCGCGAGAGGCGACTGGTAGTCCGACAGCGCCCGCGGGTAGTCGTTGGCTCCGCTCGTCTCGCGGCCGTCGAAGTAGTGGTGCTGGATGCCGACGAGGGCCACGGAGGCCGCGATACCGAAGACCGCGGCAGAGCTGACGGGTCCGAGCGCGCGAGGAACGCGGCCCGTACCGCGCAGGAAGCGCACCATCACGACGAGAGCGACGACGACCGCCACGCCTGCGACGGCGTTGATCCGCCAGTGCGTCGGGAACTGCGCCATCGCGAGGTACGTGGCGGCGAGGCCCGTGGCGGCGACGACCGGAGTCACCCATCGCGGGGTCACCTCCCGCCGGGCGCGAGCCAGGACCAGCACGAGGAGGAGGACGAGCCCCGTCGTGAGGAAGGGCATCAGGCGCATCGGGTAGCGCAGCGGGCCTACGTCGCTCGGTCCGAGGACGAAGACGAGCACGACGGCGAGCAGGGTGAAGACGGGGACGGCGTCCGGCCAGAGCTGGCGCAGCCTGCGCGGGTCCGCGAGCAGGAAGAGCGGCAGCGCCCACGCGACATACGTGATCGGCCCCGGGGCGAACGTCCCCCACCAGCCCGTCACTTGGGCCTGGACGGTCGGGATGATCGACGACGCGAGGCCCGTACCGTCCAGGACGAGGAACCCCGTGTTGAGGATCTCGTCGGAGTCACGGCTCGTCACGCCGGCAGAGAGGACTCCTGGCAGGAAGACGGTGAGGGCGACCAGACCCGTGAAGACGCCGACGACCACCACCGTCACGGCCTGGCGGACGGATCGTCGGAGCGCCGCTTCGAGGAGAGATCCGGCGAGGACGACGAGCAGCATGATCGTCCCATGGACGTACCCGATGGTCACGATCAGGAACGCGAAGCACAGCACGAGCGCCGGCGTCCGGCCGGCGAGCGCTCGCCTCAGCGCCCACCACGCCCACGGGAGGAGCGCCCAGACCATCAGGTTGGTCACCCACGACGGCGCGTCCATGTAGAGGGTGAAGCCGCCCAACGGGGCGAGCGTCCCGGCAAGTGCGCTGAGCGCAGGCGGGACCCGGTACGAGCGGGCCAGGAGGTACGTCCCGAGCGCGGCGACCATGAGGAACGAGATCTTGACGACGGAGGCGAACACCACCACGTCCGACGCCACGCTGGCCCCGAGTCCGATCAGCCAGGCGAGGGGGTTGTACAGCCCCATCTGCCCCTCGGCGATGTAGTTGCCGCTCCCCCACACGCCGAGGTTGAGCATCGGCCACCGACCGGCCCTCAGCTCGCTGCCCAGGTGGAACCAGTTGCCGTACGCGCCCTGAGACGTGTCGGCCGCGTAGTAGTACGACGGGTTGAAGAGCAGCGGGAGGAGCGACGCGACGCCCACCGCCACCACCGTCGCGAGCCCCCACCACAGGCCTCTGCGGTCCGGGGGCGTCTCATGCTGCTCGACCCGGCCGACCGGGCGGGGGTCGCTGACCGTCGCCGTCACGCCGCCTCCTCACCGCGCATGCGCGACACGACGGCGGTGCACTGCCCGTCCATGACGACGTGCCCTCCTTCGAGGAGGACGCCGCGGTCGCACAGCCGGGCGACCATGTCGAGGTCGTGGCTGACGATCACGAGCGTGCGCCCCTCGTCCCGCAGCGCACGGACACGATCGAGGCACTTGGCCTGGAACGGCTCGTCCCCCACCGCGAGGATCTCGTCGATGAGGAACACCTCCGGGTCGGAGTGCACCGCGACCGCGAAGGCAAGACGGAGGAACATGCCCGAGGAGTAGAACTTCACCTCGGTGTCGATGAACCGCTCGATCTCGCTGAAGGCGACGATCTCGTCGAACCTGCGCTCGATATCCCGCTCGCGCATGCCCAGGATCGCACCGTTGAGGAAGACGTTCTCCCGGCCCGTCAGGTCGGGGTGGAAACCGGCCCCGACCTCGATGAGACCTGCGACGCGGCCACGGGTGCGAACCGTGCCGCGGTCCGGTCGCAGGACGCCGGAGATCAGCTTGAGAAGGGTGGACTTCCCTGACCCGTTGAACCCGAGCAGCGCGACGGTCTCGCCCTCCTCGATCGTGAGGTCGATGGAGTCGAGCGCGACGAAGTCGTCGGCGAGACGCTGCCGCCGCACCGCCGACATCGCCAGCTCCTTCAGCGAACGGTTGTGCCGGAGGGTGAAGCTCTTGCGGACGTCCTGGATCTCGATGCTCGTCGTCATCTCACAGCTCCTGGGCGAAGCGCCCCTCGAGGCGCATGAACACGGACTGCCCGAGCACGAGCAGCAGCGCGGCGATGCCGAGGCCGGCCCAGCCGAACGCCCACATCGACGGCGGGAGCGCGACCGCGGACGTCGTGGCCGGGTACCAGAAGGCGTAGTGGAACAGCTCCACGGCAGCGGTGAGCGGGTTGAGCTGGTAGACGACGAAGAGCCACGACGGCAGGACCTCGGCGACCCGCTCCCAGGGATACAGCACCGGTGACAGCCACGTCGCCACCATCACGATGAGGTCGACGAAGTTCTCGGCGTCCCGGTAGAGCACGTTCACCGCACCGAAGAGCAGTCCCAGTCCCAGGGAGAGGACCGCCACGATGACGAACCCGAGCAGGCCGGCACCGAGCTCGGCCACGTTCGGCCGCCACCCGAAGATGAGCGCGCCGACGAGCAGGACGAGGAGCTGCGGGAGGAAGTGCACCGCCGAGACCCAGAGCGACGAGACGGGGAAGAGCTCCCGCGGCAGGTAGATCTTCCGGATCAGCGCGGCGTTCCCGACGATCGAGCGTGTCGCGTTCGAGAAGCCCTCGCCGAAGAAGTTGATGACGACGATGCCGGAGAACAGGTAGACCGCGTAGTCCTCGACGCCGTGGTTCAGGCCCAGGAAGAGCCCCAGCGCCACGAAGAAGACGACGAACTGGACCGCCGGCTTGACGTACGACCACAGCATCCCGAGGACCGAGCCGCGGTACCGGACCCGGACCTCCTTCTTGACGATCAGCCGGAGGAGGAAGCGGTTCCGCACGACGTCGACGAGTCCCTGACCACGCCCCGGCTCGACCATCGGCCGCTCGGCCACGACCGTCTGGCTCATCGGGGCTGCGCGGGGTTCTCGTCGAAGGTCCTCTTCCAGGCCTCGAAGGACGTGATGCGCGGCAGGGACTCGCGGTAGGCGGAGCGCAGCTCCGACCAGCGGGCGAAGAGCTCCGCGTGCAGCCGGGCGCTCTCGGCGAGCATCGTCCGGACCATCCGCGGGTCACGACGATGCCACGACGCCCCGGTGCCCTCGGCGTTGGAGACGATGGCGCTGTCGTACTGCGACAACCTCCACCAGCGCGCGTCCTGGTGCGGGACGAGGCTCTGGGGACGCTCGACGAGCTTCTCGTCCACCGGCTTGGCCACCTGACGGATCACCGTCTTGGCAGCCCACGGCACGAGGGTGACCCGGCTCGGCATCTGCACACCACGCCCCTTGTTGCGCGGCTTGCTCGGCGCGGGCGGGGGGAAGGCGTCGACGTCCGGCTTGTACTGGGCGTCGGAGAAGTCGGACACCATCCCGCGGATCTCGGGGAGCTTCGTCCCGATGATCCCGTGCAGCGCGTCGGGTCCGTTGAGCACGTCCCGCATGGCCATGAGTCGCCCGCGCTCCGAGTAGTACTGCATGGAGATGAGGTGCTTGACGTCCATGTAGCTGGACTCGCGCAGCACCCGTCCACCTCGCTCGTAGAGCGAGTAGAGCAGCGTCGTGATGAGCCGGTTGCGCTCGTGGAAGTAGGCCTGCCATCCGATGAGGTCGTCCTTGTCGGCCCACGACACGTGCCACACTGCAGCGCCCGGGAGAGAGACGGTCGGGAAACCGTGGGCGCGCGCCCGCAGGCCGTACTCGGCGTCGTCCCACTTGATGAAGATCGGCAAGGAGAGACCGATCTCGCGGATCACGGCCGTGGGGATGAGGCACATCCACCAGCCGTTGTAGTCCACATCCACGCGGCGGTGGAGCCACGGGGTGGCGCGCAGGCCGGCGCCGCGGAAGTCGTGGCCGTTCTCCATGTCGCTGTGCGGGACGCCCGGCTGGATGCGCCACGGCTCGACGATCTCGCCGAACGTGTGCAGCGTCGACCGGTTGTACATGTCGAACATGTGGCCCCCGACGAGCGTCGGGACACGCGTGAAGTCGGCGAACGTGACCAGGCGCACGACGCTCTCGGGCTCGAGCACGATGTCGTCGTCCAGGAGGATGACGTAGTCGCTGCGCCCCGCCTGGACGGTCTCGTACATGCCGCGGGAGAACCCGCCGGAGCCACCGATGTTGCCCTGCTCGACGATCCGCAGCTGGTCCCCCAGCTCGGAGGCGACGGCGTCGAACCCGTCCTCGTCGCGGACCCGCTTCGTGCCCTGATCGACGACGATGAGCTCGTCGAGCACCTCGCGGACCTCCGCGCTCTGCGCGACCGTGCGGATGGTCTCGAGGCAGTAGTCGGCGCGGTTGAACGTCGTGATGCCGATGCTCGTCCGCCCTTGAGCGCGCCCGGACTCGGGAACGGACCACGCCGCCTCGACGAGCTCCAGGTCGTCGACCCCGCCGATGAGGTCGAACCAGTACCAGCCGCCGTCGCCGAACTGGGACAGCGACAGGTCGGTGACCGTCGTCGCCTCGCCCTCGACCGCGAACGACTCGACGCGCTGCTGGACACCCCGCGCGTTGGACCGGTAGACGGTCACCGAGCCGGTGCCCCGCGTGCGCACGGTCAGGCGGACGGTGTCGACGACGGTCCACCGACGCCAGTAGCTCGCCGGGAAGGCGTTGAAGTAGGTGGCGAACGAGATGCGGCGGCCGGGGCGCACCGCCATCGTGAAGCGTCCCGAGATGTCCTGCGACCGGACGGACTCTCCGGACTGCCGGGCCAGGTCGGGGAGCGACTTGGCCCCCCAGAGCGACTCGAGGTCCGTCCGGATCTGCTGGGCGCGGAGCTCTCCTGCCTCGACGTACAGAGGCAGGGAGTCCGAGTTCGGGTCGAGCGGCAGGATGACGCGCTGAACGACCCGGTACGGGCCTTCCGCCTTCTCACCCGTGCGTGCGACCCCGGCGACAGCCTGAGTGCTCATGCGTCCACTCCCCCGCTCTCGATGCCCGCCCCGCCGCCGAAGTGCGGCGCGAGCTTGTTGTCCACCATCGACAGCGCGGCTCCGATGGCCATGTGCATGTCCAGGTACTTGTACGTGCCGAGGCGCCCGCCGAAGAGGACGTCCTTCTCCCCCGCCGCGAGGTCGCGGTACTTGAGCAGCCGGTCGCGGTCCGCGGAGGTGTTGACCGGGTAGTACGGCTCGTCCGCGCGCTCCGCGAACCGGGAGAACTCGCGCATGATGACCGTCTTGTCGGTCGGGTAGTCGCGCTCGGGGTGGAAGTGGCGGAACTCGTGGATGCGCGTGAACGGCACGTCGGCGTCCGCGTAGTTCATCACCGGGGTGCCCTGGAAGTCGCCGACCGCGAGCACCTCCTCCTCGAAGTCGAGGGTCCGCCACGACAGGTCGCCCTCGGCGTAGTCGAAGTAGCGGTCGACCGGGCCCGTGTAGACGACCGGCACGTTGCCGACGACGTTGCCCTTGCTCACCGGCTGGCTCTCGTCGAAGAAGTCGACGCCGAGCCGCACCTCGATGTTCGGGTGGTCCGCCATGCGCTCGAGCCACGCGGTGTACCCGTCGACGGGCAGGCCCTCGTACGTGTCGTTGAAGTAGCGGTTGTCGTACGTGTAGCGCACCGGGAGGCGCGAGATGATCGACGCCGGCAGCTCGCGCGGGTCGGTCTGCCACTGCTTCGCGGTGTACTCGCGGATGAACGCCTCGTACAGCGGGCGCCCGATGAGCGACACGCCCTGCTCGTCGAGGTTCTCCGGCTTCTTGTCCCCCAGCTCGGCGGCCTGCTCGCGCACGAGGGCGCGCGCGGCGTCGGGGCCGTGCGCGGACCGGAAGAACTGGTTGATGGTGCCGAGGTTGATCGGCATCGGGAAGACCTCGCCCTTGTGCGTGGTGTACACGCGGTGGACGTAGCTCGTGAAGGCCGTGAACCGGTTGACGTACTCCCACACCCGCTCGTTCGACGTGTGGAAGAGGTGGGCGCCGTAGCGGTGCACCTCGATACCGGTCGTCTGCTCCGCCTCGCTGTAGGCGTTGCCCCCGATGTGGGGTCGCCTGTCGATCACGAGGACCTTCCGGCCGTACTCCTCGGCGATCCGCTCAGCGACGGTCAGGCCGAAGAAGCCCGATCCCACGACGACAAGATCCGCGTCCACACACACTCCTAGGTTCGACGAACGGCCGCTAAAGCCTACAAGGTCGGCGACTGCCGCCTTCCTCTCGCGACTGGTAGGTACACATCACCACAACACCTTCACCCTGAGTCGTGTGCGCGGCTCAGCAGGCGGTGACCTCGTAGAGACGCGCGTCACCGTCCCGGGCGACGAGCCGGGCGACGTCTGCCTCCTCGAGCCCGTCGAGCCCGGGGTACCCGCCCTGCCCGCCGTCGGAGAGATGACGCCCGAGGTCGAGGACGTAGCCGACGTCCAGCCGCTCGACCGCCTTGCAGACCTGCGGGTCGTCCAGCGCCTGGTTGAGGGCCGTGGCCACGAGCGCGCGGTCCTCGTCCAGGACGATCCCCATGTGCGGGTAGATCGCCTCGCGGTCCGCGAGCGCCCAGACCAGGGCGCTGCCGTCCCACGGGTCTCCGGCGACGGCCACGTCCTCGGGCACGATGTCGCCGACCCGTTCGAGGAAGCGCAGCTCCCGCGCGTCCAGCAGGCCCGTGGAGGCCGCTGCCTCCGGGTCCAGCCGGTACGCGTGGGCGACGTACCCGAACGACTCACGGAACGTGGCGCTCCGGGGCAGGGCGACGGACACGAGCAGTCCGAGGACGATCGCGGCGCTCGCGCCGGCCCAGGGAGACAAGCGCGTGCCGGCACTGCGGGACCCTCGGGCGAGCCGGACACCCAGCCCGGCGACGCCACCGACGGCGACGACGGTGAGCGGTATGCCGACGAGCGGCAGGAGGGCCGCGATGCGCTGCGGGTCGGCGTACCAGTAGCCGGTCAGCGTCCCGCGCAGCGGGACGTCGACCGCACGGACCAGCACGTACAGCCCCGCGAGGATCCCGTACGAGAACGTCAGCCAGCGCCATCGCGCGACGAGCAGCGCGCACACGGCACCCACGACGACCAGGACGCCGACGACGAGGTTGGCCGTCCCCGGCCCCAGCACCTCTGGCTCGGGGAAGTTCGGGGTGATCGAGGGGTGCATCGCCGTCAGACGGAACACCTCGGTGGCTGCCTGCTCGGGGCCGGCGGTCACCGTCCAGACGACCTTTCCCCGGAAGTCCCGGACCATGGGGAGCACGCCCAGGAGCCAGTACAGCGCGACCGCAACAGTCCCCGTGAGTGCCCATGGCAGCGCGACGACCGGCCACGACCGACCACGATGCCGGAGCCGGACCGAGCCCTGCACGAGCGCGTGCACCAAGAGCGGCAGGACGACGAACGCGATCGCGAACACGCCGTTCGGCTGGGCGAAAGCGAGCGCCACGAGGCCCAGCAGACCGCCGGCCAGCGCCGTCAGGCGCCCCCGGCCGTGCGTCCGGATCAGCGCGACGACGAACAGGGAGAGCGCTGCCGGGAGGAGTGCGTACGACAGCACGTTCGGGTAGAGCAGCCCGAACGACAGCAGGCGGTTGGGGAACTGCGTCATGGCGAAGGACAGCGGGACCACAACGCCGAGGAGCAACGGACGGGGGCCGAAGAGCACGCGTGAGAGACCGAGCATGCCGAGCGGCCATGCCACGCACGTGGCGACGACGGACACCCAGTTCGCCGCGATCGGGATGCTCGTCCCCGTGAGCTGCACCACGGAAGTCGCCAGTGCGTGCCACAGCCCGGGGTAGAAGGCCGTGGAGGCCTCTGGCTGCGTCAGAGTCATGTGCATCGACGACGCGTCGCCGCTCTCGAGCATGAGCCGCACCGCGTTCAGGTGGTACGGCGTGTCGAACGTCTGGGCGACGTGCTCGGGTCCGCCGATCGCCTCCGCGGTCCGGCGCAGGTGGAGCGCGACGGCGACGACAGAGGTGACGCCGACCGCCACGGTGACCGCGACCCGTTGCCGTCCACGCCGCAGGCTCGGTGAGCGACGGCGCCCGGAGAGCCGCCAGACGACGGCGCAGGGCACGGCGAGGAGCAGGGAGCCGACGAGCGCCCAGGCGACGTGCCAGGGCAGCCCCAGCTCGCCGAGCACGATCGCCGTCGTCGCGACCACCGCGCCGGAGAACGCCGGCACCGCACCCCACGCGGCGATCCCCCGGAACCCGAGGGCGTACGCAGGTGCCAGCCCGGGCAGCACGAGCACCGCCAGGGCAACGAGCGCGACCGGCCAGGTCACGAGCCACTCAGCCACGGGGGGCACCTCCCCGGTCCGACAGGAACCTGCGGTACAGCAGCTTCCGGATCCCCTCGGGGACGAGGCGATATCCGCCCCGGACCGCGACGTTGCGTATCGCCTGCCGCGTCGTCGTGAAACCGATGCCGCGCATGCGCCGCTGGAGCTCGATCTCCGACCGCAGGAGCCGGAGGCCTCCGCGGCGGGCGTACGCGCCCGCACCCACGCGGTAGAGGAGTAGCGGGTCGGCGACGTTGCAGCCGCGCGCGCCCCCCGCGATCATCCGGGCGAACAGCCAGTAGTCCTCGAGGAGCGGCAGGTCCTGGTAGCCACCCGCGGCCTCGACGGCGGAGCGGCGGTACACGACCGACGGGTGGTTGAACGGCGAGTGGAACCGCGCTCCCGCGGCGATGTCCTCCGGCGCGAGCGGTGGCACGCGGACCAGGCCGGGCTCGTCCTCGGAGGCGAACTCCTGGATCGCCGTGCCCACGATGTCGAATCCGTCCGCCAGCAGCGGGACCTGGCGGGCGAAGCGCTCGGGACGACAGATGTCGTCCGCGTCGGTGCGCGCGACGATCTCGTGGCTGCACCGGGCGAGACCGGCCTCGAGGGCGAGGGCGAGCCCGACGTTGCGATCGAGCCGCAGCACCGTGACGTTCGCGCTCGCTGCTTCGATCTCGCGGAGCACCGCGTCGAGGGCCGGCCCGACCGGGCCGTCCTGGACGATCACGACCTCGTCCGGAGCAAGAAGCTGCTCGGAGGTCGCCGAGGTGAACGCCCGCCGCAGGTGTGCGGCGTCGTCCCCGTGGTAGACCGGCAGGAGGAGGGAGAACGGCGGGATCGCGCCGGAGCTCATGCGGCGGGCCCGGCGCCTCGACCCGCACGGTCGAAGACCGCGACCTCTGCCGTACGCGATCCCATCGCCGCCAGGACGGTCGCGTTCGGTCGCGGCCGCCGAAGCAGGCCGTCTCGCAGTCCGCGCGTCCCGGCGGCCCTGAGCACCGCTGGATCCTGCGAACGACGGAAGGTCCGCCACCACCGACGCACCGACGCACCCAGGTAGAGCAGGCGTTCCTCGGGCGAGAGGGAGGCCGAGTGCAGCAGCATCCAGAGCTTGTTGCGCACCTCGAAGTAGAAGCGCTCGCCCGGGTCGGCGTCCGTGGCGCCGAACGTCTTGGTCCGGTGCTCGACCACAGATCCCGGCACGTGGAGCCCGGTGCCTCGACGCAGGAGCCGCGCGGAGTACTCGAAGTCGTCGTTCCAGATGAAGTAGTCGGCGACGGGCAGGCCGTGGTGCCGGACGGCGCGCGCGTCCACGAGCATCGAGACGAACGACGACGACCGGACCGGGACCGCGCCCGCACGCTCCGCACGGGTGACCTGCTCGCCGGAGGCGCCCGGTCGACGTCGGGGGGTGTTCATCGGGTGCTCGCGCCCGTCGTGCCAGACGACGCGGCTCCCCAGCAGCGCCACCGGGCCGGGATATGCCTCGCGGGCGGCGAGGAGCTCGGCGAGCGCGGTGGGGCTGGGGATCGTGTCGTCGTCCATGAGCCAGACGAGGTCCGCGCCCAGGGCTTCCACGGCGTGGGCGATGCCGACGGCGAAGCCGCCCGCGCCGCCGGTGTTGCGCGGCAGCTCGAGCACGGTCGCCTCGACGGGATGCTCCGCTGCGACGACCGCCGAGTCGTCGTGGGACGCGTTGTCGACGACGACGACCGCGTCCGGCGGCCGGCTCTGGGATCCCAGGGCGTCCAGCGACTCGACGAGCAGGTCGCGCCGGTCGTAGGCGACGACGACCGCGACGACCGCGACCGGCGCCGACGCTCCGCTCACGCTGCCGATCCCTCACCGAGCACGACGCGCGGCGTGCCGGCCCACCGCGAGGCATCGGTGACCCGTCGTCCGTCCACGAGCAGCTTGAGCCCCGGGAGGTCCGCGGGGCCGAGGGTGCGGTAGTCGGCGTGGTCGGTGTGGACGATTGCGACGTCGACCGGCGAGCCGAGACGGTAGGGGGTGAACCCCAGCTTCTTGAGCTCGCCGTCCTCGAAGAGCGGGTCGTGGACGGACACCGTCGCGCCCAAGCCCTCCAGCGCCTCCGAGGTGGCGAAGACGCCCGAGAACGCCGTCTCCTTCACTCCTCCCCGGTACGCCGCGCCGAGGACGACGACGTGACGGCCGCGGAGGTCGCCGAGCAGCTCGCGCGCCCGCTCGACCACGCGCGCCGGCATGGCAGCGTTCACCGCACGTGCGTCGCGCACGATGCTGGCGTCGGGGTCGACGGAGAGATACAGCCGTGGGTAGACGGGGATGCAGTGTCCGCCCACGGCGATGCCGGGCCGGTGGATGTGGCTGTACGGCTGGGAGTTGCACGCCTCGATCACCGCGTGCACGTCGATGCCCTGCGAGTCGGCGAACAGGGCGAACTGGTTGGCGAGCCCGATGTTCACGTCGCGGTACGTCGTCTCGGCCAGCTTCGCCAGCTCCGCTGCCTCCGCGGAGCCGAGGTCCCACACACCGTTCGGACGCGCGAGATCGTCCCGATCGTCGAACTCGAGCACCGCCTCGTAGAACTCGCGTGCCCGGCGAGCCCCCTCGTCGGACAGGCCGCCGACGAGCTTGGGGTAGCGGCGCAGATCTGAGAAGACCCGTCCCGTCAGCACACGCTCCGGTGAGAAGACGACGTGGAAGTCCTCCCCCTCTGTCAGACCGGACACCTCTTCGATGAGCGGCTTCCAGCGCCCGCGGGTGATGCCCACGGGAAGCGTGGTCTCGTACGAGACCAGGGTCCCGGGCGTCAGGTGCTCCGCCAGGGAGCGGGTGGCGGAGTCCATCCAGCCGAAGTCGGGCTGCGCCGTGCGTTCGTCGACGAAGAGGGGGACCACCACCACGACCGCATCCGCACCAGGGATCGCGTCGCCGTAGTCGGTGGTGGCTCGAAGCCGCCCCGCGGGCACGACATCGGCGAGCTTCTCCGCGAGATGGGCCTCACCCGGGAAGGGCTCGCGCGCTTCGTTGACCGTCGCGACGAGGCCGGGGTTGACGTCGACCCCGACCACGTCGTGCCCCTTGTCAGCAAACTGGACCGCCAGAGGCAGACCGATCTTGCCGAGCGCGACGACGGCGATACGCATGGATCTCCTCAGGTTCAGGTCGGCGGACGCGCACGCAAGACTACCTTCCGGGCCCGACCCGACGGACGTGGTACAAGGGGACCCGAACGACGGGTGCCGACGGAGTCTCACGCGTCACGACCACGGTGCCGGTCCCCGTGCGCCCGATCCGCCTCAACTCGCTTACGGCGCTGGTGGGCAGCTTTCGGTGTCTTCGGTACCCCAAGGCGAACCCCGGCCGATCCCCGTCCAGCCGGTCCTTGCGCTCGGGCACCTCGGAGCGACCTACTTCTTTGTACTGTCCTGCTCCTTCGTACTGTCCGGCTTCGGGCTCACGTGGTCCTGGTCGGACCGCGCACCGCCGTCCACCTTCGTCTGGCGCCGGTTCGCGCAAATCTACTCCGTCCACTTCGTCGCGCTCGTCATCGCAGTCCCGGTCTTCTACGCGATCGCACCTGCACCCAACGAGTAGTTGCCGAAGCCCCTCTCTGCCGTTCTGATCCTCTCCTTGCTGTTGTTCCAAGGGTGGTCGCGTGACCCGGTGATGCTCTTCTCGGGCACCCCAGCCGCCTGGACGCTCAGCTGCGAGGCGTTCTTCTCTGTGACGCACCTACTACTGCAGCAGGTGCTCCGCATCAAGGTCTCGGGGCGCGCTCGTGGGTGCCGCGTCCGTCCTGAGTTTCGCGTTCGCCTACCGGACGATCGCGGCCGGTCACCGGAGGCATGGTGGTCCGCAGCCGTACCGTGGCCGATCGTTCGGCTCGCGGAGTTCACGCTCGGCATGTGCCTTGCCTGGGCGATGGGCAACTGCTGGCGGCCGAGCGCTCCGCCGTGGCTCAGGTACCTGGTGGCTTCGGCGCTGGCCTGTGGGTCGTCGTCGCGATCTCTCGGTCCAGGACCGGACAGGTCGACCTGGTCATGTCATGGGTCTTGCATCCCTGAACGAACTGCCCTACGCGTTCTACCTCGTCCACGCGACGATCATCTACGCGCTCCGCGCAACCTTCGGCGGTCTCCCGACCGCGTGGGCGAGCATGCTCCGGTACGCCTCGCGCTCGGCGTGCCACAAGGTCCTAGCGGCCGCGGTCCACGTTCTCGTAGACAAGCCCTCGGACGGGTGATGCGTCGCTGGTGGGTTGCCCCGACGTTCCGCCGTCAGCCGCGTGCAGGTCGAGCCGGGCGCTCCGTCGACGACCGGCGTCGCGCCGGCCGACCCGCGAGCACCGACGCAGCCATGAACCGGGGCGGTGCCTCACGGTGGAACAGACGCCGGAGGTCTGCCGGCACGAGAGTGGCCGGACGACCGAACCGGCGTCGTGCGGACGCTGCCTGGAGCAGAGTGCCGACGGGAACGGCGGCATCGGTGATCGCCCGGAGCAGCTCGTGGTCCGCCCTCGACAGCGGTGCCGCCGCGTCTGGAGCGGCCTCGAGGATCTTGGCGGCCGCGATAGCAAGGTCCCGGCGCGCGTCCATCTGCCAGAAGGAGGGTTCCGGCCGGTTGTGGACGACGCCGAACACGTGCACGCGCAATAGCTTCGTCGCGAGAGCGGTGCGCTGCGCGGCGTCCAGACCGGAGGCGACGTCGAGGGCCACGTCGAGATAGGCCAGCTCAGCGTCGACGGACCGCGCCTCCATGGTCGTCCGGTCTGCCGCATCGTCCATCACGACGTACGCCGGCCCGCGATCCAGGCTGACCCGCGCGCCGCCAAACCACAGCTCTGCGACGTAGGCGACGTCTTCCCCCACCGCCACGCCGGACGTGAAACGGAGGCCACCGAATCGCGATCGCGAGACAAGGCCGAGAGGCGCGCTGCGGTAGGCCAGCCGGTCCCGGACGGCATCGAGCGAGCGTGTGCGCCACGGCCGCGTCACAGGGGTGCGGATCGGCCGCCCACCCCCGTGCCTCTGCCTCGCGACGACGACATCGGCGTCGTCGCGTCGTGCCCGGGCCAACCACGAGTCGACAGCGCCGGGTTCCAGCAGGTCGTCCGAACCGAGGACGCTCGTATACGCGGCGCTCGCGAGATCGAGCCCGTGGTTGAACGGCCCCGCGGGGGAACGCACGCCGTCGACGAACCCCACCACCCGCACCCTCGCGTCTCGGGCGAGCCCTCCCAACCGGCCGACGACGACCGCGGGGTCAAGATCGTGGGCCACGACGGTGACCCGGACCGGGCTGGACGTCCCGTAGAGCACGGAGCCCACGGCGCGCTCGACACAGCGCTCCGGCGAGTGCACGGCGATCACGACGTCGACGTCTAGCGCGGTCACCGACTGCTCCGCTGGAGGCGGTCCTGCCGAGCGACCTCATAGGCCCGCGCATAGCCCTCGCTCAGCGTCCGCGCGCTGAAGCGGTCGCCGACCGTCGCAGCGATGCTCGACGCGGGAAGATCCATCGTTCGTTCGTCCACGCCGAGAACAGCGTCGGCGTACGCCTCCGGGTCGTGGCGGCGAACGAGCTGCCCCACCCGCGGATCGATGTACTCGCCTTGCCCACCGTTCGATCCCACGACGACAGGGCGCCCGTGGACGAGTGCCTCTGCTGCGGCTACGCAAAAGTTCTCAGCCTGGGTCGGCAGGACGAAGAGGTCTGCCCGAGCGAGCGCCTCGCTCACGCCTGCGGCATCGAGGTTGCCGACCAGGTGCACCCGGTCGGCCACCTCGAGGCGCTCGGCACGGGCCAGCACACTGTCACGCAGCGGGCCGCTGCCCACCCACGTGAGCTCAGCCAGGCGCCCCCGGTCACGAAGTACGGCGAGCGCCTCCACCGCGACGTCCGGCCCCTTGCGCTCGACGAGCCCGCCCACGGCGACGAGCCGCAGCACGTCCTCTCTCGGTGGGCGCGGCGGGACGACGTCAGGCGACGGCACGAGACAGGGCACGACCGACGTGGGACCGGGACGAACCGCACGCACTGGCCGGGCGAGATACTCGCAGACAGCCGTCACGGCGTCCGGCCGGGCGAGCAGCCTCCGCAGGGCGGGAAGAGCCGTGCGCCATGCGATCGGGAGGGACGTGGGATTCGACAAGCCTGACCAGTGCTCGGTGTGCACCCACGGCGCCGAGGGTCGGCGCAGCCCGAGGGGGAGGAGCGTCGAGAACGCCATGCTGTGGACCAGCTCTGCACGGTCCAGCAGCGGTTGGAGCTCCAGCCGCGCACGGACCACGTCGCCGGGTCGCTGCGTGGACATGACCACCCGGTGGACTGTGACGCCATCGCGCAGGACTGTCGGCGGACCGCCGTCGTGCAGGTGGGGAGAGACCAGGTGGACGACCTCGACCGAGTGGTCCCGCGCGAGGACGTGAACGTCCTTCTCCACGAACGTGCCGGACACGGGCGCGACCTCATTGGGGTACCACGTGCTCACGACCAGGACGTCCACCCCGGCAACCTACCAGCGCGGACGACTAGGCTCGTCGCCCGTGAAGGTCCTCAGCGTGGTGGGCGCGCGCCCCCAGTTCGTCAAGCTTGCACCGATCGCGAGGGCGGCGGCGGAGGCCGACGTCGAGCACGTCATCGTGCACACCGGGCAGCACTACGACCCAATGTTGTCCGACGTCTTCTTCCGCGATCTCAGCATCCCCGAACCGGACGTCCACCTCGGCGTCGGGTCGGGTTCACACGGTGTGCAGACCGGTGCCATCCTCGGCGCGCTCGACGCCGTGCTCGACGCGCACCGTCCCGACTGGGTCCTCGCCTACGGAGACACGAACTCGACGCTCGCGGCTGCGGTGAGCGCCGTGAAGCTGCACCGCCGGGTCGCGCACCTCGAGGCCGGCCTGCGGTCGTTCAACCGGCGGATGCCCGAGGAACACAACCGCGTCCTGACGGACCACGCGGCCGACCTCTGCCTCGCACCCACCCAGGTCGCGATGGAGCACCTCGCCGCCGAGGGGCTCGGAGGACGGTCGGTCCTCGTCGGGGACGTGATGACGGACGTCCTCCTGCAGGTGCGCGACGTGGCCGCGAGCACCCCTGCCGCAGTGCTCGCGGAAGCAGGCGTCGAACCGGGCGGCTACTACCTCGCCACGATCCATCGGGCGGAGAACACGGACGATCCGGGCCGTCTGCGAGACGTCGTCGCCGGGCTTGCCGGGCTCGACCGGCCGGTCCTGCTGCTTACGCACCCCCGTGTCGCCGCGCGTGCGGCCGAGCACGGCATCGATCTCGCGCAGGGCGCGCTGCAGCCACGGGCACCGCTCGCCTACCCGGACCTCGTCGCCGCAGCGCTGGCGAGCGCCGGCGTCGTGACCGACTCGGGTGGCCTCCAGAAAGAAGCATTCCTGCTGCGCGTGCCGTGCACGACCCTGCGCACCGAGACGGAGTGGGTCGAGACCGTGGAACTGGGGTGGAACGCGCTCGCGCCTGACGCCGCCACGATCCCTGCCGTCGTCGGCCGGCCGGCTCCCGTGCCGACCGACGAGGCACCCTACGGGGACGGCAACGCTGCCACCCGCGTGATCGCCACGCTCGTCGACGCCGGCTGATGCCCGCGACGCGAAGCGCCCGGCCGGTCGGGTCGCCGGAGGGTCAGCGCGCTCGCGCGGAGAGACGGTCGACCGCGTCGAGCCAGGGACGGGACTGGACCTCTGCCGACAGCTCGTTCGCGGCGTGGTCGGCCGCGTGGCGCCATGAGTCGACACGCTCCGTCGTCAGCGCGTCGAGGGCGGCCGTCAGGGAGGCGACCGTGAAGTCCTCGGTGACAACCCCAAGCGCGTGCTCGCGAACCACCGAGGCCATCTCGGGAGACGGGCCTACGACCACACCGAGGCGTGCCTGCACGAAGTCGAAGAGCTTGTTGGGGAGCGCGGCCGCATAGTTCGCGTTCACCGGGGGCAAGACGAAGACGCCGACGTCGTAGTCGTGGAGCGTCGTGACGAGTTCGTCGTACGGGACGGGAGGAAGAACCCGGACGCGCGCTGAGCCCGCTGCCCGCTCCTCGAGCTCGCGCGTGTACGCCGGGTCGTTTGGGACGAGGTACAGGTCCAGCCGGACGTCCGAGGTGCTCGCCTCCACCGCGTCGATCGTGATCTCCAGCGACCGGTTGCGCTGGGCGATGCCGCTGTGGACCAGCCGTATCGGCGCGGACGTCGCGCGCGGCGCCAGGGACGCAAGAGGCGTCGCGTTCACGACGACCCCCACCTCGATGCCCAGCTCAGCGGCATACCGCCGCGCGAGCACCGGCCCCACGGTGGTCACGGAGTCGGCACGCGGCACGGACGTGCGGACGAGCCACCGCAGGTACGGTGCGACGAACCATCGCCATCGTCGCAGCTCGGTGTTCTGTCCAGGGGCGTACTCGTGGAGGTCTGCGTGCACCCCGCCACGCGGACGGAGCTCCAACGCCAGCGGCACGGCCTCGATGTCGTTCGCGACGACCACGTCGTAGGCCCCGACGGGGAGCCGGTCACGGGTCCAGGAGACCGCGAGGTTGGCGGCGTAGACGCGGCGGTAGCGACGGAGCATCAACCATCTCGGGTCCTTGACCCAGGCCTGCCGGTCCTCGGGGACCTCGACGTGCTCGGCCACACCCTCCGGGGCAGGCCCGTAGCCGCAGGTGGTGACGGCGTACCGCTCCGCGAGCAGGCGGACCTGCTTGAGCACGCGCGCGTCCGACGCGATACGCGAGAAGGACAGGACGAGGACGGAGGGACGCTCGCTCATGCGGCGCTAGGTCCGGCCAGTCGTCCGACGATCTCGTCCCAGACTGCAATCTGAGCGTCAGCAGCCAGTGGACGCGCGGACGCATTCGACCGCGCCTTGAACGTGGCGACTGAGTCGGGGTCGAGGCGGTCGATCGCGTCGCTCAGGGCAACCGCAGAGAAGTCGTCCGTAACGACTCCCAGGGCAAGGTCGCGCACGAGTGAGGCCATCTCTGGAGTGGGGCCGACGACCAAACCAAGACGGGCCTGCACGAAGTCGAAGAACTTGTTCGGGAGCGCAGACGCGTAGCTGGCGGTCACCGGCGGAAGCACGAACACCCCGACGTCGTACTCGTTGAGCCTCCGGACGAGGGAATCGTATGGGACGGGTTCCCGGACCGTGACCCCAGGGATTGTCGCCGCGCGCGACCGCAGCTCCTCGAGGTAGTCCGGATGGTTCGGCGTGAGGTAGAGGTCCAGCGTGACGTCGGTTGACGCCGACTCGACGGCGTCGAGCATGAGCATGAGGTTCCGGCTCCGAAGGCACGCTCCGCTATGCACGAGCCGTACGGGACGCTCGACCGGCCGGGGCGACAGGTCGGCGTAGGGCGCAGCGTTGGTCACCACCCTGCACTCGAGCCCGAGCTCATCCCGGTAGGAGTCGGCGAGTCCATGGCTCACCGTGGTGACCGCGCCGGCCCGCGCTGCAAAACGGCGTGTGAGCCACCGCTGATAGGGCGCGATACGCCGCATCCAGGCTGCGTCGTCTTCATGAAGGCGCGGGAAGTACTCGTGCAGGTCGACGAGGACGCGTTCAGGCGCGGCGACGTCGAACGCGATGGGCGCGGTTTCCAGGTCGTTCGCGATCACGACGTCGAAGCGCCGCCCGGCCAAGAGGGTGCGCGCCGCCCGCACGGCCGGGATGGCGCGATGGACGAGCGGGTACACGCGCGTTGTGACCAGCCGCCCGTCGAGGCGGTTGCGCGCGTGCGCAGGCAGCTCCAGATGCTCCACGCCCTTGAGCGGGCGCGGGCCGTAACCACACGTCGTGACGTCGTAGGACGCGGCAAAGTGCCGGATTTGCTTGAGCACGCGAGCGTCGCCCGCCAACGGCGAGAAGGCGAGGATCAACATGCGAGGTCGGGTGGCCATCGAGCTCCTCGAGGAGTCGTCAACGGGACAGTGCATAGACGCCGTAGCGACGCAGCGTGCTTTCGCGGTCCAGCGTGTCGCGCCACCGCCGGGTGCGGAGCTGCGCCCAGCGCCCGGCAGAGGTCCGTGCGCGGGCGGCCGCGATAAGCGTGTCGGGCGCGCCGCTCCGTGCGGCATCGAGCACTGCGCGATCCGCGACGGAGAACGGCTCCTCGATATCGGGCGCGGTCTTGCAGAGCAGATCGACCGTCGCGGCAAGCCGTGCAGCGTCCTCGGTCGTCCAGGTGTGGTCTTGACGTCGAGCCACGCCATCGAGGACGTGGACACGAAGCAGTTTGATCGCGACGGCGCGCCGGGTCGCTACAGGCAAGTCCCGGAACCAGTCGCGCCCAAGCAGGTGGACGAGCGGAGCCATCTCGACCGCGATGGGCCGAACGGCACCCGTCGTACGGTCGCGGGCGTCGGCACCGATGACGTACGCAGGTGCTCTGCGAGCCAGGTCGAGGCGACGCGCGCCCGTCCAGAGGCGGATGCCGAACTCGAGGTCGCCGCCGGACGGACGCTCGGGGACAAGCTCCAACCCCAGGTCGTCGAGCAACCTCCGCCGGAACAGCGCGAGCGGCGCCGTCCGGTACGAGACGCGGTCCCGGACCGGGTCGAGCGCGCGCCGCCGGAGAGGGCGCGCCAAGGGTGCCCGGACCGGTTCACCCGACTGGTGACGCAGCGGTCCAAGTACCACGTCAGCCCCGTCTTTCGCCGCAGCGAGCCAGGCCGCGAGAGCTCCGGGCTCGTACCAGTCGTCCGATCCCATGATGGTGATGAGGTCGGCCGTCGCGATCCGCATCCCGTGGTTGAAAGGCCCCGACGGGCTCCGGTGACCGTCGGCGAACTCGACCAGCCGCACGTCCTCACCCAGCGCACCGGCCTCATGGAGCCGCTCGGCCACGGGTTCGGCGGAGATGCCGTGGCAGACCACGGTGACCCGGGACACCTCGGACCGCGCCGAGGCGACCGCCCTCTCGATCGGGCGGGCCAGGTTGTGCAGCGCGATGACGACATCGATCTCCGGCGTCACGCGACGAATCCCTTCGACCGGTCGCCCGCTAGACCGGCGAGCATCGCCTGGGTGGCGAACTCCGGCACCGTCCGCACCAGCTCGTCGAACGTCCCTCGGGCCGCGACAGTCCCGCCTTTCATGAAGCAGACCATGTCACTGTGCCGGATCGTCGAGAGACGATGTGCGACCGAGATCACCGTGACTTCCCCCTTGAGCTCGGCGATCGCGGCCGCGACGTCGGCCTCCGTCTTCGTGTCCAGCGCGCTCGTGGCCTCGTCGAGCACCAGGACGAGGGGGTCGACGTAGAGTGCCCGCGCGATGCCGAGTCGTTGGCGCTGCCCGCCGGACAGCGCCAGCCCCCGGTCACCGATCCGCGCATCCAGACCGCCCGCGCGCGACTCGACCACATCGAGCAGCTGCGCGCGTCGCAACGCCTCACGGACGCGGTCGTGGTCGACGTCATCGCCCCAGGTGAGCGCCACGTTCTGGGCGACAGTCGCGTCGAAGAGGGCCACCTCCTGCGGCACGTACCCGACCCGGGAGCGCCAGGCCTTCAGCACGTCGGTAAGGGGACGCCCGTCGAGCTCGATGCGCCCTTCCGACGGCGTCAGCAGCCCGAGCAGGAGATCGACCAGGGTCGACTTCCCCGCTCCCGACTGCCCCACCAGCGCAACCGAGCTCCCGAGCGGGATGGCCAGGTCGACATGATGGACGGCTCGGACCTCCGTGCCCGGGTAGGAGAACCCCACGTCCTTGAGCTCGAGGAGGCGTGTCGAGCCCTCGATCGGGTCGCGCCCGAGCACCTCCGCATGGGCTACGTAGCGCTCGGCGGCGTGGATGTCAGCGATCACCGCCGTGACGTGGGGGGCATTGGCGGACGTCTGCGTCATCACGCCTTGGAACGCCGTGATGGACGGGATCATGCGGAAGCCGGCGACGCCGAAGAGTGCGATCGCGCCGAAGGCACCCGCCGGCCCTTCCGTGAGGTAGGAGACCCCGCCGACCACGACGAATCCCAGGACGAGCGCGGTCTCGAGAACGTAGCGCGGGACCGTGCCGAGGAACGCGATGTTCGCGCGAGCGTCGGTGGAGTGCGTCCGGTGGTCGTGGACGACCCGGGCGACGTCAGACGCCTTGTCCCGGAGGGTGATCTCCTTGAGCGCTCCCATCATTTCCGTCATGAGGCTCGCGACACGGAACGAGACGTCGCGGTTGACGCGCCCGGCTCGGACGGCACGCCGAGAGACCCCCAGGTAAAGCGCGGCTCCGACGAGCCCGAGATAGACGAGGGTGATGGCCGCCGTCAGGGGCGCCGCAACCACGAGCACCCCCAGCACCGCGACGAACGTGGTGATCTGCGCGGGCAGGCCGATCACGGGGAGTAGAAAGCCGGTCGTCACGTTGCCGATGCCGACGTCCGCGAGGCGGACGAGCTGCGCCGTGCTGCGTTGGAGCCGCTCCGTCCACGGTGCCCTGATGTAGGCGTCAAACAGCTGGTCACCGATCGCCAGCTCATAGCGGGCGAAGCGCTGCGTCGCCGCACGCTGCAGCATGAGTGCGAGGACTCCCTTGAGCACCACGAGGAGGGTGACGACCGCAAGGATCGTGACGTAGCCGCTTGCCGCGACGCGGCCGACCAGCGGGAGGTCGAGCGCCTCGCCCTGCACCATCGGTGCCAGCACGGCGGCGAGGAGCGCGAGCGCCGCGATGTCCAGGAGCGCCAGCCACGAGGTGGCGGCGACGTACACCACCACGAAGCGGCGCGCCGAGGCCGGCAGCAGCGGAAAGAGGTCGCGCAGAATGCGCCAGATGAGTGTCACTCAGGGGTTCCTGTGGTCGGACGGGTGCTGGCAGTCATCTTGCCACGCGTCGAGCGGCGACCTAGTGAGAGTGCACGTCCCGCGGCGGATCGGTCGAGAAGCGGGGGCTGTCCCAGCCGGCACAGCCCGCCTCGCAGCGGGCGCACTGAGGCCAGCGCGCGGGGCTCGACCTTCCGGCACCGCGCACGGCCGGTCACCACATCGCCCAGCCCGTGTCTTCACATCGCAGATCCGCCAACGATTCCGAGCCAACGCCTCACGTCGAACGCCCCGTCTCCGGCACACCGAGAAAGCTGGCGAGCGCACGAGCGGAAGCCGCGCCGTCGTGCAGGTCGCGCACGAACTCGGGCCCCTGCGCTGCCAGCGTACGAAACCGATCACGGTCACGGAGAATGTCCTCCAGCACGGACCGCAAGGTGCTGGGATCGGCCTCGACGACCGGAATTTCCATTCCTCGCGCCCGTCGGGCCGCGCTCCGCACACCGTCGTCGAGACGCGCGACCACAACACGCCCCGCGGCAAGCGCCTCGCAGGTCGCGACTCCGTAGTTCCCCGTTCGGAACGAGTCAAGGACCACGTCGGCGCTCCGGTACAGGTCGACCATCTGATCATGATCGAGACCTTTGGCCTGGCGATACTCGATGATCTTCTCCTCGTGAAGACGCCAGAGAACAGGCTCGATGAGCGCCGTCCCCTTGATCACGCCTTTACTCGGGGCGTGCACCACCACGGGCACCGGGCGTCGCAGCGGCTCCTCTTCCGTCCGCCACCGCTCGACGTCGACAACCACTGGGCACCAGGATGCCCACGGCACGTACTCGAGCAGCGCCGGGGTAGAGACGAACGCGAACGTCCCCTCGTCGCGCAACGTCTCGAGAAGTCGCAAGTTCCGGGACGTCGCCTGCTCGAGCTTCGCGGTCTCATCGCCGAATTTCGGATCCAGGAAGGGCGACCACGGACTCGACGCGGCATGGACCGACGGCGGCCGGATGTCACTGCCGTGGCAGATCGTTGCCACGTGGACACCGGACCGACGCAACGCGCGGACCTCCGATAGCACCGATCCGTCACCCAGACGCGGGAACAACGGCAGCTCCGCTTCCACGAGCACGTGCGTGAACTGCTCGACCGCCGCACGCTGCGCGCGCTGCCACCGTCGGGAGCCGGCCGCGACGTACTCGGGCACAGAGTAGTCGGCCGGGTACGAGAACCGCCCCCCGCCCAACGGAGCCATGTTCCGCGCCGCGACTCCCGGCAGGTGATCCTCCACCGCCCGCGCCCATGCGAACCCCTGCCCCGCGAAGTTCGCCGGCGCCACGTACAACCGCACGGGCGCGCTTGGCACCTGCACCGCGGGGACGCGACTGACCGGACGACCCGCCGCGGCCGCTACGAGGCGTTCGTCGAGCGCCTCCGGCAGGCGTCCGGCCATCCGGACTGCGCGCATCCTCCAACTCGCAGGAGCGGATTTCCACAGACGCCTCGCACCGTCGACCAACGCGTCCCGGAAACGGCGGAGCAGCACTCTCACGGTCGATCCCCCGCGGGGCGCGCGAGAAACGGTGCGAGCGCGCGTGCGGACGCGGCGCCGTCGTGGAGTCCGCGTACGAACTCGGGGCCCTGAGCGGCCACTTCCCGGAAGTACCCCCTGTTCGTGACGATCCGCTGGAGCACCCCGCCCAACGACTCAGGATCCGCTTCCACGACGGGGAGGCTCGCCCCCCGCGCGCGCTCGGCCGTCGCGCGGACCTGCGCGTCGATGCGCGCGATGACGAGACGTCCTGCGGCGAGTGCCTCGCAAGTCGCAGCGCCGTAGTTCCCAGTGCGGAAGGAGTCGAGGACGATGTCCGCTCCCCGATAGAGCTCCACCATCTGCTGCCGATCGAGACCCTCGGCACGCCGGTACTCGATGATCCCCGCCTGATGAAGACGGATGAGCTCGGGCTCGATGAGCGACGTACCCTTCATCACGCCCTTGCTCGGTGCGTGTACGACCACCGGGACGTCTCGTCGCAAGGGCGCCTCGTCCGTCCGCCACTGCTCGACATCGACGACGACCGGGCACCATGTCGCCCACGGGACATACTCGAGCAGCGCCGGCGTTGAGACGAAAGCGGGCACACCTTGGTCGCGCAGCGCCTCCAGTGTGCGCAGGTTCCTGGCGGTCGACCTCTCCAGCGCCTCGACGTCGCGAAACGCCGGATCCAGGAACGGCGACCAGCGGGTCGACCGGGCGTGGACAGCAGGCGGGCGCACATCGCTCCCATGGCAGATGGTCGCAACTTGCAGGCCGGCGCGCCGCAACGAGGCCACCTCGGACAGGAGCGACCCGTCGCCCCGTCCGGGGAATAGCAGCAATTCCGCTTCCACCAGAACGTGGCTGAATCGGCGCACTGCCCGCCACTGCCGTGCGGACCACCCCGGATACGAGGTGTACGCCAGCCGCGGCACTAGGTAATCGGTCTGGTAGCCGTACGCGGAATCACCCGGAGCGGCCATGTTGCGTGCGGCGGCGCCTGGCACGTACTTCTCCACCGCCCTGGCCCACGCGAACCCCTGTCCCGCGTAGTTCGCCGGGGCTACGTACAACCGCACGGGCGCCTCCGGCACCTCGACGGGCAGAGGTAGCTCGGCACCGATACCCGGTAGTGCGGAGGCGATCCGCTCCCGGAGCGGGCCGGCGAGGGCGAGCACGGTCCGCTCCAGCGGACGACGGATCCCGTCGGGCAGCCGCGCACTCGTTCCCAGGACCGCCGCGGCGAGGCGTGCGCGTGTCGACCTCATCCGACGACTCCCACCACCACGCCAGCCGCCTGCTCGCCCGTGCTCCGGATGGATGCGTGCGCGTCGGCCCACGCTGCGAGGCGGTGTCGTCCCGCCTGGTCGATAGGCCTGGAGAGCATGGCGACAAGTGCATCGGCCACGTCGTCGACGTCGTGGTCCACGACACGCCCCAGGCCCGCGCCCTCGATCACTGGCCGTGCCGGCCCTGGCCCGGCATACAGGACCGGCGTCCCTGAGCCGACCGCGGCGAAGACCTTCGTCGGGAAGGCGAAGTCGTATCCCTGCCCAGGCCGCAAGCTAACGAGCCCGGCTTGCGCACCGCGCAACCACCCTGCCGCCACATCCGCCGGGACCTGACCGACCATCCGGACGCACGCGCCGCCGTCCGGGAGGTCCGCGGCGGTGCGGGCAATGTCGTCCCAAGCGCTGCCGTTGCCGAGGAAGACGAGCTTCGCGTCACGTACCGACGGGGCGACCTTCGCCATGGCTCGGACGAAGACGTCGGCGCCCTGCCACTCGGACGTGGTGCCCGCGTACACGGCGTAGGGACCGGGAGGGACGCCGTCTGCCACGTTCCCCTCAGGATGGAAGACCGTCGTGTCGATCCCGTTCCGCACGACGGTAACGCGCCGCGCGCCGAGCGCCCGAGCCCGTTCGGCGACATCGGGCGACACCGCGATGACGTGGGCCGCCCCACCGAGCGCCCACCGCTCGACCGCTCGCAGCGCACGGACCACGACTCCTGGCGCCCCCGTGCTCGCGCTCGCGTCGGACCAGATGTCCGCCGCGTAGTAGACGTACGGCACCCGCCGCAGCGCGCATGCGAGCCGGACCGCGGCGCCGGTGGTCGGTGGAGGTTCCGAGACCACGACGTCGGGCCGCCGCGTCAGGAGAGTGCGAACGAGTGCGGGGAGGTCGAAGCTCAGGTACTGGACGTAGCCGCGGACGTAGCCTGACCGGTCACGCAAGACAGGCCAACGGCGTACGCGCACCGACTCGGGAGTGGCGCGAAGCCGCCGCGGCGCAGCAGCCGTGAGCACCTCGACATCGTGCCCCTGGACGTGCAGCGCGTCCGCGAGCGCTCCGAGACGAAAGGTGGCGGCCGACGGTTCCGGGCGGAAGATCCGCGTGACGAGCGTGACCTTCACGGCGCGCCTCACGACTCGTCGAACGGCGCTAGCGTCGGTGTGTCCGGGCTCTCCTGGATGTCGAGCTGCAGCGACGAGACGAGCATCTGCACGCCCAGGATGAACGGGGTCACGGCGAGCAGCACGGTGCCCGCGGTCGCCGGACCGGAGTCCCACGTGGCCGCGATGACCCAGATGCCCGCGAGGATGCCGACGACGGTGAGCAGCAGCCCGGTGAAGAGGAGCAGGGCGACCGGGGAGAAGGACCACAGGACGTAGCGGTACCAGATGCGGTACCAGTAGCCCCGGAAGAGCAGACTCAGGAGCTCGGGCACGACCTTGCCGAGCCGGATGCTCGACACCTCGCTCCCGTACACGGCCGGGATCGGGACGTCCACGGCGGCCGTGCCGGCGACGTTGAGGTGGATGAGGAGGTCGTTCTCGAAGCTGTACCGCTCGGCGACACGCTCCAGGGTCAGCTTCTTGAGCACCGAGGTGCGCACGGCCGTGTACCCGTTCTGCGGGTCGAACAGGTGCCAGTACCCCGAGGCGAACTTCGTCATGAAGGACAGGACGATGTTGCCGAAGACGCGGTAGCCAGGCATGCCCTTGTAGGAGTCGGGGCGGAAGAACCGGTTCGCCTTGGCGAAGCCGTACCCGCCGGACGTCACCGGGTCGAGCAGGTCGGGGAGGTACGCGGGGTCCATCTGGGCGTCACCCGCCATGATGACGTTGACGTCGGCGCCGAGCTCGATCGCCTTGCGGTGCCCGGTGATGATCGCGCCGCCGACTCCCTTGTTCACCTCGTGCCGGATCAGGGTCACCCGCGGGTCGGCCAGAGACCTGACGACGTCGGACGTGGCGTCCGGGCTGCAGTCGTCGACCACGACGATGTCGTCGACGAAGTCCGGCATCGTGGTGATGACCGTCGAGATCATCGCCTCCTCGCGGTATGCCGGCACGACGGCGGCGATCCGCGCACCCTTGTACATCCTCAGATCTCCTTGTGCTGGTGCTGGACGGGCGTGGCTGCACCGTTCACGGGCTCCGGGGTAGGAGCGGTGCGGTGGCCGGCGAAGACCCAGTGCTTGTAGGCGAAGTAGTTCCAGATCGTCTGCGCGACGGTCACGGCGACCTTCCCGGTCGCGTATCCCCACGCGAGCCGTTCGAAGAGGCCGACGACAAGGATGTTCGCCAGGGAGTTGACCCCGAGGAGGACGCAGTACCTCCACAGGGCGGGCCCCGTCGGCATCGCGCCGCCGAACGCGAACCGTCGCTGCAGGGTGAAGTTGAAGGCGAAGCTGCCCCAGAACCCGAAGGCCGTCGCGAGCCACAGCGGTGCCCCGAGCACCCGGTACGCCAGCGTCAGCAGTCCGAGGTCGAGAAGGAAGGCGAAGCCGCCTACCAGCAGGTACCGGAACGCCGAGTGCCCGAGCACTGCTCGCACGATGCCGCTCAGGATCCACCCCTCCCCCGGCCGGGCACCGCGCCCGACGACGACGCACCAGGGTACTGCCCTCCCCGCCCCGCGCCGTAACCGGTCCTACTCTGGTCGTACGCGCAACAAGGGGGCAAGTAGTCATGAATCGCAAGATGTTCGCGAGGGTCGCACGAGGCGGAGCCGCGGCGTCCGTCGCGGCTCTCGTGCTCGGGAGCTCGCTGCTCTCGACCGCGCCGGCGGCCGACGCCGCCACGACGACCCAGGAACGGGTCGTTCTCGACCCAGGCTCGACGGTGACCGTCGCGGGACGCGGGTACGGCCACGGCCGGGGCATGTCGCAGTGGGGCGCACGAGCCGCCGCCGCTCAGGGCGTCGGGTACCAGCGCATCCTGGATGCGTACTACCCGGGCACCGTGTCGGTCACGCAACCGGCGAGCACGATCAGCGTGCTCATCAGCGGGGACACCGACGACGACGTCCGCATCCTCGCGGTGCCGGGGATGACGGCGAGCGACGCCGTCTCGACCGGTACACCCATCAGCTTCGGTGGCACGACGCCGCAGCAGTGGCGCATCGTGCGGGAGCCGGCCGGCTTCATCCTGTACGGGCTCGTCGGGGGGACGTGGCAACGCTGGTCGCAGGGCGCGTCACCTGGGTACCTCAGCATCTCGGCACCGTCGAATTTCATCCGGCTCATCCAGCCGAACGGATCGCAGACGGACTATCGCGGGACTGTGCGGGCGGTGCCGGAGGGATCGTCGCCGAACCTCCGGACCGTCAACGTCGTCGGGCTCGAGGACTACCTGAGGTCGGTCGTCCCGGCGGAGTCCCCGTCGAGCTGGCCGGCCGACGCGCTGCGCGCTCAGGCGGTCGCCGCGCGCACCTACGCCTCCTACGACCGCGCGCACCGCACCGGTGCGTGGCAGACGTGCGACACCACGCAGTGCCAGGTGTACGCGGGCCACAAGAGCTTCAACTCCGCCGGCGTCGAGACGCGCCACCACGAGGCGGCGTCGACGGACGCGGCGGTCGCCGCGACGGCGGGTCAGGTGCGTCACTACGGCGGCGCGCTCGCGTTCACGCAGTTCGGGTCGTCGAACGGCGGCTGGAGCGCGGCGGGGTCGTTCCCGTACCTCGCAGCACGACCCGACCCCTGGGACTCTCAGGGAAACCCCGTCCATGCCTGGTCCACGAAGCTGCGCACGGACGACATCCGCGCGCGGTATCCCGCGATCGGCACGCCCCGTAGCATCGACGTGACGTCGCGCACAGGCGATGGTGAGTTCGGGGGCCGTGTGGTGCGCGTGGTCCTCACCGGCAGCGCGGGCACCGTCTCCCTCAGCGGCTCGCAGTTCCGCACCGCGTTCGGACTGAGGTCAGACTGGTGGAAGATCACCGGGACCAGCCGCCTCGACAGCGACTCCACGAACGACGGACGCGTCGACGTCCTCGGCCAGACAGCTGACGGGCGCCTGACTGCCTACGTCGGCGACGGGGAGGGTCGGTTTGTAGGCTCGCGCCCCGCCGGGCACGGCTGGCAGTCCATGCGCCTCGTCGTGCGCGCCAACGACCTCGACGGGGACGGGCGCGACGACGTGCTGGCCGCCGACGGCAACGGTGTGCTGTGGCGCTACCCGACGGCAGCGGACGGCACGCTGGGTCAGCGCGTGAACGCCGGCTCAGGCTGGAACGCCATGCGACTCCTCATCGCGCCCGGGGACCTAGGACGGGACGGCTCCGCGGACATCCTGGCGGTCGACCACGACGGGCTCCTGTGGCTGTACCCGGGTCTGGGCGACGGCACCTTCGCGGGCCGACACCTCGTGGGCAGCGGTTGGCAGACGATGACGTGGGCCGGCGGCGGCGGCGACTGGGACGGCGACGGGTGGGCCGACTTCCTCGCCGTGGACGGCAGCGGTCGGCTCTTCCTCTACCGCAGCGACCGGGTGGGCAGCTTCTTCGCCGTCCAGGTCGGTTCCGGCTGGCGCAGCATGCGACTGCTCACGACGGTGAGCGACTTCGGACGCGACGGTATCCCGGACCTGCTCGCAGCCGACTCGGCGGGGCGGTACCACCTCTACCCGTGGACGGGCACCCGGTTCGCCGCGCCGGTCCAAGTCGGCCACGGCTGGAGCGTCATGGCGCGGGCATTCTGATCCGACCGCGCGGTGGCGGCGTGGCATGGGCCCGCCGAGAACCACCACGGGTTCCATCCGGGACAGTGATACGGACGAGAGCCTCCGACCGCAACCGGTCGGAGGCCTCGTCCGTGCTGCGGCATTCCTCCGACCCGTCGATGTCGATGCTCCACGGGACGGCGGCCTGCCGGCCCCGCCCGGGTGGGTGCGTCGTCTCGTGTCCCGGTGAGACCACGCCGCCGACGGGCACCGTCGTCCACCGGTCGTGTGGTCGCGGCCGTGCCATCCGATGCCCGCCGTGCTTCCGGTCGCACACGACGAACGGCAGTGCTGCGCCTGCGCAGCACTGCCGTCCTCGCTGTGGGACCTGATCAGGAGACGGCCGCGCCGGAGGGAGCGGTGGCGATCCTGTGCCACGACCGGAAACCGCCGGAGCCGTTCCCGGTGTACAGGACCAGTGCGCCGTCGGACCTCGCCCCGACGAGGTCGGGTCGGCCGTCGCCGTCCACGTCGCCGGTGCCGACGACGTTGCCCATCACCTGCCATCCGGTGCCGATCACCGATGACGCCCCGAGGAGCGCGCCGCCGTTGCTCGGGTAGAGGAGCAGACGTCCCGTACCGGCCTCGCGGGCGATGAGGTCGGGGTTCGGACCTCCGCTCCAGTGGCCCGGTGTCACGAGGCGGTCCAGGTTCTGGGCTCCTCGCGCGAGGAGGACGCGTGTCCCGAACCCGCCGCGGCCGTCACCGGGATACAGCCAGATCTGACCGGTGCTGCGCTGCAGCGCGATGACACCGGGAGCGCCCGTCCCCAGCCAGTCGCCCGCCCCGACCACCTGCGTCATGACCTCCCAGCCGTTGCCCACCCGTGTTCCGGTCGCGGCGAACGATCCGGTACCCGTACCGGTGTGCAGGTAGAGGTCACCGTTGCTGCGCCGCGTCATCAGGTCGGGTCGCCCGTCTCCGTTCCAGTCCCCCGGCGCGATCGCCTCGGCCACGCCGGAGCCCCCGACCCCCGTGGGCAACGAGCGCGTGTACGCGGCGCCGCCGAGATAGGAGTAGCGGAGCAGCGCGCCGTCCGCGCGGATGGCAAAAAAGTCCTCGGCCCGACCGGCTTGCCCTGCGGGGTGCACCGCGGTGAACACCTGCCATCCCGTACCGAGGAGAGTGCGACCCACGAGCTTCCCGGCCTCGTCACCCACGTACTGCCACAACCGCCCCTGCGTGTCGCGAGCGACGACGTCAGGGGCACCGTCGTCGTTGAGGTCGCCTGCACCGACGATGCTGGTCATGACGTCCCAGCCCGGCCCGACGAGCGTGCGGCCGGCGGCGAAGCCGCCGCGACCGTCGCCCGTGTACGTGAAGAGGTTGCCTCCTGTGCGAGCCACGAGCGCGGGACGGCCGTCGGGCAGGTCGCCGACCATGGAGATCGTGGTCATGCCGTTCCAACCGGATCCGATCTGCCGGACCGCACCGAAGCCGCCACGACCGTTCCCTGCGTAGAGCCAGAGCGTGCCGTCGTGACGGCGGACAAGGAGGTCCGTGCGTCCGTCGCCGTCCCAGTCGTGCCCGCCGATGATGAGGTTGGCGATGCCCCAGCCCTGGCCGATCCTCTGCTTGGTTGCCCACCCTCCCGCCTTCGTGCCCGGGTAGAGCCAGAGATAGCCGCTCGCCGGGTCGACGAGCATCAGGTCAGGGACGCCGTCGCCCGTCCAGTCTCCCGGTGCGACGACGCGTTCTCCCCGCCAGCCCGACCCGACCGTCCGCGGTCCGGTCCAGCCGGTCGACGGGGCGGTCAGCAGCGAGACGCCGGACGACGAGCGGGCGAGCAGGTCCGGATAGCCGTCCAGTCCCAGGTCCCGGTCGAGCGAGCGGTCGCGCACCTCACCCTGGCGCGCAGTGACCGACGTCCGGATCTGCGGAAGGGCTGCGTACAGGCTCACGCCCGGGCACGACGTCTGCCCGACGTCGCGGTGACCGAGGACCACGTCGCCCCCGGCACCGCGGACGCCGTGCAGCCCGAGCTTCCACGCGACGACCGCGGACACCGCGTCCACGGCCGCGCCGGAGACCTGCGCGGTGTCGTAGTTGCCCATGACCGAGACGCCGAACCGCACCGAGTTGACACCGGAGGCGTGGGCGCCGATTATCGCGCGATCCACCCCGCCTGCTCGGCCCTCCCAGACACGGCCGAACTTGTCGACGAGGAAGTTGTAGCCGATGTCACCCCAGCCGCGGGACTGCGCGTGGTACGCGTAGATGCCGCGGATGATCGCGGGTACCTGGTTGGCGGTGTAGTCGTTCGAGCCAGCCGTGTGGTGCACGACCACGCCCGTGACGCTCCCGATCTGCGGAGTCCACGTCATCAGTCGTTCGTCCGCTCCCCACTGCGCGCGGGAGTAGATGCCGGGCCGCGCAGCAGCTGTGGGTAGCGTTGCCGACGGAGCGGTCTCCGGGACGATCGAGCGGGCGGCGACGGCACGGCTCGCACCACGGGTCCCGCCTGCGCCACTCGGTGCGTCACCCGACTCACCCGGGTCGATCACCACGAGAGCGGGACTCTCCGGCGCATCGCCGCCCGCCGTCAGGATCCGCGCCTCCACCTCGTCGACCTCGCCGAGATGGATCGGCTCGGTGCCGGCACGCTGCTCGCCGGGCCCGGCCGTCTCGGCATCGTCTGTGTCGACGGGCTCCCACGACGTCCACGTCGCTCCAGTTCGTGACCGGACCTCGACCCGGAACCGGTCGGTCCCGGCGCCTTCCGCCCAAGTGACCCCGGCGACGGTGACGGCACCCGAGGCAGGAGCCGTCGCCGACCACACGTCGCCG
>NZ_LWGL01000089.1 GCF_001722485.1 Cellulosimicrobium cellulans | reverse complement strand
GCGCGGTGCGCGTCCGCGGCGTCGGCGAGCGCGAACCGCGCCCCGACGCGCACGTGCAGCGTGCCGCCGGCGACGGCGCCCAGCACGTCGGCCGCGCGCTCCGTGAGCTCGGTGCGCGTCGCGGTGTGGTCGGCGAGCTTGGGCCGCGTGAGGAACACCGACCCCGCCGCGTTCAGCCGCTGCGGGTCGAACGCCGGCACCTGGCCCGACGACCCGCCGAAGAGCACGAGCGTCCCGCGACGGCGCAGGCTCGCCAGAGACGCGTCGAACGTGTCCTTGCCGACGGAGTCGTACACCGCGGCCACGCCCTCACCGCCCGTGAGACCGCGAACCACCTCGGGCAGGTCGTGGGCGAGGTCGCCGAACGCCGTGTACTCGATGACGTGCTCGGCCCCCGCCCCGCGCGACAGCTCGGCCTTCTCGGGCGTCGACACCGTCGAGATCACGTGCCCGCCGCGCGCCACCACCATCTGCGTGAGGAGCAGGCCGACCCCGCCCGCGCCCGCGTGCACGAGCACACGGTCGCCCGGGCGCACCGGGTACGTCGACGTGCACAGGTAGTGCGCGGTCAGGCCCTGGAGCGCGACGGCCGCCGCGTCCTCGAGGGTCACGGCGTCCGGGACGCGCAGCGCCTGGCGTGCCGCAACGACGACGAGGTCCGCGTACGAGCCCGGCGCCTCGGTCCACACGACGCGGTCCCCGACCGCGAACTCGGGGTCGCCGTCGCGCACCCCACCGACCGCGACCACCGTCCCGGCCCCCTCGCTGCCCACGGGGTGCGGGTACGGCACCGGGTAGACGCCGGCGCGCTGGTACGTGTCGACGAAGTTGACGCCCGCCGCCGCCGTGCGCACCAGCAGCTCACCGGGCCCCGGCTCCGGGTCGGGCAGCTCGCGGTACTCCAAGACCTCAGGGCCGCCCGCCTCGCGGGCCACGATCGCGTGCATGGGGCTCAGCCTAGGGTCGGGCGCGGTGGCTGGGTCGGGTGGGCGGGGCGGCTGACGTGCTCGGACTGCCGCGCCGTCACCTCGGCCCGTCGTCGCACCTTCTCGAGCGCGGCTCTGACGTCCTTCGCACATCACCCGCCCCGCCCGGTCTCGTCTCGCCCTGGCCGTGCGACGCCCTCGCAGTCCGGGCAAGCCGCCACTCGCGCGGTGCCTCGTCCTCGTCGACGAGTGGTCGGGACCGCGGCGGTGAGGGCGAAGACGAGCGGCGGGGTCGGACCGTGTGCGAAGGGCGTCAGAGGCGCGCGCGAGAACGCGAGACGATCGCACGAGGTGACGGCGCGCCAGCCCGAGCGCACGGTGCGACCCTGCCGCGAACCCGATTACATGTGCCCGCGCCAGCCCGAGCGCATGGTGCGACCCGGCCGCGAACCCGACCACGAGGCGGCGACCGGGCGCGCTGCATAACTATGTATAGTTGTGCATATGACGGTCACAGTCGCGGTCGCGGGGGCGTCCGGGTACGCGGGGGGCGAGGTGCTGCGCCTGCTCGTGGGGCACCCCGACGTCGAGATCGGCGCGCTCACGGCGCACAGCAGCGCGGGGTCGCTGCTCGGGGCGCACCAGCCGCACCTGCGGTCCCTCGCGGACCGCGTGCTGCTGCCGACGACGGTCGAGCACCTCGTGGGGCACGACGTCGTGGTGCTCGCGCTGCCGCACGGCGCGTCGGGGGAGATCGCGGCGCAGCTGCCCGAGGACGTGCTCGTGCTGGACCTCGGTGCCGACCACCGGCTCGAGTCGGCGGCGGACTGGAAGCAGTTCTACGGCTCCGCGCACGCCGGGACGTGGCCGTACGGGATGCCGGAGCTGCTGCTCACGCAGGACCCGGGCGCGGCGGCGACGGAGACGCGCCAGCGCGAGCGTCTCGTCGGCGCGCGCCGGATCGCCGTCCCCGGGTGCAACGTGACCGCCGTGACGCTCGGCCTCCAGCCGGGTGTCGCCGCCGGGGTCGTCGACGCGCGGGACGTCGTCGCCGTGCTCGCGAACGGCTACTCGGGTGCCGGGAAGTCGCTCAAGCCGCACCTGCTCGCGGCGGAGGGCCTCGGCTCGGCCCAGCCGTACGCCGTCGGCGGCGGCCATCGGCACATCCCGGAGATCGTGCAGAACTTGCGTGCCGCGGGCGCGTCGGAGGTGCGGATCTCGTTCACGCCGACGCTCGTCCCGATGGCGCGCGGCATCCTCGCGACGGTGACCGCGCCCCTGTCGGCCGACGTCGCCGCCCTCGGTCCCGCCGAGGCGACCGCGCGCGTGCGCCAGGCGTGGGACGACGCGTACGTCGGCGAGCCGTTCGTGCAGGTGCTGCCCGAGGGGCAGTGGCCGAGCACGGCGATGACGCTCGGCGCCAACACCGCGCTCGTCCAGGTCGCCGTCGACCACGCGGCAGGCCGCGTGGTCACCGTGACGGCGATCGACAACCTCGTCAAGGGCACCGCGGGCGCCGCGGTGCAGTCCATGAACGTCGCGCTCGGCCTGCCGCAGACGGCGGGCCTGACCACCGAGGGAGTCGCCCCGTGACCGTCACGTCCCCGCAGGGCTTCCGGGCCGCCGGCGTCGCCGCCGGCCTGAAGTCGACCGGTGCGAAGGACGTCGCGCTCGTCGTCAACGACGGGCCGCTCGACGTCGCCGCGGCCGTCCTCACGACGAACCGCGTGTTCGCCGCCCCTGTCGCGTGGACGCGCCAGGCCGTGAGCGACGGGCGCGCGAGCGCCGTCGTGCTCAACTCGGGCGGCGCCAACGCGTGCACGGGCCCCGACGGGTTCGCGGACACGCACCGCACCGCCGAGCACGTCGCGGACGTCCTCGCGACGTCGGCGGGCGACGTCCTCGTGTGCTCGACCGGCCTCATCGGGGTACGCCTGCCCATGGCGGAGCTGCTCGCGGGCGTGGACGCCGCGGCGACCGCGCTCGACGACCCGGCGTCCACGACGACGGGCGGCGAGGACGCCGCGCTCGCCATCATGACGACCGACACGGTGCCCAAGACGGTCCACGTGGTGCGCGAGGCCGCGGTGGGCGGCTCGACCGACGGCGCCGCGAGCTGGTCCGTCGGCGGCATGGCGAAGGGCGCGGGCATGCTCGCGCCCGGGCTCGCAACCATGCTGTGCGTCGTCACGACCGACGCCGTCGTCGACGGCGCGACCGCCGACGCCGCCCTGCGTGCCGCGACGCGCGCGACGTTCGACCGGGTCGACTCCGACGGCTGCATGTCGACCAACGACACCGTGATCCTCCTCGCGTCCGGCGCGTCGGGCGTCGCCGTGCCGCTCGACGAGCTGACCGACGCGCTCACCGAGGCGTGCGGGTCGCTCGCGCGCCAGCTCGTCGCGGACGCCGAGGGTGCGAGCCACGACGTCGCGGTGACCGTGGTGAACGCGAGCAGCGAGGACGCGGCCGTCGCCGTCGCGCGCGCCGTCACGCGGTCCAACCTGTTCAAGGCCGCGATCTTCGGCAACGACCCGAACTGGGGCCGCATCGTCTCCGCGGTCGGCACCGTGCCGGAGGACGTCGCGCCGTTCGACGCGCTCGCACTCGACGTCGCCGTCAACGGCGTGCAGGTGTGCCGCGCCGGGGGAGTGGGTGAGCCGCGCGAGCTCGTCGACCTCGCCGCCGCGCGCGAGGTGCGCGTCGAGATCGACCTGCACGCCGGGTCCGCCACGGCGACGGTGTGGACGAACGACCTCACGCACGACTACGTCCACGAGAACAGCGCGTACTCCTCATGAGCGACCGGCAGACCCCGATCCCCGCGCCCGACGACGACGCGTTCGACACGCGCACCGACCTGCGCCCCGACCAGAAGGCCGAGGTGCTCGTCGAGGCCCTGCCGTGGCTGCAGGAGTTCGCCGGCGCCCTCGTCGTCGTCAAGTACGGCGGCAACGCCATGGTCGACGACACCCTCAAGGCGGCGTTCGCGCAGGACATGGTGTTCCTGCGCCGCGTGGGCCTGCGCCCCGTGGTGGTGCACGGCGGCGGCCCCCAGATCTCCGCGATGCTCGGGCGGCTCGGCATCGAGTCCGAGTTCCGCGGCGGCCTGCGCGTGACGACGCCCGAGGCGATGGACGTCGTGCGCATGGTGCTCACCGGGCAGGTCTCGCGCGAGCTCGTCGGCCTCGTCAACGCGCACGGCCCGTACGCCGTCGGCCTGTCCGGCGAGGACGGCGGCCTCCTCCGCGCGCAGCGCCGGCACGCCACCGTCGACGGCGAGCCTGTCGACGTCGGCCTCGTGGGCGACGTCGTGGAGGTCCGTCCGGGCGCCGTCCAGGACCTGCTCGACGCCGGGCGCATCCCCGTCGTGTCCACCATCGCGCCCGACCGCGACGACTCCACGCAGGTGCTCAACGTCAACGCCGACACCGCGGCCGCGGCGCTCGCCGTCGCGCTCGGGGCGCGCAAGCTCGTCGTCCTCACCGACGTCGAGGGCCTGTACACGTCGTGGCCGGACCGCGGCTCGCTCGTCGCGCAGATCACGCGCACGGAGCTCGCGGACCTGCTGCCCACCCTCGAGTCCGGGATGGTGCCGAAGATGGAGGCGTGCCTGCGCGCCGTGGAGGGCGGCGTGCCGTCCGCGACGGTCATCGACGGCCGCGTCCCGCACTCGCTCCTGCTCGAGGTCTTCACGACCCAGGGCAACGGCACGATGGTCGTGCCCGACCCCGTCGGAGGTGCCGCATGACCGACGTCGAGCCCACGACCTCGCACGCGCCCACGCCGGTCGCGTCCGGGTCGGTGCAGGAGTGGACCGACCGGTACACGCACGCCGTCATGGACACGTTCGGCCCGCCGCAGCGCGTCCTCGTGCGCGGCGAGGGCGCGTACGTCTGGGACGCCGACGGCCGCCGCTACCTCGACCTCCTCGCCGGCATCGCCGTCAACGCGCTCGGCCACGCCCACCCCACGCTGACCGCCGCGGTGAGCGCCCAGCTCGGCACGCTCGGGCACGTGTCGAACTTCTTCGGCACGCCCGCGCAGATCGCGCTCGCCGAGCGGCTGCTCGCGCTCGCGGAGGCACCCGCCGGGTCGCGCGTGTTCTTCACGAACTCGGGCACCGAGGCCAACGAGGCGGCCTTCAAGATGGCGCGCCGCAACGACGACGGCGGCCGCCGCACGCGCGTCCTCGCGCTCGAGGGCGGCTTCCACGGCCGGACGATGGGCGCGCTCGCGCTGACGAGCAAGGCCGCGTACCGCGAGCCGTTCGAGCCGCTGCCGGGCGGGGTCGAGCACGTGCCGTTCGACGACGTGGCGGCGCTCGAGGAGGCGTTCTCGGACGCCGCCGTCGCGGCGCGCGGCGGGGTCGCGGCGCTCGTCCTTGAGCCCGTCCAGGGCGAGGCGGGCGTGCGAGCGCTCTCGCCGGGCTACCTCGCCGCGGCGCGCGGGCTCACCGCGCGCCACGGCGCGCTGCTCGTCCTCGACGAGGTGCAGACCGGCGTCGGGCGCACCGGCTCGTGGTTCGCCTACCAGCAGCCCGACCTCGGCGGCGGGGTCGTGCCCGACGTCGTCACGCTCGCCAAGGGGCTCGGCGGCGGCTTCCCCGTCGGCGCCGTCGTCGCGTACGGGGAGCGGGCGGCGCGCCTCCTCGGGCGCGGGCAGCACGGCACGACGTTCGGTGGCAACCCCGTCGCGGCCGCCGCGGCCCTCGCCACGCTCGGCGTCATCGAGCGCGACGGGCTGCTCGAGAACGTCCGCACCGTGGGCGCGCTCCTGCGCGAGGGCATCGCGGCGGCGGGCAACCCGCTCGTCGCGGGGGTCCGGGGCCGGGGCCTGCTCCTCGCGGTGCAGCTCTCGCGGCCCGTCGCGGCGGACGTCGCGCGCGCGGCGCTCGACGCGGGGTTCGTCGTCAACGCGGTCGCGCCGGACGCGATCCGCCTCGCCCCGCCGCTGATCCTCACCGCGGACCAGGCGCGCGACGTCGTCGCGTTCTTCGCCGCCCTGCGCCTGCCGAGGCCCACCACCGGCACCACCGACACCACCGAGACGAGGGACTGACCCGATGGCCACGCGGCACTTCCTGCGCGACGACGACCTCACGCCCGCCGAGCAGCGGCAGGTGCTCGAGCTGGCGCTCGCGTTCCGCGACGACCGCACGTTCCGCCAGCCGCTGCGCGGGCCGCAGGGCGTGGCCGTCCTGTTCGACAAGCCCACGCTGCGCACGCAGCTGTCGTTCTCGACCGGCATCGCCGAGCTCGGCGGCTTCCCCGTCGTCGTCGACGGCCGGCTCGCCCAGATCGGGACGCGCGAGTCGATCGCGGACACCACGCGCGTGCTCGAGCGCCAGGTGTCGGCGATCGTGTGGCGCACCTACGGCCAGGACCGCATCGAGGAGATGGCGGCCCACAGCCGCGTCCCCGTCGTCAACGCGCTCACCGACGACTTCCACCCGTGCCAGATCCTCGCCGACCTGCTGACTGTCGCGCAGCTGCGCGGCGGCACGGCCGCGCTCGCGGGCCAGACCCTCGCGTACGTCGGCGACGGCGCGAACAACATGGCGCACTCCTACCTCCTCGGCGGGGCCACGGCCGGCCTGCACGTGCGCGTCGGCACGCCCGACGGCTACCCGCCGGCGCCCGCGATCCTCGAGGACGCGCGCCGCGTCGCCGCCGAGACGGGCGGCTCCGTGCTCGTCACCGCGGACCCCGCCGAGGCCGTCGCCGGGGCCGACGTCGTCGCGACCGACACCTGGGTCTCCATGGGGGACGAGGACGAGGCCGCCGAGCGCGCCCTCCCGTTCGTGCCCTACCAGGTCGACGACGCGCTCCTCGCGCACGCGAAGGACGACGCGATCGTGCTGCACTGCCTGCCCGCGTACCGGGGCAAGGAGATCACGGCCGAGGTCATCGACGGGCCGCGCTCGGCCGTGTGGGACGAGGCCGAGAACCGCCTGCACGCCCAGAAGGCGCTGCTCGCGTTCCTGCTGGAGCACGCGTGACCACCCCGGCGGCCGAGGCGCCCGTCCCGGAGGTGGCCGCCGGGCGGACCGCCCCGGCGACCAAGGCCGCGCGCCACGCGCGCATCGCCGAGATCGTGCGCCGCACCGCGATCCACTCGCAGGCCGAGCTCGCCAAGGCGCTCGCGGCCGAGGGCGTGAGCGTCACGCAGGCGACCCTGTCGCGCGACCTCATCGAGCTGCGCGCCGAGAAGGTGCGCGGCGCCTCGGGCGCGCTCGTCTACGCGGTGCCCGGCGAGGGCGGCGACCGCAGCGTGCAGAGCGTCGAGTCGCCGGAGTACCTCGCGGCGCGGCTCGCGCGGCTGTGCTCCGAGATGCTCGTCTCCGCGGAGGCGTCGGCCAACCTGGTCGTCCTGCGCACGCCCCCCGGCGCGGCCAACTACCTCGCGTCGGCGATCGACCACTCGGTGCTCCCGGGCGTGCTCGGCTGCATCGCCGGCGACGACACGATCCTCGTCATCGCCCGCGACCCCGACGGCGGCGCGGAGCTCGCGCGCCGCTTCCTCGACCTGTCCGGGCCGGGCGCCTGACCGCGGGCGTCCGCCCGCCGGCAGCCCTGCCACACTGATCCGCAGACCCCTCACGTACAGAAAGAGATCGTCATGACTGAACGCGTCGTGCTCGCCTACTCCGGCGGCCTGGACACCTCCGTCGCCATCGGCTGGATCGCGGAGGCCACGGGCGCCGAGGTCGTCGCCGTCGCGGTCGACGTCGGCCAGGGCGGCGAGGACCTCGAGCTGATCCGCCAGCGCGCCCTCGACTGCGGGGCCGTCGAGGCCTACGTCGCCGACGCGCGCGACGAGTTCGCCGCCGAGTACTGCATGCCCGCGCTGCGCGCCAACGGCCTGTACCTGGACCGGTACCCGCTCGTCTCGGCGCTGTCGCGCCCCGTCATCGTCAAGCACCTCGTGCGCGCCGCGCGCCAGTTCGGCGCGACTACTGTGGCCCACGGCTGCACGGGCAAGGGCAACGACCAGGTCCGGTTCGAGGTCGCGACGACGTCGCTCGCGCCCGAGCTGAAGACCATCGCGCCGGTGCGCGACCTCGCGCTCACGCGCGAGAAGGCGATCGACTACGCGGAGAAGCACGCGCTGCCCATCGCGACGACCAAGCACAACCCGTTCTCGATCGACCAGAACGTGTGGGGCCGCGCCGTCGAGACCGGCTTCCTCGAGGACATCTGGAACGCGCCCACCAAGGACGTCTACAACTACACGGACGACCCCACGTTCCCGCCGGTCGCCGACGAGGTGATCGTCACGTTCGAGCAGGGCATCCCCGTCGCCCTCGACGGCGTGGCCGTCACGCCCCTGCAGGCGATCCAGGAGATGAACCGCCGCGCGGGCGCCCAGGGCGTCGGCCGGATCGACATCGTCGAGGACCGCCTCGTCGGCATCAAGTCGCGCGAGGTGTACGAGGCACCGGGCGCGATCGCGCTCATCGCCGCCCACCAGGAGCTCGAGAACGTCACGCTCGAGCGCGAGCAGGCCCGCTTCAAGCGCGGCGTCGAGCAGCGCTGGACCGAGCTCGTCTACGACGGCATGTGGTTCAGCCCGCTGAAGAAGTCGCTCGACGTCTTCATCGACGACACGCAGCGCTACGTCTCCGGCGACGTCCGCCTCGTCCTGCACGGCGGCCGCGCGACCGTGACGGGCCGCCGCTCCGAGGCGAGCCTGTACGACTTCAACCTCGCGACCTACGACGAGGGCGACTCGTTCGACCAGTCGCAGGCCAAGGGCTTCATCGAGATCTACGGCCTCACCGCCAAGCTCGCCGCCGCGCGCGACGAGAAGTTCGGCAACGGCGTGGACTTCGGCACCGGGGCCCTCTGAGCCTGTCGGCCGAGCCACCGGCACCCCGTCCCTCGACCGCTGCGGAGAACCGATGACCGACACGAACCACGACGAGCCCGGGCGCGTCAGCCTGTGGGGCGGCCGCTTCGCCGGCGGCCCGTCCGACGCGCTGGCCGCGCTGAGCAAGAGCACGCACTTCGACTGGCGCCTCGCGGGCCAGGACATCGCCGGGTCGAAGGCCCACGCGAAGGTCCTGCACGCCGCGCGCCTGCTCGACGACGAAGAGCTCGAGGGCATGCTCGCCGCGCTCGACCGGCTGCGCGAGGACGTCGCGTCGGGCGCGTTCGTCGCGGCGCCGGACGACGAGGACGTGCACACGGCCCTCGAGCGCGGGCTCATCGAGCGCGCCGGCCCGGACCTCGGCGGCAAGCTGCGCGCCGGGCGGTCGCGCAACGACCAGATCGCGACGCTGACGCGCATGTACCTGCGCGACGAGGCCCGCACGATCGCGGGCCTCGTGCTCGACGTCGTCGACGCGCTCGTCGAGCAGGCCGCGGCGCACCCGGACGCCGCGATGCCGGGCCGCACGCACCTGCAGCACGCGCAGCCGGTGCTGCTCGCGCACCACCTGCTCGCGCACGCGTGGCCGCTCCTGCGCGACGTCGACCGCCTCGTCGACTGGGACGTGCGGGCCGCGCGCTCGCCGTACGGCTCGGGGGCGCTCGCGGGCAGCTCGCTGGGCCTCGACCCGGCCGCCGTCGCGGCCGAGCTCGGCTTCGACGGCCCGGTCGAGAACTCCATCGACGGGACGGCGTCGCGCGACGTGGTCGCCGAGTTCGCGTTCGTCGCGGCGATGCTCGGCGTCGACCTCTCGCGCCTCGCGGAGGAGGTGATCCTCTGGGCGACGAAGGAGTTCGGCTTCGTGCGCCTCGACGACGCCTACTCCACGGGGTCGAGCATCATGCCGCAGAAGAAGAACCCCGACGTCGCCGAGCTCGCGCGCGGCAAGGCGGGGCGGCTCGTGGGCGACCTGACGGGTCTGCTCACGACGCTCAAGGGCCTCCCGCTCGCGTACAACCGCGACCTGCAGGAGGACAAGGAGCCGGTGTTCGACCAGGTCGACACGCTCGAGGTGCTCCTGCCCGCGTTCTCGGGCATGGTCGCGACGCTGACCTTCGACACCGGGCGCATGGCCTCGCTCGCGCCGCAGGGCTTCTCGCTCGCGACCGACGTCGCCGAGTGGCTCGTGCGCCAGGGCGTGCCGTTCCGCGTCGCCCACGAGGTCGCGGGGGCGTGCGTCCGGGCGTGCGAGGAGCGCGGGATCGAGCTCTGGGACCTGTCGGACGACGACCTCGCGGCGATCTCCGAGCACCTCACGCCGGGCGTGCGGGACGTGCTGAGCGTCGAGGGCTCGCTCGCGTCGCGCGACGCGGTGGGCGGCACCGCGCCAGCCCGCGTGGCCGAGCAGCTCGAGGCGGCCAAGGAGCGCTCGGCGGAGTTCCGGTTCTGGGCGCAGGGCTGAGCGTGCCCGGAGTCGTCGACCGCGGGGCCCGCGCGTGAGCGTCGGCCCCGACGTCCTCGCCGACCTCGTCCGCCGCGTGCGCGACGCCGTCCCGCGCCTCGGTCCGGGCACGGCGCCCGGGCCCGGGGAGGGGACCGCACCGGGCACGCGGCTCGTGGTCGTCGACGGCCCGGCGGGCTCGGGCAAGACGACGCTCGCCGCCCAGCTCGGCGAGGCGCTGCCTGCGCAGGTGCTGCACATGGACGACCTGTACGAGGGGTGGCAGGGACTCGAGCCCGCCTGGGACCGGCTGGACGGGTGGGTGCTGCGTCCGCTGGCCGCGGGGGAGCCGGGGCGCTACCGGCGCTTCGACTGGGGGCTCGACCGCTTCGCCGAGTGGCACGACGTTCCGCCGGCGCCGTACCTCGTCGTCGAGGGGTGTGGCTCGGGCCGGCGCGCGGCGGACGTCGTCGCGTCGCTTCGCGTGTGGGTCGAGGCGCCCGACGACCTGCGGCTGCGGCGCGGCCTGGACCGCGACGGCGAGGACGCGCGGGACCACTGGCTCGCGTGGATGGAGGCCGAGCGCGAGCACTACGCGCGCGAGCGGACGCGCGAGCGCGCCGACGTGCGGCTCGACGCCTTCGGCCGCCCGCTGGCCTGACCGCGACGCTCGCTACATCGCGTCCGACGCCGGTCCGGGCCGGTCCGCGACGTACCCTGTCCCGGGACCCCGGACCCGAGGCAGGACAGGAGGCGGGGATGACGAGACCGACCGGCGCGGGCGACGCACAGGGCGTGACCGCCGCGGTCGCGGCGGACGACGTGCTCGCGCGCGACTGGTTCGCGCGCGACGTGCACGATGTCGCGCGCGACCTGCTCGGCGCGTTCCTCATCCGCCGCAGCGAGGACGGCGTCGTCACCCTGCGCGTCACCGAGGTCGAGGCGTACGACGGCGAGCGCGACCCCGGGTCGCACGCCTACCGCGGGCGCACGGAGCGCAACCGCGCCATGTTCGGCGAGCCTGGACACCTGTACGTGTACCGCCACCTCGGGCTACACCACTGCGTGAACGTCGTCACGGGGCCGGAGGGCCGCGCGTCGGCCGTCCTGCTCCGCGCCGGCGAGGTGGTCCGGGGTGCCGATGTCGCCCGCGCCCGCCGTACGGCGAGAGGACGGTGCGACACCGACCGGCAGATCGCGCGCGGGCCGGCGCGGCTCGCGGTCGCGCTCGACCTGGACCTGCGCCTCTACGGCGCCGACCTCACGGACCCGGACGGTGCGCTCGTCGTGCACCGCCCCGCCGCTCCGGCCCGACCGCAGATCGCGACGGGGCCGCGCGTCGGGGTCTCCGGCACGGGCGGCGACGGCACGCTGTACCCCTGGCGGTACTGGATCGCGGACGACCCGACGGTCTCGGCGTACCGGCGGGTGTCCGCCCGGTCGCGCTGACCGCCGTCAGGCGCCGGCACGGCACACTAGGACCGGCGGCCCGCGCGGGCCGCCCTGCACGTCCCCGCGCGAGCGGGGGCCCGACGAAGGAGTGGTAGTGAGCGACGTTCTCGACGAGCTGCAATGGCGGGGCCTGGTGGCGCAGTCCACCGACGAGGCCGCGCTGCGCGCCGCGCTGGCCGAGGGCCCGATCACCTATTACTGCGGCTTCGACCCCACGGCCCCGAGCCTGCACCACGGCCACCTCGTCCAGCTCGTCGTGCTGCGCCACCTGCAGCTCGCGGGCCACCACGCGGTCGCGCTCGTCGGCGGTGCGACGGGCATGATCGGCGACCCCCGCCAGTCGGGCGAGCGCGTGCTCAACACCAAGGAGACGGTCGCCGAGTGGACCGAGCGCCTCAAGGCGCAGGTCTCCCGGTTCCTCGACTTCGAGGGCGACAACCCGGCGCGCCTCGTCAACAACCTCGACTGGATCTCCGAGCTCTCGGCGATCGACTTCCTGCGCGACGTCGGCAAGCACTACCGGCTGGGCACGATGCTCGCGAAGGACACGGTCGCGCGCCGCCTGCGCTCCGAGGAGGGCATCAGCTTCACGGAGTTCAGCTACCAGATCCTCCAGGGGATCGACTTCCTCGAGCTCTACCGTCGCCACGGCGTGACGCTCCAGACCGGCGGGAACGACCAGTGGGGGAATCTGTTGTCCGGGGTCGAGCTCGTCCGCAAGACGGAGGGCGCGGCCGTGCACGTCCTCACCACACCGCTCATCACCAAGGCCGACGGCACGAAGTTCGGCAAGACCGAGGGCGGCGCCGTCTGGCTCGCGCCGGACATGATGAGCCCGTACGCGTTCTACCAGTACTGGCTCAACGCGGCGGACGAGGACGTCGTGGGGTGGCTGAAGATCTTCACGTTCCGCACGCGCGAGGAGATCGCCGAGCTGGAGGCGGCGGTCCGTGAGCGTCCGGGCGCCCGCGAGGCGCAGCGTGCCCTCGCGAACGACGTGACCACGCTGGTGCACGGCGCGGACGCGACCGCGGCGGTGGTCGCGGCGAGCCAGGCCCTCTTCGGGCGCGGCGAGCTGGGGTCGCTCGACGAGCAGACGTTCGGCGCCGCGGTCGCCGAGCTGCCGCGGACGGCGGTGCGGGCCGGGGACCCGGTGGTGGACCTCCTCGTCGGGTCCGGTCTCGTGGCCTCGAAGGGTGCGGCGCGCCGGGCCGTCGCCGAGGGCGGCGCCTACGTGAACAACGTCAAGGTCACCGACGAGGACGCGGTCGTGACGGCCGACGATCTGCTGCACGGCCGGTACGCGCTGCTGCGCCGCGGGAAGAAGACGCTCGCCGTCGCGGTCGCCGGCGACTGAGGACGTCTCCGCGCGAACGGTCGTCGCAGGGAGGGCCGGGTGGAGACACCCGGCCCTCCCGCGTCCGCCGGGCGAGGCGCCCGGACCGGCGCCGAGCGAGGGCTGGCGGAGGGAACCGCACCCCAGCAGGCGCGGAATCCTGCGGATTTGGCAGCCGGTCGCAGCGCGTGTAGTGTTCTCGACGTTCGCCCGGCAGGGAGGAACGGACACCACGGATGAGCTCTCCGGAGCGGCCGACGGTGGCTGGTCCCGCGGGCGGTCCCCCTCACCGAACGATCGGGCGTTTCGCGCGCCCGGCCGGCGGCGCGGGGTTGCCGGAGAAGACCGGCCTCCTCGATCCTGATCCACGCGGACGGGTTTGGTGAGCGGCGGAAGGCTCTGGTAGGGTAGAGAAGTTGCCCCAAGCGAGGTTGGGCCTGATGGTCTGGCTGAGTTGGTGTGTGTCGGTTGTTTGAGAACTCAACAGTGTGCTTGTTAGTCAATGCCAAATTTTTTGTCCTCGTGGGCATGGCTGGCTGGCTGCCCCCGGCCTGGGGGTGGTGGTTGGTTGTGTCTGGGGATTCCTTTGGTTGATTTCGGAGAATGATCGTCGGATTGTTTTTCGTGTAGCCAGTTTTGTGAACCTTCGGGTTCGCTTCGTATGGATTGTTCATCACCGGCCTGTGGTTGGTGGTGGGCGTTGTTCTTTTACGGAGAGTTTGATCCTGGCTCAGGACGAACGCTGGCGGCGTGCTTAACACATGCAAGTCGAACGATGAAGCCCAGCTTGCTGGGTGGATTAGTGGCGAACGGGTGAGTAACACGTGAGTAAC
>NZ_LWGL01000088.1 GCF_001722485.1 Cellulosimicrobium cellulans | reverse complement strand
GTGCCCGGCTCCGGGGACCTGCCGGAGCGCACGGTGCGCGGGGCCGACGTGGACGCCGGCACCGGGACCGCGATCGCGCGGCTGGTCGACCCGTCTGCCGGCGTCGCGCCCGACCCCGCGGTCACCGGCCCGGCGCGCAGGGCGCTCGAGGCCGTCGTCGCCCACGCGGCGCACGGACGTGCGGCGCCGGCGCTCACGCTGCTGGCCCTCCTCGCCTGGTGGCACGGGGACGGCGGCCGGGCCGCCGAGCGGCTCCGGGAGGCGCTGGTGCACGACCCGGCGTACCGGCTCGCGCTGCTCCTCTCCAGCGCCGTGGACGCGGGCGTCCCTCCGGGGTGGGTCCGGGCGCAGGCGTGAGGCGCGCGGACGGTTCGGGTACGGTCGGCAGCAGCGTCGCTGGGGCGGCGCCACCACCCGTTCGCCACGAGCCGCCCGCGGAGGATCCATGACCGTCGTCGTCGCCCACCTGAGCACTCCCGAGGGACGGGAGGCGCTCGACACCGCCGCGGCCGAGGCGGTCCGCCGGCAGGCGGCTCTCGTCGTCGTGGCGGGCGACGCGTCGACGGCGGCGCCCGAGGTGGCGGCGGCGCGCGCCGACGACCTGCGCCGGGTCGAGGACCGGCTCGAGGGCTCCGGCGCCACGCTCCGGGTCGAGACGGGCGGGTCGGACCTCGCTGACGACCTCGTGGCCGCGGCGGAGCGCACGTCGGCCGAGCTCATCGTCATCGGGCTGCGGCGCCGCAGCCCCGTCGGCAAGCTCATCCTCGGGTCGAACGCGCAGCGGATCCTGCTCGACGCCCCGTGCCCGGTGCTCGCCGTGAAGCCCGAGCGGGGCGCCGGGCACTGAGCGCGGCCCGATGCGCCGTGGCGGGTCGGGAATCTTCGCGGGTGCGTCGCCGTTGTGACGTGCAGGCCCGGCACGAGGATCCGCAGGGGCGCAGCGATCACGCGGCGCTCCACCCGGTGGGCGAGCAGGCTCGTCCACCCGCCCTGCGGACGCTCGGTGCACGGATCGCCGGTACAATATAGGTGTCCGCCTGAGCCCCACGACTCACCGTGCGAGTCGGTGCGAGCCCACTGGTCAGCACGCTCGTCATGGTTCCGTCCGCTCCGGCGGCCCTACCGCCCCCCCAGATTGCCGAAAGGTCGGTTTGTGGCGCCCTCCACACAGATCCCCGCACTCCCGCGCGAGTTCGAGCACCCCGCGCTCCAGGAGCTCCTGCGGCGCGGCAGCGCGAACGGCCGCGTCGACGCCGAGAGCTTCCGCACCGCGTGCGAGCAGGCCGCCGTCAACGACGCCAAGCGCCTGAAGGCGGTGTTCCGCGCGCTCGCCGGCGCGGGTGTCGAGGTCGACATCCCCACGACGACCGCGGTCGCCGCGGCCGCGAGCCCGCGCGCCACGACGACGGCGCGCGCCGACAAGCCCGCCACGAAGACGGCGGCGAAGCGCACCACCACGCGCCGCGCCGCGGCCACGACGACCTCGACGGAGGCTGCCGAGCCCGGCGCCGCCGACGAGGCCGCGCCCGCACGTCCCGCGGCCCGCGCCGCGAAGGCGAGCAAGGCCGCCACGTCGACCAAGACCGCCGCCAAGGCCACCAAGACGTCCGCGCGCTCCAGGAAGGCCGCCGACGACGAGGTGGAGGGCGAGGTCGAGGACCTCGACGTCGAGCTCGTCGAGGTCGAGGACGACGCCGCGGCGGTCGCCGAGGCGACGTCCGCCCCGAAGTCCGCGCCCGAGGGCGTCGAGGACGGCGAGACCGGCTTCGTCGTGTCCGACGCGGACGACGACGACGCCCCGGCGCAGCAGGTCGTCACCGCGGGTGCGACCGCGGACCCGGTCAAGGACTACCTCAAGCAGATCGGCAAGGTCGCGCTGCTGAACGCCGAGCAGGAGGTCGAGCTCGCCAAGCGGATCGAGGCCGGCCTGTTCGCCGAGGAGAAGCTCGCGGCCGAGGGCGACGACCTGGACCGCAAGCTCAAGCGCGAGCTGCAGTGGATCGCGCACGACGGCAAGCGCGCGAAGAACCACCTGCTCGAGGCGAACCTGCGCCTGGTGGTGTCTCTGGCCAAGCGGTACACGGGCCGCGGCATGCTGTTCCTGGACCTGATCCAGGAGGGCAACCTCGGTCTGATCCGCGCGGTGGAGAAGTTCGACTACACCAAGGGCTACAAGTTCTCGACGTACGCCACGTGGTGGATCCGCCAGGCGATCACGCGTGCGATGGCCGACCAGGCGCGCACCATCCGCATCCCGGTGCACATGGTCGAGGTCATCAACAAGCTGGCGCGCGTGCAGCGCCAGATGCTGCAGGACCTGGGCCGCGAGCCCACGCCCGAGGAGCTCGCCAAGGAGCTCGACATGACCCCGGAGAAGGTCGTCGAGGTCCAGAAGTACGGGCGCGAGCCCATCTCGCTGCACACGCCGCTCGGCGAGGACGGCGACTCCGAGTTCGGCGACCTCATCGAGGACTCCGAGGCGATCGTCCCGGCCGACGCCGTGAGCTTCACGCTCCTGCAGGAGCAGCTCCACCAGGTGCTCGACACGCTGAGCGAGCGCGAGGCCGGCGTCGTGTCGATGCGGTTCGGCCTGTCCGACGGGCAGCCGAAGACGCTCGACGAGATCGGCAAGGTCTACGGCGTCACGCGCGAGCGCATCCGCCAGATCGAGTCCAAGACGATGTCGAAGCTGCGGCACCCGTCCCGTTCGCAGGTGCTGCGCGACTACCTCGACTGACGCGCGACGACGAAGGGCCCCGACGACACGGTCGTCGGGGCCCTTCGTGCGTCACCGGGCGGTATCGGGCCGCCACGGGCCGGTGCCGGCGTCGCGGCGTGCCGCGAGCACGACGACGGCCCGGGACCGTGGAGGTCCCGGGCCGTCGTGGGGAGAGGGGCGGCCGCGCCACACCGTGCGCGGCCGGTCGGCGAGGGGTCAGACCGTGCGGGCGCCGTGCTCGGCCAGCAGCTTGTCGGTCTCGTCCTGGACGTGGGTCGCGACACCCGTGTAGGCGTCGGCGTGGGCCCGTGCGTGGTGGCCGCAGAACAGCAGCTCGCCGGTCGGCAGGACCACGCGGACGTACGCCTGGGCGCCGCAGCGGTCGCAGCGGTCGGCCGCGGTCAGCGGTTCGGTGGTGGTCGTCGTAGCAGTCACCCGACCATGAAACCATCTTGTCGGGCGCTTGCGAGCGAGAACGGGGCCCGGTTCGCTCCCCGCGTACCTCGCTCCTGCGGGGAATACGCGCGCGCGACGTCGCGGGCGTCACGGCGGTGCGGCGCCGGGCCTGTCGGGTGCCTCGTCTAGGCTGTCCGGCGTGACGACCACCTCCGCTGAGTCCAGCTACACCGCTCGGCACCTGTCCGTCCTCGAGGGCCTCGAGGCGGTGCGCAAGCGACCCGGCATGTACATCGGCTCGACCGACTCGCGCGGCCTCATGCACTGCCTGTGGGAGATCATCGACAACTCCGTCGACGAGGCGCTCGCGGGCAACTGCTCGCACATCCGCGTGGTGCTGCACGCCGACTCGTCCGTGACCGTGGAGGACGACGGCCGCGGCATCCCCGTCGACATCGAGCCCAAGACGGGGCTGTCCGGCGTCGAGGTGGTCTTCACCAAGCTCCACGCCGGCGGCAAGTTCGGCGGCGGGTCGTACACCGCCTCCGGCGGTCTCCACGGCGTGGGCGCCTCGGTGGTCAACGCCCTCTCGTCCCGCCTCGACGTCGAGGTCGACCGGGGCGGCAAGACGCACCGCATGACGTTCCACCGCGGCGAGCCGGGCACGTTCGCCGACCCGAAGTCGGGCCCGACGCCCGACGCGCCCTTCGAGCCGTTCGTCAGCCGGTCCGAGCTGGCCGTGGTCGGCCGGACCAAGCGCGGCGTGACCGGCACGCGCGTGCGCTACTGGGCCGACCGGCAGATCTTCCCGAAGAACGCGGTCTTCTCCTACGACGAGCTCGTCACGCGCGTGCGCCAGACCACGTTCCTCGTCCCGGGCCTCGAGGTCACGGTCCGCGACGAGCGCGGCCTGCCCGGCACGCCGGGGGAGGAGGGGCCGCACGAGGAGACGTTCGTCCACCACGGCGGGTCCGTCGACTTCGTCGAGTTCCTCGCGCCCGACGCGCCCGTCACGGCCACGTGGCACCTCACGGGCAGCGGCACCTTCACCGAGACGGTCCCCGTGCTCGACGACCGCGGCCACATGACGCCGCAGGCCGTGCAGCGCGAGTGCGAGGTCGACGTCGCGCTGCGCTGGGGCGCGGGCTACGAGACCGAGGTGCGCAGCTTCGTCAACATCATCGCGACGCCCAAGGGCGGCTCCCACCTCGGCGGGTTCGAGCAGGGCCTGCTCAAGGTGCTGCGCAAGGCCGTCGAGACGAACGCGCGCCGGCTCAAGGTGTCGACGAAGGACTCGTCGGAGCGCATCGAGAAGGACGACGTCCTCGCCGGACTGACCGCGGTCGTCACCGTCCGCCTCGCCGAGCCGCAGTTCGAGGGCCAGACGAAGGAGGTCCTCGGCACCGCGCCCGTGCGCGGCATCGTGGCGCGCGTCGTCGAGAAGGAGCTCAACGCGCTCCTCACGTCCACCAAGCGCGACGAGAAGACGCAGGCCGCGCTGCTTCTCGACAAGGTGGTCGCCGAGATGCGGGCGCGCATCACGGCGCGCAAGCAGAAGGAGATCTCGCGGCGCAAGAACGCGCTCGAGACGTCCTCGCTGCCCGCCAAGCTCGTGGACTGCCGCAGCGACGACGTCGAGCGCAGCGAGCTGTTCATCGTCGAGGGCGACAGCGCGCTCGGTACGGCGCGCCTCGCGCGCAGCTCGGACTTCCAGGCGCTCCTGCCGATCCGCGGCAAGATCCTCAACGTGCAGAAGGCGTCGGTCAGCGACATGCTGCGCAACGCCGAGTGCACCGCGATCATCCAGGTGATCGGAGCCGGGTCGGGCCGCTCGTTCGAGCTCGAGGCGGCGCGCTACGGCAAGATCGTGCTGATGACGGACGCCGACGTCGACGGCGCGCACATCCGCACCCTCCTGCTCACGCTCTTCTACCGGTACATGAAGCCGCTGGTCGAGGCGGGCCGCGTCTTCGCCGCCGTGCCGCCGCTGCACCGCATCGAGGTCATCGGGTCCGGTCGCCGCAAGAACGAGTACATCTACACGTACTCCGAGGCGGAGCTCGCCGCGACGCTCAAGAAGCTCGACAAGGCCGGCCGCCGATACAAGGACGACATCCAGCGGTACAAGGGCCTGGGCGAGATGGACGCCGACCAGCTCGCGGAGACGACGATGGACCCGCGCCACCGCACGCTGCGCCGCGTCACGGCCGAGCACGCGGAGGCGGCCGAGCGCGTCTTCGAGCTGCTCATGGGCAGCGACGTCGCGCCGCGCAAGGACTTCATCGTCGCCGGAGCGGCCGAGCTCGACCGCGTGCGCATCGACGTCTGAGCGTCCGCGCCGTCCGCGACCGGACGTCCGTCGTCCGGCGCGCCGCGTCCTGGTGCGTCCGCCAGTCGGGCTGCCCGGCGCCGTGACCCGCGCCCTCCGTACGCTGGCCACGTGACCCTCCGAACCTTCCGCGCGGCGCCCGCGCGTCCGCTCACCGCCTTCGCGTCCCTCCTTCTCGCCGTCGGCCTGCTCGCGGGCTGCTCCGGCTCGGGGGACGACACCGAGGCACCCGCGTCGCCGGTGGCGTCGGAGTCGTCGCCGGACGACGAGACGGCGTCCGACGGCACGGACGACGACGCCGGGGACTCGACCGACGGCGACGCCGACGACCCGGCCGACCAGGACGACGACGCCCCCGAGCTGTCCTACGAGGGGCGCGACGGCAGCACGGCGCTCGACCTGCTGCTCGAGGCCGACCCGTCGGCCGAGGTGACCGGGGAGGGCGAGAACGCGTTCGTCACCGCGATCGACGGCGTGGTCGCGGACCCGGACGGCGAGTTCTGGGCGCTCTACGTCAACGACGAGATGGCTACCGTGGGGGCAGGCTCCCTCGAGACGAAGGACGGGGACGAGATCACGTGGAAGCTCGAGACGTTCACCTCGTGACGCACGGGGCGGCGCACGGCGCGGCGCGCTGGGCGCGCCTCGCGCTCGTCGTCGCTCTCGCGGCGCTCGCGGTCGTGTGGCGCCTCGTCCGGGACGACGTCGGCGCACCGCCGAACCTGGAGCTCGTCACCGCCGCGACGTTCGCCGCGACGGTCCTGCTGCGCTCGCGCTGGGCGTTCGTCGTCCCGCTCGCGGTGACCGTGGCGTCCGACGTCGTGCTGGGGAACACGTCGATCGCGCTGTTCACGTGGAGCGCGTGGCTCGTCGTCGGTCTCGGTGCCCTGCTCGCGCGGGACACGACGGGGTGGCGCCGGGTCGGAGCGGGCGCGGCGTTCGGCGTCGCCGGGTCGCTGTGGTTCTTCCTCTGGACCAACCTCGGGGTCTGGATCCAGGGCCGCGGGACCTGGTACCCGGCAGGCGCCGACGGCCTCGTCGCGAGCTATGTCGCGGGCCTGCCGTTCCTGCGCACCATGCTGCTCGGCAACCTCGTCCTCGTCCCGGTCGTCGCGGCGGGCACGCTCCTCGTCGACCGGCTCGAGGGTTCGCGCGCCCTCGTCGCGGTGCCGGCGTCGACCGTCGCGCGGTAGCGTCGGTCCCTCCGTCGCGACGTCGTCGCCGTGACGGAGGGACTGCCGGGCCGCACCGCGTGCCCGCGCGGCGGCCGGTGGCCGGCTCAGACGCGGTGAACCACGACCTTGCCGACGGCGGTGCCTGCGGCGACGATCTCGTGCGCCGTCCGGAGCCCCTCGGCGTCGAGCCCCGGGACGAAGGTCCTCGCTGTGGTCCTCAGCACGCCGGCGTCGACGAGACGCGCCACCTCGTCGAGCAGCAGGCCTTGCTCGACCATGTCCGGCGTCCCGAACGCCGCCCGGGTGAACATCAGCTCCCAGTGCCAGGCGATGGACTTCCTCTTGAGCGGCATGAGGTCGAGGTGGTGCGGGTCGTCGATCGCCACGACGTGGCCGAACGGCCTGACGATCTCGGCGTACGCCTCGACGTTGCCGGCCGAGTGCGCGGTGGACACGAGGTCGACGCCGTCGGGGGCGACGGCCAGGACGTCCTCGACGAGCGAACGGTGGTCCACCGCGTGGTCGGCGCCGAGGGAGAGCACCCAGTCCCGGCTCTCGTCCCGGCCGGCCGTGGCGACGACGGTCAGCCGCGTGAGCTTCTTGGCGAGCTGCACGAGGATCGAGCCGACACCTCCGGGCCCGCCCACGACGAGCAGCGTCCCCTCGTCCTCGGACGTGAGGCCGAAGCGGTCGAACAGCGTCTCCCAGGCCGTGATGGCCGTGAGCGGAAGGGCTGCGGCCTCGGCGTGGCTCAGAGCCGTGGGCTTGTGGCCGACGATGCGCTCGTCGACGGCGTGCAGGAGCGCGTTCGTGCCGGGGCGGTTGATGTCGCCGGCGTACCAGACCTCGTCACCGACGCCGAAGCGGGTGACCGCGGTGCCGACGGCCACGACCACGCCCGAGGCGTCCCAGCCGAGCTGGCGGGTGCCGCTGCGGAGCCCGGCGCGTGACTTGGTGTCCACCGGGTTGACGGACACCGCCTCGATGCGTACCAGCAGGTCGTGGGGACGCAGCGGGGGGAGCGCCACCTCGCGGCTCACGAACGCGTCGGCGTCGTCGAGGCGGCGCCCTGCCTGCGCGACGAAGGCGGTGGTGGTGTCGGGGACGTCGTGCTCGGACATGGTGATCGTTCCTTTCCCGGGACGAGGAGGGTCGGTGAGGGCCAGGTCGGCCGTCACCGGGTGCGGTGGACGTGCGAGGTGACGAGCGGTCGCACGAGCATCAGCGTGCGTACCGCGATCGTCCCGACGAGGAGTGTCGCCGCGGCGACGAGCAGCCAGCCCACGACGGTGGCGGCCGCCCCGGAGTCGCGGGCCACGAGGTGCAGCGCGTAGGTGGCGCTCGACGCGGCGGTGAACGTCAGCGCCCAGGAGCCGATCGCGAACGGCAGCCGCAGGTACCGGCGCGCGAGGACGAGGTGCGGGGCCAGCAGCGCGAGCATCGTGCCGACGAGGAGGTCGTGCACGAGGGACGTCCCGGGACCTTGGAGAACCCACCACGCGTTGCCCGCCACGGCCGGGGGCGCGGAGAAGATCGCGAGCGTCGGCAGGAGGGCCGACGGCAGCGCGGGTCCGGTGGCGAACCGGCCGAGGAGCACCGCACCGATCAGGAGCCAGAAGAGCACGCCGACCGCGAACGCCGCGGTCGCCACGCGTACCTGGCCGACCGTCGCGAGGGACTGCGCCGCGACGAGCGAGGCCGCGACCGTGGGCAGGAGGTACCCGCCGTGGAGCTGGGCGACGTCCCGCGGTCGGGTGAGCAGGTCGGCCACGAACAGCGCCAGGATCCCCAGCGCGAGGACGGCCATGACGTCGACGACCACCGTGGCCGCTGCGGGCGCCACCCGGCTCGCGTGCGCCGCCAGCAGCGAGCCGACGGTCGGTACCAGCGCCGCGAACGGGCCCAGGACGGGGTGACGCAGGTCCTCGACCAGGTCGCGCACGGCGCGCACGCCCATGGCGTAGCGCACGACGGTGCTCAGCCACACGATCGCGGCGAGCGCCCAGATGAGCTCGCTCACCACGGGAGCGGCCCCGAGATGCGTCGTCGCCGCCGTCCATGTGCCGGCGAGACCCGCCAGACCGAAAGCCATCCCGAACGTGTTCAGCGGCAGCCGCGTCCTCGACGTGCGCGGAGGGCGGGAGGCAGCCGTCGGGGTCACCCGTCCGACGGTGGTCATGCGACACGCTCCCCGCCGTCGACGTGCAGGGTCGTGGCCGTGAGGAACGGGTTCCGCAGCGCGAAGAGCACGGCGTCGGAGACGTCGGCGGGCGTCCCCACGCGCCGCGCCGGGTTGCCGGCGGCGGTGCGGGCGAAGAAGGGCGCCTTGTCCGGGCCGAGCCCGTCCCAGGACCCGGAGTCGACCACGCCCGGCGACACCGCGACGACGCGCACGGGCGCGACCTCGACGGCGAGCGCGGGGACCAGCGCGTCGACCGCTCCGTTCGTGGTGGCCATGACCGTCAGCCCGGGAGCGGGCCTGGCCGACGCGTATCCCGAGAACAGCACCAGGGCGCCGCCGGGGGGCATGCGGGGCGCGACGTGCTTGGCGAGGAGGATCGGCCCGATGACCTTGGCCTGGAAGGCGCCGGTCACCTCGGACGGCACGAGCTGCGCGAGCGGTCCGTTCGCGTGGTCCGCCGCCACCGACACCACGTGGTCCACCGTGCCGAGCCGCGCGGCGAGGTCCGCGACGGAGCTCTCGTCCGCCAGGTCCAGCACCGCCGGCGTCGCGCCGTCGCCGAGGTCTGCTGCGACCTCCTCCGCCGCCCGCGGTCGTCGGCTGGTGAGGACCACGCGCGCGCCCGCGACGACGGCGTCCGACGCGATCCGTCGCCCGATGCCCGACGTGCCACCCACCATCAGGACGGTCTTCCCTGCGAGGTCCATGCTCAGGTCCCTTCTCGACAACGCGGCGTGCTGCCGCTGCTCGGTGCAACCGCAAGATCGTGGGGAAGCAGTCCCTCGACGCGATCGAATGACCACGTCCTCGTCATAGAATCCGTCGATGGCCACGCTGCGAGCCCTCGAGTGCTTCGTCGCCGTCCTCGACCACGGGTCCTTCTCCCAGGCGGCGCGCCGCCTGTACCTGTCGCAGCCCGCGCTCTCGCACCACCTCGGTGCGCTCGAGCGGGAGCTCGGCACGCGGCTGCTGGAGCGGCACCCGGCCGGGGCGCGAGCCACGGCGGCCGGGCGCGCGGTCGCGGCGGACGCACGGGCCGCCGTGGAGGCGGCACGCAGGGTCGTGGACCGCGGCCGAGACGCGGCCGCCGGACGGGCGGGTCGGTTGCGGGTCGGGTGCGCAGAGAGCATGACGGGGCCTCTCGTCGCGCCCGTGGCACGAGCGTGGCGCGACGAGCGCCCGGGGGTCGCGCTCGACGTCGTGGAGGCGTCGAGCGCGGACGCCCTCGCCCGCGCGCTCGACGCCGGGGAGATCGACGTCGCGGTCGGCCCGCGCGCGTCGTACGCCGCCGGCGCGGTGCACGTCGTGGGGCAGGAGGAGGTGCTGCTCGTGTGCGCGGCCGACCATCCCCTGGCCACCGCCGGGACGCTCGGGCTCGCCGCGGTGGCCGGGCACGGCGTCGTGCACTACGCGACCGGCAACGGGCTCGCCGCGTGGCTCGACCGCCTGTTCGCCGGACATGGCCTGTTCGTCGAACCGGTGACGCGCGTGCGGCACGCGACGTCGGCCGCGGAGCTCGCGGCAGCCGGCCTCGGCGTCGCGCTGGTCCCGCGCACGGCGATACCCGCCGGGATCGACGCGGCGACGCGGTCCCTCGAACCGCGGATCACGCGTGACGTGCTCGCGACCGTGGGACGTGCCGACGACGGTCTCGCGCTGGCCTTCGCTCGTGCCCTCGTCGCGCGAGGACTGCCCGGAGCACCTGCCGAGGCGTCGTGAGACGGCCGGCTCCCGGTCAGCCGAGCTGCTCGGCGATGCCCACGATGATCCCGTCGGGCCCGCGCAGGTAGCACAGCCGGTACGCGTCCTCGAACTGCGCGATGTCGCCGAGGAGCTCCGCGCCGTGCCTGCGGAGCCGCTCGACCGTGTCGTCGATGTCGTCGACGGCGAACATCACGCGGTGCAGGCCCAGCGTGTTCGGCCGCGCGTTCTGCAGGCCCGCGTCGATCGGCACGGGCGCGTGGTACCGCACGAGCTCGAGACGCCCGGGACCGTCGGGGACGCGCATCATCGCGATCTGGGACCGCATGCCGTCGAGCCCGACGACGCGGTCCGCCCACGGCGCCTCGATCTGCGCCCTGCCCTCGAGCACCATCCCGAGCTCGGTGAAGAACGCGACCGCCGCGTCGAGGTCGTCGACCACGATGCCGACGTTGTCCAGCCGGTCGATCGACATGGTGCGGCTCCCCCCGGTGGGCTCAGGCGTCCTGGTCGACGCCGCGACCGGGCTCGCTCATGTCGCCCGTGCCGGGCGTCCCGTCGGCGAGCCCGTAGCGCAGGAGCACGGTCCCGGTCGGGCTGGGCGCGGGCGGCTCGAGGAGGGTGAGGTTGGTCGGGACCGTGCCGTCGGCGAAGACCGTCTTGCCGACGCCCAGCACGACCGGGTGCACCCACAGGTCGAGGCGGTCGAACAGCTTCTCGCGCAGCAGCGTCTGCACGAGGTCGAGGCTGCCGACGACCTTCACGTGCTCGTGGCGCTCGCGCACCTCGCGCACGGCGGCGGGAAGGTCGGGGCCGAGGAGGGTCGACCCGTCCCACGTCAGCTCGGGCGTGCCGCGGGACGCGACGTACTTGGGGACGCGGTTGAACAGCGCGGCGAAGCCGTCGTCCTGCCCGCCCTCCTGGTGGGGCCAGTACGAGGCGAAGATGTCGTACGTGCGGCGGCCGAGCAGGAGCGCGTCGGTGCCCTCGTACGCGTCGCCGATCTGCGCCCCGGCCACGTCGTCGAGCAGGGGCGCCTGCCAGCCGCCGAACGGGAAGTCGCCGTCGGGGTCCTCCTCCGGCCCGCCGGGCGCCTGCCCCACGAGGTCCAGGGTCGTGAACAGCTCGATCTCGATGAGTCCCATGGTCGTCTCCAGGTCGCTCGCCGTCTCGGTCCCGGGGTAGACCGCGTGACGCCGGGGAAGTCATCACGCACGCGCCGGCAGGAGCGGTGGGAGGCGGAGGGCCGTGACGTGGCGCATCCCACAGCGCCCGGTTGGAACGGCGGGCATCCGTCGAGCGTCCTACGCTCGAGGACGTGGGAGTGGACGGCAACCAGCCGTCGGCCCCCCGCCCGGCGCGGTCGCGCTGCCGCACCGGCGGGCACGCGCCCCCGGTCGTCTCGTCGCTGAGCCGGGCGCTCGTGCGTCCGGCCGTCTGGAGCTCGTGTGTCAGGTAACGCCACCGCCAGGTTCACCAACGTCGCGCTGCTGTCCGTCAGCAGCCGGCTCCCCGCCGGCGTGCGGACGTCCGCGGAGGTGCAGGAGCGTCTCGCTCCCGCGCTGCGGCGGCTGCGTCTGCCGTCCACGCTGCTGCAACGCGTGGCGGGCGTGCGCGAGCGGCGCGCCTGGACCGCCCAGGAGGACGTCGACGACGCGACGGTCGCCGCGGGGCAGGAGGCGCTGCGCGCCGCCGGGGTGGAACCGAGCGACGTCGGGCTCCTGATCAACACGTCGGTCACGCGCAAGCACCTCGAGCCGTCGGTCGCGGTGCGGCTGCACCACGGGCTGGAGCTGCCGTCGTCCGCCATGAACTTCGACGTCGCCAACGCGTGCCTCGGCTTCATCAACGGCATGAGCCTCGCCGCGGGCATGATCGAGTCCGGTCAGATCCGCTACGCGGTCGTCGTGGACGGCGAGGACGCCGACGTCATCCACGACCTCACGATCGAGCGGCTGCTGCGCGAGGACCGCGACCGCGACGACTTCATGCAGGAGTTCGCCTCGCTCACGCTCGGTTCCGGCTCGGCCGCCGCCGTGCTGGGCCGCGCGGACGAGCACCCGCGCGCCCATCGCGTGCTCGGCGGCGTCACCCGCGCCGCCACCCGGTTCCACGACCTGTGCGTGGGCAGCACGGACGGCATGTTCACCGATGCCAAGGCGCTGCTCGAGGGCGGCCTCGAGCTCGTCGTGGACGCGTGGAAGGACGCCGTCGCCGACTGGGACTGGTCCTCCATGGACCGCTACATCACGCACCAGGTCTCGCGCGTGCACACCGACGCGATCGTCGAGGCGGTGGGCCTGGACCGCTCCCGCGTGCCCACCACCTACGAGCGGCTCGGCAACGTGGGCCCGGCGTCCGTGCCGATCACGCTCGCCGAGGAGCAGGACACGCTCAGCTCCGGCGACCGCGTGCTGCTCATGGGCGTGGGCTCGGGCATCAACACGGCGATGCTGGAGCTGGCCTGGTGACCGGGCCCGCACCCACGCCCACGACCGAACCCGTCCTCCGCCCCGCCGGCACCGTCCCGCCCGGGCTGCCCGGCCTGGACCCGCGGTACAGCCATGTGCTGCGCGACGCGCGGGGCGCGACCTGGCACTACCTCGACACGGGCCCCGAGCTCGAGGAGCGCGGCCTCGCGCCCGTCGGCACCGTGCTCGCCGTGCACGGCAACCCCACGTGGTCCTACCTGTGGCGGCGGCTCGTGACCGATTCCGTCGCCGCCGCGCAGGGCGGCGGCGCGGCGTGGCGCGTCGTCGCCGTCGACCAGCTCGAGATGGGGTTCTCCGCCCGCACCGGCGAGCACCGCCCGCTCGCCCGCCGCGTCGCCGACCTGGGCGCCTTCACCGACGCCCTCGGCCTCGCCGGTCCCGTCGTCACCCTCGGCCACGACTGGGGCGGCGTCGTCTCCCTCGGCTGGGCCGTCGACCACCCCGACCTCCTCGCCGGCGTCGCGCTGCTCAACACGGCCGTGCACCAGCCCGACGGCGCACCGCTGCCCGCGCCGCTGCGCCTCGCGCTCGCCGGGCCCGTGCACCGGCTCGGCACCCGCACGACGCCCGCCTTCCTCGACACGACGCTCGCCCTGGCGCGCCCGCGCCTGCCCGCCGACGTCGCGGACGCCTACCGGCTGCCGTACCGCACCGCGGACGACCGCGACGGGATCGAGGGCTTCGTCGCCGACATCCCCGTGGACGCCGCGCACCCCAGCGCGCCCGAGCTCGACCGCGTCGCCGTTCCTCGGCCTCGCCGCAGCGCTCGGCGCCTCGTCCGGCGCCACGTTCGCGCTCGTCGCGGAGGTCGCCCCACCCGACGAGGTCGGCGCCGTCACCGGCCTCGTGGGCGCCGCGGGCGGCCTCGG
>NZ_LWGL01000087.1 GCF_001722485.1 Cellulosimicrobium cellulans | reverse complement strand
GCGCGCGTCCGCGTCCCACACGTCGGCGAGCTGCGCCCGCGCGAGCGCGCGGTCGTACGCGGCCTCGCGAGCCGACGTGCCGGCACCATTCACGGGCCGGGCGTCCGGTGGTGCCGCCACGTCGGCGAGGGCGGCCGCCGCGGCCTCGAGGTCGGACTCGAGCGCGCGCACGGCGGCGAGCGCGTCGTCGACGACGGCACGGACGGTCGTCGACGGCGGGTACGGGAACTCCTGGTGGAGGAAGCCGAGGTCGGTCGGGCGCTCCACGGTGCCGGAGTCCGGCACCGTCACGCCCGCGAGCACGCGCAGCAGCGTGGACTTCCCGGCGCCGTTCTCGCCGACGAGGCCGGCACGGTGGCCGGGGTCGACGGCGAGGTCGACGCCGCGGAGCACGGCACGGCCGTCGTAGGACATGTGGACGTCGGACGCGCGGAGGACGGGGGTCATGCGATCACCTGCCAAGGGCTGCCCGGGCGGCACCCGGACGGCGCACGGGGCGCACGGGGCCGCGGCTACGGGCTCGGAGGAACGGGCCGGTCGGGGCAGGTGAGCATCACATCGGGCACGACGCTAGAGCGCCGTCGCGGACGACGCCAGGGATTTCTCACGCCCGGGACGACGGCGGTCGGCCGCGTCCGCCGGACGTGTCAGGGAGCCGGCAGCACGTCCTCGCCCGGCGCCTGCGTGGGCACCGCGGTCGGGTCGTCCGACGCCGGGTCCTCCGGCTCCGTGGGTTCGGTCGGCCCGGGTGTGGGGTCGGGCTCCGGCGTGGGGTCGGGCTCCGGCGTCGGCTCGGGGTCCGGCGTCGGCTCGGGGTCCGGCGTCGGGTCCGGGGTGGGATCGGGCGTCGGGTCCGGCGTGGGATCCGGCGTCGGGTCCGGCGTGGGATCGGGCGTCGGCTTCGGGTCCGTGGGCGTGGGCTTCGGGTCCGCGGGCGTCGGCTCCGGGTCCGTCGGCGTGGGCGACGGCTTCGGGTCCGTCGGCGTGGGCTTGGGCGCCGGGGTCGGCGTCGGGATCGGCTTGGGCGACGGTCCGGGCGTCGGCAGCGGGGAGGGGTCCGGCGTCGGGCGCGGGGTCGTCGGCACGATATCGCCCGGCGTGTAGCGGTCCGGCATGGGGCCCGCTCCGAAGAACTCGAAGTGCCACGGCTCGGGCTTGATGCCGCCCGGCCGCGCCCACGACGGGTTGTCCCACCCGTAGTCCGGCCCGTGCGTGCGCAGCCAGATGTACTCGGCGGACGTGCCGGACGGCACCGTGCCGCCGAGGTCGACGGCGAGGCCCCACCCGTGCTGCGACGTGCCGGGGACCGCCGCCAGGTAGGGCTTGATCGTCTTGAGCCGCACCTGCGACTCGTACGAGCGGTAGGAGTCGGTGATCGCGAGCGGCTTGCCGAACTCCTTCTCGAACTCCGCGGCGAGCGCCTCGAGCTGCTCGGCCGCGTCGCAGCGCAGCGAGTGCCCGGGGGCGAAGGACAGGACGCACAGCACGTCGGCGGGGATCCGCCCGTTCTCGTAGCCGTCGGTGGAGCTCGCGTACCTTGCGACGACCTCCCGGAGCCGGTCCCCGAGCGCGGTCCCCGCCTCGGGCGGGAGGCCGCCGGCCGGCAGCACCCCGACGGACGGGAACACCGTGGCGGCACCGAGGAGGTCGGCGAGCTGCGTCGCCGTGCCGACCACGTCCTCGAGCGTGACCCCTTCGCCGGCCGCGTCGCCGTCCTCCTCGGACAGCAGGCCGTCGCCCTCGCCGTCGGACGCCTCGTCCTCGGGCAGGTCACCGGACACGTCGTCGTCGGGCAGGTCGCCGTCGGGCGGGAGCTCGTCGTCGGCCCCGTCGTCCGGCAGGTCGCCCGCTGCCGACCCCAGGTCCTCGAGCCCGCCGGGCCGCAGGCCGTCGGGGGCGGGGACGCCGTCCTCCGGGAGCACGCGGCCGCCCACGCCGTCCTCGTCGTCGAGGCCGGGAGCGCTCGGCGAGGGCGACGCCGTCGGGCTGGAGGAGGGCGAGGGCGACGGCGACGGGCTCGACGACGGCGACGGTGTCGACGACGTCAGGGACGCCCCGGCGGCGACGACGGGCGGCGCACCGTCCTGGCCGGCGGCCTGGCGCACGTCGGGCTCGTCGTCGCGGTCGCGGGCGGGGCGGTCGCGCGGCTCGACGGCGTCCTGCTCCTCGCAGGTGCGCTCGTGCTGCTGCTCGGGGGCGCGGGGCTCGTGCTCTGGCGCCGCCGCCTGCGCGGGCAGGTCACCGGGTCCTGACCGGAGAACCACGACGGGGCGCGGTCCCGGCCGTCTCGGCCGGGGCCGCGCCCCGTCTGTCGTGCGTCGTGCGCAGCGTCAGCGCACCGTGCGCCCCCGGCGGCGCAGGACGACCAGCGTCGTCCCGGCGAGGAGCAGCAGGAGCGCGGCCACGAGCACCGCGCCCGAGCGGGCGCCCGTCGTGGCGAGCCACGACCCGTCGCCGTCGTCGGCCCCGGCACCGTCGGCGCCCGGCGTGCCACCACGGGGACCCGTGTCCCCGTCGCCGTCCTCGTCGCCCGCGCCGCCGTCGCCCGCAGGCGGCGTGACGAACGTGTTCGTCACGACGACCTCGCCGCCCTCGGGCGTCACGGTGAGCCGCGCCGACGTCCCGTCGACCGTCTCGGCCGTGCCGCCCACGAGGACCTCCAGCGCGGTGGAGGCGGCACCGCCCGTACCGGTTTCCTCGACGACGCACTCCGCGCCGAGGGGGAGGCCGTCGAACGTGACGGTCTCGTCGGCGCGCAGGGTGCGGACCGCGCCCGGGACGGCGACGTCCGCCGTCGCGCCGTCGACGTCGTGCGTGCACGCGAGCGCGACGGTGAACGGACCCTGTGCGCCCGGGGCGTCGAGGTCGCCGTCGACGCGCTTGGTCACGGCGAGGGACGCGACGTCGAACGTGTTCGTCGCCGTCACGACGGCCTCCGACACCGTCTCGCCGTCGGCGGGGCCGGCCACGACGACCGTCCCGTCCGCCGGTGCGAGGGCCGTGCGGGTGGCCCCGCCGGTCGCGGTCTCCTCGACGGCGCACTCGGTGCCGACGACGAACGTGCCGAACGTGCGGGTGCCGCCTGCGTCGAGGTCGAACGCCTCCTCGAGCACCGTGCGCCCGTCGCGGGTGCAGACGATCTCGAACCCGAACGGGCCGGCGCCGTGCGCGGCCGCGCCCTCGCCGTCGACCTCCTTCGTCACGCGGACCACGCCCGCGTCGTACCCGTTGTGCACGACGACCTCGGCGGGGGTCGTGCCGACGAGCACGTCGGCGCTGCCGTCGCCGCGGTCGGTGACGCCGTCACCGGTCACGACGACGCGCTGCGGCGCGTCCGTGGCGGTCTCGGTGACGAGGCACGTCGCGCGGGCCGGGATCGTGCCGTCCGGGGCGACGAAGGTCTCGCCCGCGGCGAGCCGGAACGTCAGCTCGGTCGTCCCGTCGCCGTCGAACGTCACGGGGTCGCCGGTCGCGGTGCGGCACGCGAGCGTGAAGTCGAACGGCCCCGGCACCTCGTGCGTCGCCTCGGTGTCGACCTGCTTGGTGACCGACAGGCCCGAGAACGCGTAGTCGTTGACGAGCGTGGCCACCTGCGCCGCCGGCACGTCCGCACCCGGGGCGACCGGCACGTCGACCGGGACGGTCGCGGGCGAGCCGGTGCGCGACGTCTCGCCGTGCGCGCCGACCTCTCCGCTCTCCGTGACGACGCACTCGGCGCCCAGCGGGATCCCGTCCACCCGGGCCGAGAGCCCGCCGTCGGGCGTGAGCAGCAGGCGCGCGGCGTCGCCGAGATCGAGCCCGACGCCGTCGAGCGTGCACACGACGTCCACCGGGTACGCGCCGGGGGCGTAGCCCGCGGCCGCACCGGTCACCTGCTTGCCGACCTGGACCGCGCCCCGGGGGAGCGCGACGCCGACCTGGCTCGGCGCGAAGCGTTCGAACCCGGCCTCACCGGTGTACCGCCACTTGACGCCGAACTGGTTCCACGCGACGTCGTCACCCGACGGCACGACGGGGGAGACCCCGCCGACCGCGTCGTCGGACGCGAGACGGTTCACGGTCGAGTACGTCACGTCGACGACCTCGCCGCTGTCGAGGCGGCCGTCCGCCGTCGTGCGGAAGTCGAGCGTGACGCGCAGCCCCGTGACGGCCGACCAGTCGGTCGCGTCGTCGGCGGGAGCCCACGTCTCGCCGTTCTGCTCGCACACCGCCTGGGTCGCGAGGTCGCGCCACGTCCCGGCGCACACGTCCGGGTCCGTGCTCACCTCGACGACGGCGGTCGTGCCCTCGGGCGCGGTGAGCTCGGGCGCGCCCGTGAGGAGCGGGCGGAACGTCGAGCCGCGCGAGGAGCCCGTCACCAGCATGCGGTCGCCCGCGGCGGGCAGCTGCTCGAACAGGACCATCTCCTCCACCGGCACCGTGCCGGCGTTGACGACGTGGAGCACCCAGTCGTCCGTGCCGCCGACCTCGCTGCTCGCGACGCACGGCGAGCGGAAGTAGCTGCCGCCCGCGGCCTCGAGCGTCGGCCGGCAGACCTGGTCCGGCGCGGCCGGGTTCGTCGCGCCGTCCACCGCGCCGCGCACGCCCTTGACGCTGTAGAGGTTGGGCCCGGAGACGGGCGACACGACGTCGGTCGTGCCGCACGTGCGCGGGTCGTCGCCCCACGCGGGCGTGGTGGCTCCGCCGCCCGTGCGCGTGCAGCGGGCGAGCTCCTCCTCGGTGCGCAGCGTCATGGTGTTCGTCGCGAGCTCGCCCGTCGAGAGGCCGGGCTGCAGCTCGAGGTACAGGCGCGCGGAGAACGTCTCGCCCGGGCCCATGACGCGGCCGCCCTCGGGCCACGTCAGCACGAGGTCGCGCCCCTCGACGTCGACCGTCACGTCCGTGGACAGCATCCCGCCCGCGGACGTCGTGAACGTCGGCGCGGGATCGCCCGGGTGGACGAGCTCGGCGGGGAGCGTGTCGCGCAGCTCGGCGACCGTGAGGTAGCCGGTGCCCGTGTTGGTGAACGCCAGGTCCCAGGGCACGGGCGCGCCCACGGAGACCGTGCGGTTCCCGCCGTTGGCGACCTTGAGCACCGAGACCTCGCGCGTGCCCGCGGAGAGGCTGATCGTCGCGTCGGCCGTGCGCTCGGGCGAGGCCTCGCCGGTCAGCCGGTCGCTCGCCACGGTCACGGTGTCGTCCACCGACCCCGCGAGCACGACCGGCTCGCCCGAGGTGCGGTACGCGTCGCGCAGCACCACGGTGAACGCGGCGCGCGCGTCCCACGCCGGCGACGGGACCGCGGTGGAGAAGAAGCCGCCGTCGGCGCGCGAGAACACGAACCGCACGCCCTGGACGTCGCCGTACGCGTCCGGGGCCACCGGCAGCGCGGGCGCGTCGAGCGACGCCGGCTCGCCCCGGACCCACGTCTCGGCGCCGTCCGGTCCGAACGGGCCCAGCACGTCGACCGCGACGCGGTCGGCTCCGGCCGGTGCGCTCAGCGCGCCGAGCCCGGTGAGGGCGAACGTGTCCCAGAACTCCGGCGAGCTCTCCGCGTCGTCGCGCAGCCAGACCTCGGCCGGCGCGAGCGTGCTCGCCGCCGAGCCGGCGCCGAGCGTCACCGTGACGGGGGTGTCGCGCGTGGGCTCGGTGAGCGCGGTCGGCGAGAGGGTCTTCGTCGGCGCGACGTCGATCTCGCCGCCCGTGAGGACCACGCCGGCGTCGTCGACGTCGCCCGTGCGGGTCGTGGACGCGAGCACGGGGTCGTACGACTGGGCGAAGGCCCGGTTCGTCACGGTCTCGGTCCGGCCGGCGCGCAGCTCGACCGGCTCGCCGCTGCTGCGCAGGTGCGTGCGGAGCACGGTGTCGAGCGTGAGCGTGAGCCGGTTGGCCGCGGTGATCGTGCCCCCCGTCGTGGCGGGGTCGGCGCCCTGGAACGTCACGCTCACGCCGACGACGTCGGCGAGGCGCGCCGCGTCCCACGTGACGAGGTCGGCGGCGGTGGTCCGCTCGCTGACGAACGTGCCCTCCGCGGTGCGGTGCAGCACCCAGGTGGCGCTCGCGGCGAGGTCGACCTCGGCGGGGATGCTCGCGCCGAGGCGCACGGCGGTGACGTCGTAGCGGTCGAACGCGCTGCTCACTCCGCCGGGCGCGAGCCAGTCGACGTCGGCCGTGAAGGGGTCGCCGACGGCCGCGTCCGCGGTGCCGTCCGTCTGGCACGCGCCGATCCCGCCGCTCTCCTCCGAGCACACGGCCGGGTCGGTGAGCCGGACGAAGGAGGCCCGCGAGACCGACGTGCTCTGGCCGCGGACGGTGAACGTCGCGGTGGGTCGCTCCGCACCGGAGCCCTCGCGCGGCACGTGGACCGGCTGCGTCGGCGACGCGTCCTTGGTCACCGCGACGCCGGGCGCGTGGTCGACGAGCACGATGGTGTCCGAGCCGGTGTCGCGCGCCGGGTCGCCGCCGCCCAGCGGGACGCCCTCCGCGGCCGCGGTGTTCACCACGGCGCCGGGGTCGCCCGCGCCGCCGTTGAGCACGGTGCTCGCGGTGACCCAGCCGCCCGTGGAGCGCGTCGTGGAGCGCACCTGCCAGTCGAGGACGAAACGGCGGTCGCCGCTGCTCGCGGCGACGCCCGTCCCGGGCAGCGGTGCGTAGGGGTCGAGGGCGGGGCCCTGCTGCTGCGCCGCCTCCCGCGCCACGGTGTTCTCGGCGAGCACGAGGCGCACGCCGGTCGCGTCGGCGCGCTGGTCGGCGGTCAGCGTGTGGCCGACGAACCGGCCGCCCTGCACCCAGCCCCCGGCCGGGGCGGGGACCGCGGTCCACGCGCCGTCGACGAAGAGCTCGACGGCGGTCACGGTGTCGTAGCGCAGGTACCAGCCCGTGCTGAACGGCACGCTGCTCGCCTCGACCGGCGCGACGCGCACGAGGTCGAACGCGTCGAACACCGTGGACGCGACCGGGGACGGGTCGTCCGCCGGGTCGGTGATCGTCACGGTCGCGAAGCCCTCGGTGGCACGCCAGTCGAGCGCGGTGCTGCGCTGCTCGCCCGACTGCGACCCGACGCTGTCCTGGAGCCAGTCCTTCTCGATGCCGATGGCGCCGCCGCCGTCGGCCCGGACCACGCGGGCGGTGTCGACGTCGTCCGCGTCCGCGGTGAGCGCGGTGCCACCGCGCGTCACGGCCTCGGCGTGGACGGTCGCGGCGTTCTCGTACGCGACCGGCTGGTCGGGCTGGGGCGCGACGTCACCGCCGCTGCGCAGCGTGCCGCGCGCCTCGGCGACGACGTACGGCGTGAACGCCGCGTCGACCGCGAGGCCGGTCGCGGAGTGAAGCGTGAACCGCACGCCGGTGAGGTCCGACGGCGCGACGCCGGCCGGGAGGGCGGCGGCGATCTCCGCCTCGGTGAGCGAGGCGAGGAAGGGCCCGTCCTGGGCGGGGAAGTCCGCGAGCTCCAGCGCATCGCCGTCGGGACCGATCGCCTCGACGGTCAGCGACGCTCCCGTCGGCACCTGCGTGGGCGCGACGCCCGTGAGGTCGAACGCGTCCCAGAACTCGCCGGTGCCGGTGCCGGTGCCGGTGCCGAGGGAGTCCTCCACGACGATCTTGCGCGGGCTGACGTACTCCGACGTCCCGACGGCGGTCGCGGCCAGCTCGGTGACGACGCGCGCCCCCGGCGGGACGGCGGTGCCGGGCCGCACGGTCTTCTCGAGCGTGGCCTCGACGGCGGGGCGGACGAGCTCGAGGCCGTCCGTGGAGTCGGCCGCGGCGTTCTGGCCGTTGGGCGCGACGACCTCGGCCGTCGCGGTGTTGGTCGTCGCGCGCGTCACCTCGGAGCCGGTCGCGGTCTCCCGGGTCTCGACGGCGAGCTCGAGGACGGCGTTCGCGGACGGCGCGATGGTGCCCGTGAAGGTGATGTCGAAGCCGGTGACGTCGGCGGGGTCCTCGGGGAGCGTCGGCACCTGCGGCGGCGTAATCGTGTCGGTCGCCGTGGTGCCGTCGGCGCGGTGCAGCACGACCTCGGCGGTGTCGGCGCCCTCGGGCCACCGGAAGGTGTCGAAGCCGGCGAGCACGACGCCGCCGGTGAAGTAGTCGCGGTCGGTGACGCGCAGGGTGCGGACCGGGACGTCGGACGTGCTCGTGGCGGTGATCGTCGCGGTCGCCTCCTCGCCGGCGGAGATCCGGTTCGGCGTGATGTCCTTGACGACCGCGACGTCGACCGTCGCGGGCGTGAGCCGGTGCGACGCGCGGGCGGTCGTCGTCACGGGGTCGTGCCCCTCGAGCGTCGCGGTCGCGCCGGCGACGTTGTCGACGGTGCGGCTCTCGGCGGAGAGGTCGGCGCCGTCGCGGTCGGTCTCGCGCTGCGCGAGGTCGACCGTCGCGGTCGCGGTCGCACCGGGGGCGATGGCGCCCGCCCAGGTGAGGCGCAGGCCGCCGACCTCCGTGGGGTCGACCCCCGCGGGCAGGGCGGCGTCCGGACCGGGCGTGCCGGTCACCCACGCCCACGTGCCGTCCCCGCCGCGGACGTACGCGTCCACCTGGACGCTCGTCGCGCCCTCGGGGAGGGGGCCCGTGGACAGGGCCGTGAGGTCCGCGATGGTGAAGGGGTTGTCCGGGTCGAGCGCCGGGGCGCCGTCGGCGGCGGCCTGCGGCTCGACGAGGACGAGCGTGTCGACCGGCGTGTTCGACGTGCTGCGCGCGGAGAGCGCGACCGTCGACGGGGCGCCGGGCTCGAACGTGCGGCCCGCCGGCTCCCAGGTCTTGCTCAGGTCGACGCCGGTCTCGACCGGGACGCTGACGTGCACGGGCACGCTCGCGCTGTCCGGGGCCGAGTTCGTCGCCGAGGTCGTCGCGGTGTTGACGATGTCGGTCTCACCGGGGCGCGCGTCGTCCGGCACCTGGAGCGTGAGCGTCAGGGTGAACGTCGCCCCGGCGGTCAGGCCCGTGCCGGCGGGCGTCTCGTCGCCGAACGCGACCTCGACGGCCGTCGCGGGGCCGACGACGGACGGCTGCCCGACGGGCTGGCCGTCCTCGCTCCACGACACCTCGTGCACCGGGCCGTCGGTCGTGCGGACCGCCTGGATCGGGTAGCCCTCGAGCTCGGCGGGGAGCGCGTCGGTGAGGACGGCGTCGAGGCACGTCGTCTCGGAGCACGTGACGCCGATGCTGTACGTGAACGCGTCGCCGGGGGCGAGGTCGGCGTGGTCGACCCGCTTGGTCACCTCGAGGTACTGCGGGTCGCCCTCGGCGGCCGTCGCCGGCGTGGCCGCGGCGAGCGCGAGCGGCGCGCTGACGGCGACGGCCGTCAGCAGCGCGCACACCTTCCTCCATGTCGTCCGTGGTCTGCGTCGCCGTGTGAGCTGCACGTGTGTCCTTCGTCCGTCGGGTCGTTCAGGTCAGGTCAGGTCGTCCGTCCGGCCGCGGGCGCGCGCGTCGCGCGTCCGTCGGACGGCGAGGCGCGGGCGGGCTCCCGTGGCTGGAGAGCGCCTGCGGCGTGGCTGCGACCGCGTCGTCGCAGCGGGGTGGGCGTGAGCCGGTCGCCGGGCGCTCCGGGGACGGGTCCTCGGGACGGTCGCGGGCGCGGGTCGGCACGGTCGCGGGACCAGCCAACCGCGCCCCCGGCCGCGCGCCGGCGGGCGGGGTATGAAGAGGGGTATGAAGGCGGGTGAACTCCCGCGGCGCGCGGTACGTCTCCGCGCGGCGACCTAGGACGACGAGACTCCGAGCGCCCCCGGCGGGGCCGTGCGGCGGTGAGCCGTCCTGTACTGCGAGGGCGCCACGCCGTACTCGGCGGCGAAGGCCTGCCGCAGCGCCTCCGCGGACGCGAGGCCGCAGTCGTGGGCGATGGCGCTGACGGTCCGGTCGGTCGAGGCCAGCAGGTGCGCGGCCGCCTCGGTCCGGGCGCGTCGGACGTAGCGAGCGGGCGTGCGACCCACGTGCCGGACGAAGAGCCGGGTGAGCTGTCGGGAGCTGACGCCGACGTGGGCGGACAGCGCGCCGAGCGAGAGGTCGGCGTCGAGCCGCGTGGCGACCAGGTCGACCACGGCCCGCACGCACGCGTCGCGCACCTGCGGCGCCGCGGTGAACATGCTCATCTGCGCCTGGTTGCCCGGGCGCTGCAGGTAGGTCACGAGGGCGCGGGCCACCCGGCGTGCGACCTCCGGCCCGTTGTCCTCCTCGACGAGGGCGAGGGTCAGGTCGAGCGCGCTCGTCACGCCCGCCGAGGTGTACACGTGACCGTCCCGGACGTAGATGGGCGCCGGGTCGACGCGCACGGACGGGTAGTCCTGGGCGAGCCGGTCCGCGTAGCGCCAGTGGGTGGTCGCGCGACGCCCGTCGAGCAGCCCGGCGGCGGCCAGGACCGTCGCCCCGGTGCAGACCGATGCGACGCGGCGGCTGAGCGCGGCGATGCGTCGGACGTGCGTGACGACGAGAGGGTCCGCGCCGGCGTCCTCGTGGCCGAGCCCTCCCGTGACGACGACCGTGTCGACGGGGTCGACCCAGCGCTGCAGGGAGCCCTGGCCCGCGAGCGTCAGGCCGGAGTCGCACGCGACGGGACGTCCTGCAGGGGTGAGCAGCACGACGCCGTACCCCGGCCGGGCACCGACACGGTTCGCCAGGGCCAGCGTCGAGGTCACGCACGCGATGTCGAGCAGCTCCGCGCCGGCGTAGCCGACGATCGCGACCACCCGCTCCGCCATGAGCCCTACCCCCGGATCCGCGACGTCCGGTCCAAGGATCCGGACACGGTCCCACCATACCCCCCGGGCGTACCGCGATCGAGAAGGAACCTGACGATCCCAGGAGGTCGCGGCCACGCCGGCCGCGACCCCGCCCCCCGGAGGAACGAGGACGTCATGAGCACCGAGCACACGACCCGCCCGAGCGCCGGAGCCCGCACCGCGGCCGAGCCTGCGGCGGACGGGCGCAGCCTTCTGAGCCGTTGGCCCGTCCTTCTCGGGACGGGCGCCGCGGTCCTGCTGCTCGCGACCGGAGCGGCCGACCGCACGACCCTCGCCATCACCGTGAGCGCCGCGGCGCTCTGCTACCTGGCCGCCGCGGCGCTCGGACGCCGATGGGTCGCGTGGGCCGCGATCCTCGGTGCCTCGCTCGTCGTCCTCGCCAGCGAGGTGGTGGGCCTCGCCTGGTGGGCCGGGATCGGGATCGCGGCGCTCGCGCTCGTCGTGACGGCCGCGGCGCGCGGGGCCACGACACCGACGCTCCCCCAGGCGGCCGCGCTCCTCGGCTACGGGGCCGTCGCCGTGACGGCGCTCGCCGTCGACCCCCAGGTCGGGCTCGTGGTCGCCGGCCTGGCGCTCGCCGGCCATGCCGTGTGGGACGTGGTCCACCACCGTCGCGACGTCGTCGTGCCCCGGTCGATGGCGGAGGCGTGCCTCTTCCTCGACGTCGTGCTCGGTCTCGGCTGCATCGCCCTCGCGGTCCTCGCCTGAGAGATCTCGGCGGTCCGGGTAACCTCTAGGCGCGGCCCGGTGATCCCGAGCGCTGGTCGCGGTCGCGGTCGACCAGACCGAGGTGCTCGGCGCGGGCGAGGGCCTCGGCACGGGACGTCGCCCCGAGCTTGGCGTACAGGCTGCTCGCCTGGCTCCGCACGGTGTGCACGGAGACGCCGAGCCGGCGCGCGACGGCCGGCATGGTCCCGCCCTCGGCGAGCGCGTGGAGGACGACGTCCTCGCGGCGCGTGAGCCGCACCAGCGACACGTCGCGCGAGGGGGCCGGGAGGGCGGGCAGCACGTCCGCGGCGCGGAGCGCACCGGCCTGCGTCAGGGCCTCCCGGTCCTCCTCGGGCAGCAGCGCGACCGCGCGCGGGAAGCGCGCGACCAGGCCGAGGTCGTCCGCGGTCTGCGCGGCGACGAGCGCGTCGTCGACCCGGCCCAGGCGCAGCTGGGCGGCCGCGAGCACGAGCCACAGGCTCGCCGCGTCGCGCGGAGTGACGCCGGGGTCGCGCACGGCGCGCGCCGCGACGCGCACCGCGCGGTGGTGGTCGTCCGCGGCGAGGTGCACCGTCGCCGCGGGGACGGCGAGGGTCACGACCTGCGGGTGCGCCTCGGCGAGCTGGAGCACCTGCGTGCCCTCGCCCGCGCGGGCCAGGAGGTCGGCCCGGGCGCGGGTGATGCGGTGGCCGGCCGTCGAGCAGCGGTCGACGCGCGTGCCGTGCGCGAAGCACGCCTCCTCCAGGCGCAGGAGGCCCTTGAGCGGGTCGTCGAACAGGGTGTCGTGGTCGGCGCGGGCCGCCGCGAGGAACGGCCACAGCTCGCCCGCGTCCGCCGCGTCGCCGGCGGCGTCGAGCCTCCGCGCGGCAGCGGCCCCGTCGAGCGCGTCGATCGCGAGCAGTGCCCGGGCGATGGCTCCTCCGTGCGTGAGGACGCCGCGGAGGGGCTCGGGTACCGCACCGTGCTCCTCCTGCCGACGCAGCCATGTCCGGGCGAGGTCGTGATGCCCCTGGGCGGCGGTGACGAGCGCGGCGACGGACGCGGCCTCGACGCCGGCGAAGTGCTGATAGGGCGCGGGGCCCGCCTCCTCGTGGGCCCGCGTGAGGTGCTGGACGGCGACGTCGAGCTCGCCCGCGAGGGCCGCCGTGACGCCTCGGTGCAGCGGCAGCAGGCCGGGCCGCGAGTGCGCCCGGTCGGGGCTCCACGGGCCCGGCTCGGGCGACTCGTGCGCGTCGAGCACGCGCTCGACGCGCTCGGCGACGCGGTCCGCCTCGGCGTAGGCGCCGGAGAGGCGGGCGGAGACGATGGCCCACACCCCGGCCGTGAGCACGTCCTCGCGCCGGGTGAACCGTGCGGCCGAGCGAGCGTAGCGTCGGCCGTGCGCGCGGACCGCGGGCAGCACGCCGCGCGAGAGCACACCGTCGGTGCGGGAGTGCCGGGTGTGGTGCGCGACGAGGCCGGCGAGGAGGAGGCGCGGACGGTTGCAGACGAGCTTGTCGGGCAGGTCGGACAGCATGTCGAGCAGCTCGGCGGCGTAGGCCGTCGGCAGCGCGTGCCACATCTTGTCCGCGAGCCGCACGACCGTGTCGACGTCGCGCGCGGCGAGCGCCGCGCGGATCTCGTCGTCGCTGGGCTCGACGCGCGTACACCGTCCCGGGGTCATGTGGTAGATCTCACACCCGTTTCGGCCGCCCGTACGCCCCGCGGAGTATGAAGCGGGGTATGAAGTCGGGTGAAGTCGCAGGTGAAGTGCTCGCGTGCGGACGTCCGCGTCCACGCGTCGCTAGCATCGCAGGAGGATCACGGGAGCAGGGGGGCAGGGGGATGTCGGCTGAGCCGTCAGGTCTCGCCGTGCGCGAGGACCCGCACGACGACCTGTCCGCACGTCCCCCGCGGGCGCTGCCCTGGCACGTCCCGCGCCCTGCGCTCGAGGAGATGCTGCTCGCGCCGGCACCTCTCGTGGTGGTCCGGGGGCCGGCGGGGTCGGGGAAGACCGTCCTCACCGCGGACGTCGTGCGGCGGTGCGCGGCTGCGGGCGGCCGTGCGGTGTGGGTGGACGTCGCCCGCAGGCCGTCGCGGGCCGACGTCGCCGAGACGCTGCGCCGGCACGCCCGCGCGTCGGACGGCGGCGAGGTCCTCGTCGTGCTGGACCGCTACGACGCTCGTCGTGACACGGCGACCGACGACGACGTCCTGGACCTCGTCGAGCACTTCCCCGAGCTGCGCGTCGTCGCGACGTGCCGCCGGGTGACGGGCCTGGAGTCGACGGAGGCGGACGTCCGCCTCGGCGTGCAGCTCGTCGGTCCCGACGACCTGGCTCTCGACGAGGCGACCGTGCGGGCGATGGCGGAGCGCTCCGGCGTCGCGCTCGACGACCGCGCGGCGGCGCGGGTGCTGCGCGTGACGGGCGGGGTGGCCGTGCACGTGCGCGTCCTCGTCAACGCCGACCGCCGGGGAGCCGTGCGCCTGGGCGCCGCGACCGACCGCACGCTGCTCGAGCTCGCGGCGCGGACGGCCCCGGAGGTCGTCGACCTGGCCGTGCCCGCCCCGACGCGGTCGGCCTGGGC
>NZ_LWGL01000086.1 GCF_001722485.1 Cellulosimicrobium cellulans | reverse complement strand
GGCCGCGCGCCACGCGGCGAGGTCGAGCGCGTTGCGCGTGTCGACGAGCCGCGCCGACCGGGCGACGCCGGCCAGCGCCGCAGGGTCGAGCGCGCGGTACTCCGGCCACTCCGTGGCGAGCACGACGACGTCCGCACCCGTCACCGCCTCGGCGACCTCCGTCGCGTACCGCAGCTCGGGCGCCGCGGCCTGCGCGAGCGCGATGGCCTGCGGGTCGGTGACGACGACGTCCGCCCCCTCCCCCGCGAGCCGGCGCGCGAGGTCGAGCGCGGGCGAGCAGCGCACGTCGTCGCTGTTCGGCTTGAACGCGGCACCGAGGACGGCGACGCGCCGGCCGGCGAGCCCGTCGCACGTCGCGCGCACGAGCTCGACGGCGCGGTCGCGGCAGCGGTCGTTGATCGCGTCGACCTCCCCGAGGAAGGCCACGGCCCGGCCCACGCCGAGCTCCTCGGCCCGCGCGGAGAACGCCCGGATGTCCTTCGGCAGGCAGCCGCCGCCGAAGCCGAGGCCGACGCCGAGGTAGTCGCCGCCGATGCGCGTGTCGTAGGACATCGTGCCGACGAGTGCGACCGCGTCGCCGCCCGCGACCTCGCACACCTCCGCCATCGCGTTGGCGAAAGAGATCTTCGTCGCGAGGAACGCGTTCGCGGCGACCTTCGCGAGCTCGGCGGTCGCGTAGTCCGTCACGACCCGGGGCACGTCGTCGGCGAGGAGCCGCGCGTAGACGGCGTCGAGCCGCCCCGCCGCGCTGGTGGCGTCCGGCTCGCCGCCGGCCGTCTCGTCGCGCGGCACGCCGTAGACGAGGCGGTCGGGGTGCAGCGTGTCCTCGACCGCGTGGCCCTCGCGCAGGAACTCCGGGTTCCACGCGAGGCGCACGCCGTCGGGCAGCTCGGCCGCGAGCCGTGCCGCGGTGCCCACGGGCACGGTCGACTTGCCCACGACGACGTCGCCGGGCCGCAGGTGCGGGCGCAGGGCCGCGAGCGCCGCGTCGAGGTGGTGCAGGTCGGCCACGCCGCTGCCCGCCGACTGCGGCGTGCCGACGCACAGGAAGTGGACGTCGGCGCCCGCCGCGTCGGCGGCGTCGGTCGAGAAGCGCAGGGTGCCGCGGCTCGTGCCCTCGGCGAGGAGGTCCGGCAGGCCCGGCTCGTAGAACGGGGCGCGGCCGGCGTTGAGCACGCCGACCTTCGCGTCGTCGACGTCGATGCCCACGACGTCGTGGCCGAGGTGCGCCATCGCGGCGGCGTGGACGGCGCCGAGGTAGCCGCAGCCGTGCACGGAGACCCTCATGACGCCTCCCCCGCCGCGACGGTCGCACGCTCCCGGTCGTCGGGCGCGTCGGGGCGGTCCTGGGGCCGCGAGCGGAACCACGCGACCGTGCGCGCGAGCCCGTCGGTCCACGACGTGCGCGCGGTCCACCCGAGCTCGCGCTCGGCGAGCGTGGTGTCGGGGCGGCGACGCCGGGGGTCGTCCTCGGGCAGCGGGATGCGCACGAGGGGCGCGTCGGAGCCGGTGGCGGCGAGCACGTCGCGCGCGATCTGCTCGACCGTCAGCTCGGTCGCGTTGCCGAGGTTCATCGGCCCGGTGTGCCCGCTCGCGGCGAACGCGAGGAGGCCCTCGACGAGGTCGTCGACGTAGCAGACGGACCGGGTCTGGGACCCGTCGCCGGCGACGGTCAGCGGCTCGCCCGCGAGCGCCTGCCGCACGAACGTGGGGACCATGCGCCCGTCGTGCCCGCGCATGCGGGGGCCGTAGGTGTTGAAGATGCGCACGATGCCGGTGTCGACGCCGCGGCTGCGCCGGTAGGCGGTGGTGAGGGCCTCGGCGAACCGCTTGGACTCGTCGTAGACGCTGCGCGGACCGACGGGGTTGACGTTGCCCCAGTAGTCCTCGCGCTGCGGGTGCACCTCGGGGTCGCCGTACACCTCGGACGTCGACGCGAGGACGAACCGCGCGCCGGCCCGCTCGGCGAGCTCGAGGGCGTTCCGGGTGCCGGCCGAGCCGACGAGCAGCGTCTCGACGGGCATCCGCAGGTAGTCCACCGGGGACGCGGGCGAGGCGAGGTGCAGCACGAGGTCGACCCGGTCGGGCTCGGGGACGTCGAGGCCCGCCGAGACGTCGGCGCGCACGAGCGTGAAGCGCGGGTCGTCGCGCAAGGCGGCGACGTTGCGCTCGTCGCCCGTGGACAGGTCGTCGACGCACACGACCTCGGCACCGGCGGCGACGAGCGCCTCGCACACGTGGCTCCCGACGAACCCGGCACCGCCCGTGACCACCGCGCGCCGCACGGCGCGCGGGGACGTCACGGCGCTCACCGGCGCACGAGCTTGAAGAAGGTGCTGCCGCCTCCACCGGACCGTTGCGCCTGGTAGAGGAACGCGAGGCCCGAGCTGTCGAACTTCTCGAACCACTCGTCCCACGACAGGTGCTCGAGCTCGTCCTCGCCCGCGCCGCCGGGGAAGTCGATGCGCAGGACGCCGGCGTCGTCGTCACCGCGCTCGGTGCCGCGCACGCTCGCCGGGGTGCCGTCGTTCTCCTCGACCCACTTCCGGATCTCGTCGTGGTCGGTCGTCGTCCTCGTCTCGGACTTCTCAGCCATGATCGCCTCCTGGGACGCGGTGCGGTGGCCGACGACGCCCGGCGGGTACCGTGCCGGGCGGCCCGGGTGCGGACCACTGCTCACGCTCGTGCTCGACGGGCTCGTTGCTGGACCCGGGCACCGCCCACGCTGGCACGGGCACCGGGTGCCCGCACGCCGAGCCGCGGGGCGGAAGCGCAGGTCAGGACGGCGCCGGCACGGGACGCTCGGCGAGCGCCGTCGCGACGGCGTGCAGGTTGTGCGCCATGAGCTGCGCGGTGTTGCGCGCCCACTCGTGGCCGTGGCCGGTCTGCACGTAGTCCGGCCCCGGCCCGGGGCCCTGGTTCCAGTACACCCACGACTGGCCGGGGATCGTGTAGCCGATGTCGACGAGCGCGCCGGACACCTCGGAGATGACATGGTGCGCGCCGTCCTCGTTGCCCGTGACGACGACGCCCGCGACCCGGTTGTACGCGACGGGCGTGCCGTCGTCGGCCGTCTCCGACAGCATCGCGTCCATGCGCTCGAGCATCCGCTGCGCGATCGACGACGGGCGCGCGAGCCACGTCGGCGTGAGCACGACGAGGATCTCGGACTCGAGCAGCTTGTCGTGGATCGCGGGCCAGCCGTCGCCCTCGCCCAGGTCGGTGACGACGCCGGGCGGCACGTCGTGGTCGACGAGCCGCACGTGCTCCACCTCGACGCCCCGGTCCTGCAGCGACTCCGCGACCACCCGCCCCAGCGCCTCGGTGTTCGACGGCTCGGGCGACTTCTTCAGGGTGCAGCTGATGAACAGGGCCTTCATCGGTACCTCCGCGACGGCGTGGTGGCCTCGTCTCGACCTCTCGTCACCGTAACGCGGGGTCCGGCGGCCCGCCCGAGCGCCCGCTCAGGACTCGTCCCCGGGCCCGAGGTCGGGCACCGGGCGCTGCGTCGCCTCGACCGGCGACGTCACCTCCCCGTTCTCCGCGATGTCGGAGATCAGCCACTCCATCTCCGCGATCTCGCGCCGCTGCGCCTCGACGATCTCGTCCGCGAGCTGCCGGACGCGCACGTCGTCGATGTCGGCGCGCTCGCTCGTGAGGATCGCGATGGAGTGGTGCGGGATCATCCCCTTCATGTACGCGCGGTCGTCGACGAGGGCCTGCGTCCGTGACAGCGCCAGGGCGCCGGTGCCGACCACCAGCGCGACGAGGACGATCGCGACGTTGACCCGCACGTCGCGATACATGTGCCCCCACATGAAGCCCAGCATGATGATCGCCATCGCCGAGCCCATGAGGACCGCCATGTAGACGCGCTCCTCGCTGAACCGCACGTGGTCGAGCGCGAACGCGTTCGTGTACGTCAGCCCGAACATGACGACCGTCGAGGCCGCGATCATCGCCGCGAACCGTCCGTACACGCGAAGGCGGCCGCCGCCGCCCTGGCCCCCCGCGTCGTGCCCGTCCGCTCCTTGGCCGCCCGCGCCCTCGTCGTGCGTCGCGCCGTGGTCCTGCGCCATCCGTCGTCACCGTCCTCGTCGGGTCGTGCTGGTCGGTCGGTCGTCGCGACCGTAGGCACCGCGCCCCGCGCCCCGCATGGCGAGCGGTGCCGGGGTGCCGCACGGTGGGCGGGTCCCGGGACGCCGAGGAAGGAGCACCGCCGTGTGGTTCGACGCGTGGTCGCAGGTCATGAGGGTCGTCGTCGTCGGCGCCGCCGCGTACGTGTGGCTCGTCCTCGTGCTGCGCGTGTCCGGCAAGCGCACCCTGGCGAAGCTCAACGCGTTCGACCTCGTCGTGACGGTCGCGCTCGGGTCCGTGCTCGCGACCATCCTGCTCACCGCGGACGTGTCGTGGGTGGAGGGCGCAACCGCCCTCGCGACGCTCGTGCTGCTGCAGGCGCTCGTCTCGTGGACCTCCACCCGGTTCGCCCGCGGGCGGTCGGTGGTGACCGCGAGCCCGTCCGTGCTCCTTTGCGACGGCCGCCTCCTCGAGGACGCGCTGCGGCGCAACCGCGTCACCGCGTCGGAGGTGCGGCAGGCGGTGCGCAGCAACGGGGTCGGCGGCCTCGACCAGGTCGCCGCCGTCGTCCTGGAGAGCGACGGCACCCTGTCCGTCGTCACGCGGAGCCAGCTGGGAGACGGGTCGGCGCTCGCCGACGCCGCACGAGAGGGGAGCACGTCATGAGCGAGAGCACCGCCGACGAGTCGAAGTCACGCCCGCGCTTCCACCGCGCGTACTCCTTCGCCCTCGTCACCGGGGCCTTCTTCCTGCTGTCGTGGATCGGCCAGTTCGTGTTCCAGGCCATCACCGTCGGCAACGAGGCGAGCGAGCACGGGTCCTCGTTCACGTGGTCGGAGTTCTTCCCGCAGTTCCTGTCCTCGACGTTCGAGAACTGGCAGTCGGAGTTCCTCCAGCTCGTGTGGCAGGCGACCGGCCTCGCGCTGTTCTACTACTGGGGATCGTCGCAGTCGCGCGAGGGCGACGAGCGCGTGGAGTCCAAGCTCGACGCGCTGCTGCGCGAGCGCGGCATCGACCCCACCGAGATCGACGCCGACGTGCGGGCCGCGGCCGAGGGCCGCACGCGCCGGTAGCCCGCCGGTCGCCAGCCGGTAGTCCCGGTCTCAGCGGTGCGGCGGTCCCCCACGGACGTCGGTGACGCCCGGGTCGGCGTCGAGCGCGGCGGCGAGGTCGCCGATCGACACGATCCCGACGACGACGCTCCCGTCGAGCACGGGCACGCGCCGCAGGCCGGCGGCACGCATGACCTGCACGGCGTCCGCCACGGGGTCGTCGGGGGCGACCGTCGCGACGCGCCCGCTCGTGACCTCCCGCACGTGGGCCTCGCCGTCGAGCCCGTGGGCGACCCCGCGCACGACGATGTCGCGGGCCGTGACGATGCCCGTGATCTCCCCGTGCGCCGCGACGAGGAGGACGTCGACGCCCTGCTGCGCCATCGTCTGCGCGGCCGAGCGCAGCGTGGCGTCCTCGTCGATCACGGTCGGGGCGGGCGTCATGTGGTCGGACACCGTGCGGCGCACCGTCGCGCTCCTCTCGTCCCCGGGCCGACGCCCGGCCCTGCGTCCCCCCACGGTGCCCTCGCCGCCGTCCGTTCGCACCGCGACCGGCGTCACCCGCTCCGCACGGCCTTCGCGACGACGACCTCGGCCGTCGCCGTCAGGCTCGCCCCTCGGCTGCGCTCGACGAGCACGTCGTACGCCGCGCCCGGGTCGACGCCGAGCTGGTGGGCCAGGACGCCCTTGGCGCGCTCGACCACGGCGCGCCCCTCGAGCGCCTGCTCCACGCGGCGGCCGACCTCGTCGTCGCCCAGCGCACCGGGCTGCACGACCGCGAGCGCCGCGATGTCGGCGAAGGACTGCCCGAGCGCGTCCTCCTCCGCCGAGAACGGCCTCTCCTCCTCGCCGAAGAGGTTGAGCCCGCCGAGGGCCCTGTCGTGCCACAGCAGCGGGAACGCGTGCACGGACCGGAACCCGGCGTCGACGATCGCCGGGCCGACCGCGGGCCACCGGCCCCGGATGGCCTCGGCGCCCGTGCACGAGACGCGGGAGACCTCGCGGACGGTGTCCACGCACGGGCCCTCGTCGACCTGCGACTGGTACAGCTCGAGCTCCTGCTCCCGGTGCGACAGAGCGCTGAGGAGCTCCAGCCCGCCGAGCGGCCCCGTCACGAGCACCGCCGCGCCCGCGACGGGCAGGAAGGCCACGGCGTCCCGCAGGAGCTGGGCGACCAGGTCGGTCACCTCGTGGTGCCGCAGGAGGGCCGACGTGCTCTCCGCCAGAGCCTGTGTCGGGGTCCGCACGGTCACGACTCCTCCTCCTCGATCGTCCGGGTGGGTCCGGGAGCCTGCGCGGCGAAGGACAGCTGCCGGCCGATCACGCGCTCGGCCACCTGTTCCAGTGTCGCGCCGCCCGCGTACGCGTGGGCGCGCAGGAGCACGAGCGCGTCCTCGGCGGGCAGGCCGAGCTGCGCGATGACCATGCCGGTCGCCTGGTGGATCCTCGCCCGCTCGCGCCAGCCGGGTGCCGCGGCCGAGAGGAACTGCCGGTCCCCGAGCAGGGACGCCCCGACGGCGTCGGCGAGCCGCCGCGCGTCCTCGAGGCCGACCGCGAGACCGCCGTCGGTCGTGTAGCACGTCAGCACGCCGATCGGGTTCCCGCCGGGCCGCATGGGCAACGCGTACACCGTGACGGGCGCGGCGACCTCCGCCGCCAGGTCGACGAACATCGGGAACGACGCCCGCCCCTCGTCGCGGTGGTGCGCGTCGTGGCGGTGCCCGTCCGCGCCGAGGCCCGCACCGTCCCGGTCGCCGATCGCCGTGACGACCACGCGACCCTCGGTGTGCGCGAGCCGGGTCGGCCCCTCGCCGAGCACCTCCTGCAGGTCCTCCAGGCTCGCCGACGTCTCGTCCGACGTGCAGACCGTGAGCCGGCCCGCGCCGGCCGGCAGCAGCGTGACGGACCCGCCGGCCGCCCCGAGCACCTCGAGCGAGGCACCGCACAGGCGGGCGGCGAGCGGCTCCACGCCGGCATGCCTCGCCACGGCGGCCGCCAGGCGCGCGAGCACGCCGGCGTCGTCAGCCATCGTCGCTGCCCCCGTCCCTCGGTCCCGCCAGTATCACCCGGCCGACGGCGCTCGCCGCGCGGACCGGACGATTGGACCTCTCTCGGCGGTGCGGGACGACGATCCCGGGGTCGAGGCGGCCGCACGCTCGAGGCGCACCCCGAGGAGGGACCACGGGTGCGCCTCGCCGGGCGGGACGGCACCCGCGACGCGAGGATGGAGCATGCTGCTCGCCGAGGTCGCCGCCACGTCCGACGCCGTCGCCGCCACCCGCTCCCGGCTCGCCAAGCGCTCCGCCATCGCGAGCCTGCTGCGCCGCGCCGCCGACGAGGCCGTCCGCTCCGGGCCCACCCATGCCGTCGGCCCAGCGCTCGAGGAGATCGAGATCGCCGTCGCGTACCTCGCGGGCGAGCTGCGCCAGCGCCGCACCGGACTCGGGTGGCGCTCGCTGCGCGAGCTCCCGGAGCCGGCCGCCGAGCCGACGCTCACCCTCGACGACGTCGACGCCGCCTTCGCGCGCATGGCGGAGCTGTCCGGGCCGGGGTCCGACACCGCGCGCGCCGCCGAGGCCGCGGCCCTCTTCGGCGCCGCGACCGAGCGCGAGCAGGCGTTCCTGCGCGGGCTCGTCACGGGCGAGCTGCGGCAGGGCGCGCTCGACTCGGTCGTCGTCGACGCGGTCGCCGAGGCGTCGGGCGTGCCCGCCGAGGCGGTCCGCCGCGCCGTCATGCTCTGCGGTGCGACCGGCCCCGTGGCGCGCGCCGCGCTCGGCTCCCCCGACCCGGACGCCGCGCTCGTCGCGCTCGCGGGATTCACGCTCGAGGTCGGCCGGCCGGTGCGCCCGATGCTCGCGCAGTCCGCGCCCGACGTCGCCACGGCGCTCGAGAAGACCGGGGCCGGCGAGGTCGCGGTCGACGTCAAGCTCGACGGCATCCGCATCCAGGTGCACCGCGACGGCGACACCGTCGGCGTGTACACGCGCTCCCTCGACGACATCACGGCCCGCGTCCCCGAGATCGTCGCGATCGTCCGCGCGCTGCCCGCCCAGCAGCTGGTCCTCGACGGGGAGGCGCTCGCCGTCGGGCCCGACGGCGTCCCGCGCCCCTTCCAGGAGACCGCCGCCCGGTCCGCTACCCGTGACGCCGGTGAGCGCACGGCGGCCGAGGAGGCGGAGCTCGCCGCGTCGCTCGAGCTGTCGCCGTTCTTCTTCGACGTGCTCCACGTGGACGGGCGCGACCTGCTCGACGAGCCGCTGCGCGAGCGGCTCGCCGTGCTCGACGAGGTGGCCGCGCCGCACGTGGTCCGGCGTCTCGTCACCGACGACGCCGAGGCGGCGGGCGTGTTCTTCGACGGCGCCGTCGCGGAGGGGCAGGAGGGCATCGTCGTGAAGTCGCTCGAGACCCCCTACGCCGCCGGCCGGCGCGGCGCGGGCTGGGTCAAGGTCAAGCCGCGGCACACGCTCGACCTCGTCGTGCTCGCCGTCGAGTGGGGCTCGGGGCGGCGCAGCGGCACGCTGTCGAACATCCACCTCGGCGCGCGCGACCCCGACGGCGGCTTCGTCATGCTCGGCAAGACGTTCAAGGGCATGACGGACGAGATGCTCGCGTGGCAGACGCAGCGCTTCCTCGCGCTCGAGACGTCGCGTGCCGGGCACGTCGTGCACGTGCGGCCCGAGCAGGTCGTCGAGATCGCGTTCGACGGGCTGCAGCGCTCGACCCGCTACCCCGGCGGCCTCGCGCTGCGGTTCGCGCGCGTCCTGCACTACCGCGACGACAAGACGGCGGCCGAGGCCGACACGATCGACACCGTCCGGGAGCTCGCGCGCGTCTGAGCGGCGCGATCAGGAGGCGAGCGCGACCCCGAGCGCGGCCGCGGCGAGCCCGGCGACGAGCATCGCCAGCGGGTGCAGCACCGCGGCGAGACCCCGCCCGGCGAGCACGAGGCGCGCGGCCTCGACGCTCGCGGTGCTGAACGTCGAGAAGCCGCCGAGGAACCCCGTGCCGAGGCCCGCGACGACCGCCGTCGGTCCCGCGTGGCCGAGCCCCCAGCCCGTGAGCAGGCCGAGCAGGAAGCACGCGGTGACGTTGACGACGACGGTGCCGAGCGGCGTCGACCACCGGTTGTGGTGCTGCACGAGGGTGTCCAGCGCGAAGCGCGACGCCGCCCCGAGGCCGCCGCCGACCGCGACGAGCACCCACGCGAGGCCGCTCACGCGGCGCTCCCCCGCCTCGTCCGGCCGGTGACGGCCGACGCCGCTACGATCCCGCCGACCGCGGCAACGATCCCCAGCACCACGCTCCCGACGGCGTAGGCCGCGCCGAGCCCGAGGTCGCCGCCCGCCGCCAGGCGCTCGACCTCGACGGCGAACGTGCTGTACGTCGTGAAGCCTCCGAGCACGCCCGTGCCGCAGCCGAGCCGGACGGCTCGCCGCCACCCGGCGTCGGGCCCGGCACGCCGCAGCGCCTCGAGCAGGACGCCGAGCAGGAAGGACCCGGCGACGTTGATCGCGAACGTCGTCCACGGCCAGCCCCCGGCGGGCGGCGGCCACGCGTGCTCGAGGACGGCGCGCGCCGTCGTCCCCAGCGCCCCGCCGAGCGCGACGAGGCCCGCGAGCGCGAGCAGGGAGGGCCGGCGGGGGTCGCGCGTCATGCGCTCATCATCGCCCCCGGCCGAGTGCTGCGTCCGCGCTCGAGCGCTGCGTCCGGGGACGCAGCGCTCGAGCGGGACCGCAGCTCTCGCCGGCCCGACGGCGACGGTGTCAGCAGGTGCGCCCCGGCACCTCCACCTGCTGCGCGTGCGGCGCGCCGCCCGGCGACGTCGCCGTCACCGTCACCGTCACCGTGCCGGCGTCGATGCCCGCCGCGCGCGACGAGAACGCCTGGTAGGCGTTGCGGCCGGGCTCGACGCCGAGGCGGGTCGTCGTGCCGTACGCGGTCTCGATCTCGACGTCGACCGGCGCGTCGCCACCGTTGGTCGCGCGGACCGCGACGTAGGCCGTGCCCGCGAGGCAGCGGCTCTCGGCCTGCACCGTGACGACCGGCGCGGGCGTCGCGTCGATCTCGAGGCGCGCGGTGCGCAGCCACGAGCCCCAGCCGTCGGCGGGGAACGAGTCGCGGAAGCGCAGGTAGAGCGACCCGTCGGTCGAGCCGGTCTGCTCGAGGAGCGTCGCGACGTCGAGCTCGCGCTCGGCACGGTTGCCCAGCGCCCGCTCCTCGCGCGTCTCGCGCAGCACCTCGACCCACGTCTCCTGGTCCGACGACGCCTCGACGAGGAACTGGTTGCCGATGTCGAGCGTGACCGTCCCGGCCCGCACGCCCGCGGGCAGCGGCACCTCGTACGTGTACGACCGGTCGTTGTCGGTGTACCGGACCCACTGGCCCGCGCCGTGCGGGCCGATCTGCGAGCGGTCGTCGGCGGCGAGCCAGACCGACTCCTCCGGCGTGCTCGGGTGCGCCTCGAAGACGTCCTCGATGACGGCGACGTAGCCCGTCCCGGCGGCGGTCCAGTCGTCCCACGACGCCGACACGCTCACCGGGTGCACCCCCTCCGCGGCACCGGAGGCCGCCGTCACCGGGAGCGTGAACGTCTCCGTCGCGCCGGCGGCGACGTCGAGCGACGTCACCGGCAGGGCGGCGGTCCAGCCGTCCGGGGCCGTCGCGGTGAGGTCGACCGTGCGGGCCTCGCCGGCCGTGTTGGTGACCGTCACGTCGAGGTCCGCCGCCCCACCGGCGCGCACGGCGCCCGCGCCCACCTCGACGCCGACGTCGAGCACGCGGCGCTCGATCGCGACGTCGTCGAAGCGTGCCGCGGAGTCGAAGACGCGCAGGCCGTGCTTGCCGGACGCGAACGTCCCGTCGGTGACGCTGATCGCGGGGGCGGTGGCGTCGCCGACGTACACGCGCAGGTTCGGCCCGACGGCGACGACGCGCAGCTGCGTGCTCTCGCCCAGCCCGGCGTCGGCGGGTGCCGTGCCGAGCGTGCTCCAGCCGCGGTCGTCGACCTTGCCGAGCACGACCTGGCCCGACGGGCGGACGCCCGCGTAGTACCCGCGGTAGGCGTCCTGCCCCGCCGCCACCTGGCTCGCGCGGAAGATCACGCCGGCGTCCCCGCCCGTGGCCGCGACCGCCGTCGGGGTGACGGTGACGCGGTAGTCGAGGTCGGCGAAGTTCGTGTCCTGGACGCTCTTGCCCTCACGGACCGACCCGACGACGTACTCGCCGCCGGTCGCCGTCCACGTCCCGCCGTGCGTGGTCCAGCCGAGGTCGTTGTCGTCCTCGAAGTTGTCCTGGACCTTCATCTCGATCGGGCGGATCGAGCCGTCCTCCTCGAAGTACAGGCGCTCGTAGGCCACCTGGCGGGAGTTGCCGTCGGTCTCGCTGAGCGGCCGGCGGTGGTAGACGATGTACCAGATGTCCGTCCCCGGGACGTTGACCACCGAGTTGTGGCCCGACCCGCGCGCGACAGCGGGGTCCTGCGCGAGCACCGTGCCCTCGCTCTCGAACGGGCCGAGCGGCGAGTCCGAGCGCGCGTACGACACCCGGTAGTCCGGGCCGGTCCAGCCGCCCTCGGACCACATGAGGTAGTACGTCCCGTTCCGCTTGAACATGAACGAACCCTCGACGTAGCCCTCCGGGGTGATCTCCTTGAACGTCGAGCCGTCGTCGTGCGTGCCGAGGCTGATCATGTCGTCGTTCAGCTCGACGACGTTCGCGTGCCCCCACCCGCCGTAGTACATGTACGCCTGGCCGTCGTCGTCGACGAAGACGTCCTGGTCGATGGGCTGCGCGCCGTTGTGGAAGGCGTCGATGAGCGGCTCGCCGAGCGCGTCGACGTACGGGCCCTCGGGCCGGTCCGCGACCGCCACGCCGATCCCGCCCAGCGCCGCGTCGCTCTGGATGTCGTTGACGCCGAAGTACAGGTAGTACTTCCCGTCGCGCTCCACGGGCGCGGGCGCCCACAGCGCGTACTCGCCCCACGAGACGTCGTCGAGGTGCAGCACGCGCTCGTGCTTCGTCCAGTGCACCATGTCCGGCGACGAGAACGCGTCGAGCTGGACCTGCTCGCCGTACGGGGCCGACGTCGTCGGGAAGATCCAGTACTCCCCCTCGTAGAACTCGACGTCCGGGTCGGCGTACCAGCCGTCGATGATCGGGTTGCCCGCCTCCGCCGTCGTGAGGTCGGGGACGACGGCGGGCGGCTCCGCGTCGAGCACCGTCGTGCCGGGGGCGGTGCCGTCGGGCGAGGTCGTGCCGGCCACGGCCGGGGCGACCGTGCCCCCGACGAGCAGCGCGAGCACCGCGGCGGACGCCGCGGCGAGCGTTCTTCTCATGCGTGTTCCTTCCGGGGCCCCGACGACGTCGTCGGGGAGCGGCCGGGCCGGGACCGCGGGCGGCGTCCGCGACTGTGCGGGCGCGACCGGACGGCAGGCCGGGGCCACGCGGTAGATGGTCGCGACCAGTCTCCGGGGGTGTGACATCGCTGTCAACACATCGCGTCGGAATCCGGTGCATCCGCGGGGGTCCTCGCGCCCGAAGTACCGGTGTCAGCAGCTCACGCGCCCGGCACGCCGGGCCCGACCCTGGAGGACACCATGCACCGCACCGCACGACGCAGCGCCGCGCTCGCGGGCGCCGCCGGACTCGTCGCCCTCGGCGCGCTCGCCGCCCCCGCGACGGCCGCCACCGCGGGGAACGCCTCGCTCTCCGTCCTGCACGGCGTCCCGGACACCCCCGTGGACGTCTGGGTGGACGACGAGCTCACGCTCGACGACTTCCAGCCCGGCGACCTCGCCGGCCCGCTCGACCTGCCCCCGGGCACGTACAGCGTCGCCATCACGGCGCCGGACGCGACCGACACGAGCGCGCCCGTCATCGGCCCGGTCGACCTGCCGCTCGAGGCCGACGGGAGCTACACCGCGGTCGCGCACCTCGACGCCGCCGGGCAACCCACTGCGACGCTCTTCACCGACGACACATCGCCGACCGCCCCGGGCGAGGGCCGGCTCACCGTCCGACACGTCGCCGGCGCACCCGCGGTCGACGTCCTCGCGGGCGGCCAGGCCGTCGTCTCCGGCCTGGAGAACCCCGACGAGTCCGTGCTCGACCTCCCGGCGAGCACCGTGTCCGCGACGATCGCCGCCGCCGGCACCACCGACCCTGTGCTCGGCCCGGCCGACCTCACCGTCGCCGAGGGCGTCAACACGATCGCCTACGCCTGGGGCAGCCTCGACGCCGGCAACCTCGCCCTCGCGACGCAGACCGTCGAGGGCCTGCACTCCGCGCCGTCCGGCGTCCCCGCCGGCACGTCCGGGCTCGCCGACACGGGCAGCACCTTCACCGTCGTCGCCATCGCGTTCGGCGTGAGCCTCGTCGGCCTGCTCCTCGTCGCCGCGAGCGTCATGCTCGTCCGCGCGCGGCGCGAGCACCACGCGACCGAGACCGTCCCCCCGACGCACCGGTCCGCATGACGACGCGCCTCGCGGCACGGGGCCGAGCGGTGCTCGTCGCGTCGCTCGCGGGGCTCGTCCTGGTCGTCGGCGGGTGTTCCCCGGCACCCGCCGACCCGCCCGCCGTCGGGGGTCCCGACCCGGCGGCGGGCGCTCCCGCCCGGCCACCTGCCCCGGGCGAGGAGCCCGGCGGGACGGACGCGGCGGCGTCGGGTGCAGCAGGGCTGCCCGACGTGCCCGTCCGTCCCGCTCGTGACGTCCCTGCACCCGCCCCGCCCGCGCCCGTGCGCGTCGTCGTCCCCGACCTCGCCGTCGACATCCCGGTCGTGCCGGAGGGCGTGGACGACCAGGGCCGCATGGCCCTCCCGGGCGACGCCCTCACCGCGGGCTGGTACCGCCACGGCCCCGCGCCCGC
>NZ_LWGL01000085.1 GCF_001722485.1 Cellulosimicrobium cellulans | reverse complement strand
CGGCCCCGGCCGAGGGGGACGAGGACGCGTCCGACGCGCCCGCGGAGCGGCGGCTGCTCCTCGACGGCGTGGTGGCGGTGCGCTCGGTCACGCGCCCGCGCCTCACGCACCACCTCGCGAGCGGGCTCGCCGCCTACCTCGGGCGCCCGCTCATCGGGGCGATCGGCCCGGTCCCGGGCCGCGAGGAGCCCGGCCGCCACGACGTGAACTCCGCGACGCGGCTCGCCGGCGTCGCGACGCGCCTGCAGCTCGAGCTCTCCCCCGCCGCGCTCGCCGGGCTGCCGGGGCGGCGCGTGCTCCTCGTCGACGACTGGACCGAGTCGGGCTGGACGCTCACGGTCGCCGCACGCCTGCTGCGCGAGGCGGGCGCCGAGGCGGTGCACCCGTTCGTCCTCGGCGTGCGCTGACACGGGCGCGCCGCCGGCGGCTCACCAGCGCAGGCGCAGCTCGGTGTAGGTCGTGTCGGTGAAGCCGAGCGAGCGGTAGAGCGCCTCGCCGTCGGGCGTCGCGTGCAGCGACACCGAGTCGACGTCCGCGGCGCGCGACCACCGGATCGCGGCCTCGAGGCACGCGCGCGCGAGTCCGCGGCCCCGCGCGTGCGGCAGCGTGCAGACGTTGGTCACGTGCGCGGTCAGCCCGCGGTGGTTGCGCGCCGACGGCGCGCCCCGGCTGAGGGTCACGAGGGCCCCCGCGACGACCTCTCCGCCGTCGTCGACGACGAACGCCGCCGCGTCGTCGCCCGCGAGCGCGTCACGGAACCAGCCGAGCGCGCGGTCCTGCCACTCCGGTGCCTCGGCGTCGGCCTCGCCCATCGCGCGCATGAGCTCGACGCGCAGCGCGACGAGCGCCGCGGCGTCGGCCGGGAGCGCCCGGCGGACGACGTCGTCGTGCGACACGGCGCCCGCTCAGAGGAATCGCGCGCGCACGGCCTCGCCGTGCGCCGGCAGGTCCTCGTCGTTCGCGACCGCGACGATCCGGTCGGCGAGCTCCTCGAGCGCGTCGCGGTCGTACTCGATGACCTGGACGGCCTTGACGTAGCTGTGCACGCCGAGGCCGCTCGCGAAGTGCGCGCAGCCGCCGGTGGGCAGCACGTGGTTCGAGCCCGCCATGTAGTCCCCCAGCGAGACCGGCGACCACGGGCCGACGAAGATCGCGCCCGCGCTGCGCACCCGGTCCGCGAGCCCCGCGGCGCCCTCCGCCTGGATCTCGAGGTGCTCGGCGCCGTAGGCGTCCACGACCGCGAGGCCGTGCTCGAGGTCGTCCACGAGCACGACGGCCGACTGCGGGCCGCCGAGGGACTGGGCGACGCGCTGGGCGTGCTTCGTCACGGGGACGAGGTCGACGAGCCGCGCCTCGACCGCGGCCGCGAGCTCGACGGACGGGGTCACGAGGACCGCCGCGGCGAGCGGGTCGTGCTCCGCCTGGCTGATGAGGTCCGCCGCGACGTGACCCGGGTCGGCGGTCGCGTCGGCGAGGATCGCGATCTCCGTCGGACCGGCCTCGGCGTCGATACCGACCACGCCGCGCACGAGGCGCTTGGCCGCGGCGACGAACACGTTGCCCGGCCCGGTGACGACGTCGACGGGCTCGCACAGCACGGCGCCGTCCTGCGGCTCGCCGCCGGCCGCGCCGTACGCGAACATCGCGACGGCCTGCGCACCGCCGACCGCGTACAGCTCGTCCACGCCGAGCAGGGCGCACGCCGCGAGGATCGTCGGGTGCGGCAGCCCGCCGCCGTCGCGCTGCGGCGGTGACGCGACCGCGAGGCTCGCCACGCCCGCCTCCTGCGCCGCCACGACGTTCATGACGACCGACGACGGGTACACCGCGAGGCCGCCCGGCGCGTACAGCCCGACGCGGCCGACCGGCACCCAGCGCTGGCGCACGCGCGCCCCGGGGCCGATCTCCACGGCGAAGTCCTGCGGACGCTGCGCCGCGTGCACGAGCCGCACGCGCCGGATCGCCTCCTCGAGACCGGCCCGCACCGTGGGGTCGAGCTCGGCGAGCGCGGTCTCGAGCGCCGCCGCCGGGACGCGCAGGTGCTCGGGGCGGACCCCGTCGAAGCGCTCGGCGTACTCGCGCAGCGCGTCCGCGCCGCGCTCGCGCACCGCGTCGATGATCGGCGCGACCTGGTGCGCGGCGTCCTCGACGCCGACCTCGGCGCGCGGCAGGGTGTCGACGAGCTCGCGGGCGCTCAGGGTCCGGCCTCGGAGGTCGATGCGGCTGATCATGACTCCGAGTCTAGGAGCGCCCGGGCCCCGCCGAGAACGCCCGCCCCCGCGAGGTGCGACGATGGCCCCATGGAGCAGCCCGCCGACGCCACCGCCTTCCCCCCGGTCCGGATCTCGGACGACGTCATCCGGCTCGGCCAGTTCCTCAAGCTCGCCGGGCTCGCGGAGTCCGGTGCCGAGGCCCGCGAGCTCGTCGCCGAGGGCGAGGTGCGGGTCGACGGCGAGGTCGACACGCGCCGCGGTCGCCAGCTGCGGCGTGGCGACACGGTGACGGTGGACCGCCCGCAGGGACGCCAGGGCGCGACGGTCGCCTGACCTGGCCCGTCCGACCCGCTGTGCCCGGTCCGCATGGCTCGGTCGGGCCGGTCAGCCCGCCATGTACGTCGAGGCCATCACCCTGTCGGGCGTGAGGCGCAGCACGACGCGCTCCGGGTTCGGGGAGAGCGGCCGGTACCGCCGCGCGTAGCGCTCCACGGCGTCGGCCACCTCGTCCGGGTCCTCGACGACCTCGATCGTCCCCTCCAGCGTCATCCAGCGCCCGCCGTCGACCTGGCACACCGCGGCCCGCGGCGGCCCCCCGTCCGGCCCGCGCAGGCGCGCGTTGCGCGCCTTGACCGACGCGCGGTTGCACGTGATCCGCGCGACACCGGCGTCCGGGTCCCACGTGAACGCGACCGGCACGACGTGCGGGGTGCCGTCCGCGCGCAGCGTGGTGAGCGTGGCGAGGTGCCGCTCGGTGACGAAGACGCGCTGCTCGGGGTTGAGTCGGATCACCCGGCCGAGTCTAGGTCTGGCCACCGCGCGCCGAGCGCTGCGCCGGCGTCACCGTCGTCACACGGGTCGCACCGTCGCGCGGGTCACACGAGGCAGGACGGTCCGAGGAGCGCCTTGAGGTCCCCGAACAGCGCCGGCGACTTCTCCACGCGCAGCGCGTCACCGGCGCGCACGACCGTCGTCTTGCCCGGCTCGAGGATCTGCACGTGCACCTCCGCCGACCCTGGGTGGGTCGCGAGCACCTCGCGCAGCCGCACGATGACCGGCTCGACGCACCGGGTGTGCGGCACCCGGACGGCCATGGGCGAGTCGGGTCCGACCGAGACGTCGGGCAGGGAGACCTCCATCGCCTGCAGCTGCATCGCGTCGTCGCGGCGCCGCACGCGGCCGCGCAGCACGACGACCTGGTCCTCCGCGAGGATGGTCGAGTACGCGAGGTACGTCTCGCCGAAGAACATGACCTCGACCGCGCCCTCGAGGTCCTCGATGGTCACCGCGGCCCAGGGGTTGCCGTTCTTGCTCATCTTGCGCTGCAGCGACGTGATGAGACCCGCCACCGTGACCGTGGACCCGTCCGGACGGCCCTCGTCCGCGATGAGCGCGGCGATGCTCGTGTCCGCCGCGCGGGTGAGCACGTGCTCGAGGCCCGACAGCGGGTGGTCGGACACGTAGAGCCCGAGCATCTCGCGCTCGAACGCGAGGCGCTGCTTCTTGTCCCAGTCCGGCAGGTCCGGGACGTCGACGCTGAACGACATCGCCGGGTCGTCCTGCGGCCCGAGGTCGGCGAACAGGTCGAACTGCCCCTCCGCCTCCTTGCGCTTGACGCTGATCACGGAGTCCACCGCTTGCTCGTGGACGACGAGCAGCGCGCGCCGCGAGTGGCCGAGCGAGTCGAAGGCACCCGCCTTGATGAGCGACTCGATCGTGCGCTTGTTGCACACGACGGCGGGGACCTTGTCGAGGAAGTCGGTGAACGAGGTGAACTCGCCCTTCTCCTCGCGCGTGGCCACGATCGCGTCGACCACGTTGCGGCCGACGTTGCGCACCGCGGTGAGGCCGAAGCGGATGTCGTCGCCGACTGCCGTGAAGTTCGCGGCCGACGAGTTCACGTCCGGCGGCAGGACCGTGATGTGCATGCGCCGGCACTCGTTGAGGTACAGCGCCGACTTGTCCTTGTCGTCGCGCACGCTCGTCAGCAGCGCCGCCATGTACTCGGTCGGGTAGTTCGCCTTGAGGTAGGCGGTCCAGTACGACACGAGGCCGTAGCCGGCCGAGTGCGCCTTGTTGAACGCGTAGCCGGCGAAGGGCACGAGCGTGTCCCACACCGCCTGGATCGCTCCGTCGGAGTACCCGCGCTCCTTCATGCCCGCGTGGAAGGGCACGAACTCCTTGTCGAGGATCTCCTTCTTCTTCTTGCCCATCGCGCGACGGAGCAGGTCGGCCTGACCGAGCGAGTACCCGGCGAGGACCTGGGCGGCCTTCTGCACCTGCTCCTGGTAGACGATGAGGCCGTACGTCTCGTCGAGGACCTCCGCGAGCGGCTCGGCCAGCTCGGGGTGGATCGGCTCGATCTTCTGCAGGCCGTTCTTGCGCAGCGCGTAGTTCGTGTGCGAGTTCATGCCCATCGGACCGGGGCGGTACAGGGCGATGACGGCGGAGATGTCCTCGAAGTTGTCGGGGCGCATCTGGCGCAGCAGCGCGCGCATCGGGCCGCCGTCGAGCTGGAACACGCCGAGCGTGTCACCGCGCGCGAGCAGCTCGTACGCCGCGCGGTCGTCGAGCTCGAGCGACTCGATCTCGATCGGCTCCTTGCCGTTCATCACGATGTTCTCGAGCGCGTCCTCGAGGATCGTGAGGTTGCGCAGCCCGAGGAAGTCCATCTTGATGAGGCCGAGGCCCTCGGACGTCGGGTAGTCGAACTGCGTGATGACCGCGCCGTCCTGCAGGCGGCGCATGATCGGGATGATGTCGATCAGCGGGTCGCTCGACATGATGACGCCCGCCGCGTGCACGCCCCACTGGCGCTTCAGGCCCTCGATGCCGCGCGCGAGCTCGACGACGCGCTGCGCCTCCGGGTCCGAGTCGTGGAGCTGGCGGAACTCCGCCGCCTCCGCGTACCGCTCGTGCTTCGGGTCGAAGATGCCCGAGAGCGGGATGTCCTTGCCCATGACGGCCGGCGGCATCGCCTTCGTGAGCTTCTCCCCCATCGCGAAGGGGAAGCCGAGGAGCCGGGACGAGTCCTTCAGGGCCTGCTTGGCCTTGATCGTGCCGTACGTGACGATCTGCGCGACGCGGTCGTCGCCGTACTTCTCCGTGACGTACTTGATGACCTCGCCGCGCCGGCGCTCGTCGAAGTCGACGTCGACGTCGGGCATGGACACGCGCTCGGGGTTGAGGAACCGCTCGAAGATGAGCCCGTGCTTCAGCGGGTCCAGCTCGGTGATGCCCATGAGGTACGACGCCATCGAGCCCGCCGCCGAGCCACGCCCGGGCCCGACGCGGATGCCCTGCTGCTTCGCCCAGTTGATGAAGTCGGCGACCACGAGGAAGTACCCCGGGAAGCCCATCTGCACGATGACCTCGGTCTCGTACTCCGCCTGCTTGCGCGACGCGTCCGGGATGCCGTCGGGGTAGCGGCGGTGCAGGCCGCGCTCGATCTCCTTGACGAACCAGCTGGTCTCGTCCTCGCCCTCCGGTACCGGGTACCGGGGCATGTAGTTGGCCTTGGTGTTGAACGACACCTCGCACTGCTCGGCGATGAGGAGCGTGTTGTCGCACGCCTCCGGCAGCTCCGCGAAGACGCGGCGCATCTCCGCCGCGGACTTCACGTAGTAGCCCGTGCCGTCGAACTTGAAGCGGTCCGGGTCGTCGAGCGTCGAGCCCGAGTTGATCGCGAGCAGCGCCTCCTGGCTCGACGCGTCCTCCTCGCGCACGTAGTGCAGGTCGTTCGTCGCGACGACCCGCGCGCCGATCGTCTCCGCGAGGCGCAGCAGGTCCTTCGTGACCCGCGTCTCGATCTCGAGCCCGTGGTCCATGAGCTCGACGTAGAAGTTCTCGCGACCGAAGATGTCCTGCAGCTCGCCGGCCGTGCGGACCGCCTCGTCCCACTGCCCCAGGCGCAGGCGCGTCTGGATCTCGCCCGACGGGCACCCGCTCGTCGCGATCAGGCCCTTGCCGTACCGCTGCAGCAGGTCGCGGTCCATGCGCGGCCACTTGCCCATCTGCCCGTCGAGCGACGCCAGCGACGACGCGCGGAACAGGTTGTGCAGGCCCTCGTTGTCCTTGGCCAGCAACGTCATGTGCGTGTACGCACCACGCGCGGACACGTCGTCCGCCTCCTGGCCCTTCTCGCCGAACCGCACGCGCGTCTGGTCGAACCGGCTCGTGCCCGGCGTGATGTACGCCTCGACGCCGATGATCGGCTTGATGCCCTTCGCCTGCGCCTTCGACCAGAACTCGAACGCGCCGAACACGTACCCGTGGTCCGTCGTCGCGATCGCCTTCTGCCCGAGCCGCTCGACCTCGTCGAACAGGTCCCCGATCCGCGCCGCGCCGTCGAGCATCGAGTACTCGGTGTGGACGTGCAGGTGGACGAAGTCCTCGGTCGTGCTCGGCATGCGTCGATCCTAGGCCGGGGTACCGACGCTCTCGTGCACCTCCGGCGGGACGTGGGGGTGTGCGCCGGATCTACCATCCGCGCCTCGTGCCTCGGCGCTCCCGCCAGGCCCACCACGATCCGGCGCACACCCCCACGTCGCACCTCGCCCGTCCGTCACCTCGTGTGTGACGAAGGACTCCGCGCTCGGCGAGGCGCGACGTCCCCGGCAAGGCGGCTCGCCCCCCGCCGGGCGGCGAGTCCGCAGTCAGACGACGAGCACCCCACGCGATGACGATCGGGCGACGGACGACGAGCGCGCGGGGCCGGGGCCGTGCGAAGGGCCGTGGTCGGGCCTGGCGGGAGGCCGAGGGACGAGGCCGGATGGTAGGCCCGAGCGCGGCCCCGGCCCCGCGCGCGGTGCCGACGACGCGGTCCTGGTTCCGGCGGTCAGCTCTCGGCGGTGAGGATCTTCGCGGCGTCGCGGTGGTCGATGCCCGCGTCGAGGTAGACCGGGCCGTGGACGGTGTAGCCGAGGCGTTCGTAGAAGCCGGCCGCCTGCACCTGGGCGGACAGCTCGACGCGGACGGTCGGGCGGCCGTCGGGGCCGGGGACGGCGTGCTCGGCGAGGGCGAGGTCCTCGAGGGCACGCATGACCGCCGCGCCGGCGCCGGTGCCCCGGGCCGAGGCCGCGACGGCGACGCGGCCGACGTGCGTCTCGCCGGGGTGCGCCGAGTCGGTGAGCAGCCGGCCGGTGCCCACGACGGCGCCCGCGGCGTCGCGCACGAGGACGTGCGTCGTCGTGGGCGCGGTGTCGAGGTCGTCGATCTCCTCCTCGACCGGGACCTGCTGCTCGTCGACGAAGACGGCGAGGCGCAGCGCGTGCGCCTCCGCGAGCCCGGCGGCGTCGCGCACGCGCTCGACGGCGAAGGGCGGCCGCTCCGGGCGCACGGGCTCGGCGGCGCTCATGCGTACGCCCCGCGCAGGACCTCGAGCGCGTGCGCGAGGTCATCGGGGTACGAGCTCTCGACCTCGAGCCATCGGCCTGTGGTGGGGTGCTCGAACCCGAGCCGGACGGCGTGCAGCCACTGGCGCGAGAGCGCGACGCGCGACGCGAGCACCGGGTCGGCTCCGTACGTGAGGTCGCCGACGCACGGGTGGCGCAGCGCCGAGAAGTGCACGCGGATCTGGTGGGTGCGCCCGGTCTCGAGGTGGACCTCGACGAGCGAGGCGGCGGGAAGCATCTCGAGGACCTCGTAGTGCGTGACCGACGGCTTGCCGTCGGCCGTGACGGCGAACTTCCAGTCGGCGCTCGGGTGGCGACCGATCGGCGCGTCGATCGTGCCCGTCGTCGGCTCGGGGTGGCCCTGGACGAGCGCGTGGTAGACCTTCTCGACCGTGCGCTCCTTGAACGCACGCTTGAGGGCCGTGTACGCGACCTCGCTCTTCGCGACCACCATGAGCCCGGACGTCCCGGCGTCGAGGCGGTGCACGACGCCCTGGCGCTCGGCGGCGCCGGACGTGGAGATGCGGTAGCCCGCGGCGGCGAGCGCGCCGACGACCGTCGGGCCGGTCCAGCCGGGCGACGGGTGCGCCGCGACGCCCACGGGCTTGTCGACGACGACGAGGTCGTCGTCGTCGTGGACGATGCCCATGCCGGGGACCGGCTCGGGGACGACCTCGACGGCCGCGGGCGCGGCGTCGGGCACGTCGACCTCGAGCCACGCGCCCGCGGGGAGCCGGTCGGACTTGCCGACCTCGCGCCCGTCGAGCCGCACGGCGCCGGCCGCCGCCAGCTCCGCCGCGCGCGTCCGCGAGAGCCCGAGGAGCCGCGACAGCGCGGCGTCGACGCGCTCGCCCGCGAGGCCGTCGGGCACGGGCAGCGACCGCAGGCTCACCGCGTCTCCCCCGCCGCCGGCTCGTCGGCGGCCTTCTCGTCCGCCGCGTCACGGCCTTGCCGCGTGCCGTCGAGGCCGATGCCGATCACGGACAGCACCGCGATCATCACCGCGGCACCGACGATCGCGATGTCCGCGACGTTGCCGACGAAGAAGCCCGCGTAGTCGATGAAGTCGACCACGTGGCCCCGCGCGAAACCGGGCTCGCGGAAGAACCGGTCCACGAGGTTGCCGAGCGCGCCGCCGAGCAGCAGGCCGAGCGCGACAGCCCACGCGCGGGAGCCGATCCGGCTGACCATGCGCACGATGACGACGACCACCGCGACGACGACGATCGTCAGGAGCCACGTCATGCCCGTCGCGATCGACAGCGCGGCACCCGGGTTGTACAGCAGGCGCAGGCCGAGAAGGTCCCCCACCAGGGGGATCGCGTCGTCGCCGAGCTCGAGCGACGACTCCGCCCACCACTTGGTGAGCTGGTCGACGGCGAGGACGGCGGCCGCGAGCACGACCGTCCACGCGACGAGGAGCCGGCGAGCGCGCGGCGCGGCCGGCGCGGACGTGGCGGTGGGCTCGTCCCCCGCGGGTCGCGGCGTAGAGGGGCTGTCGCCGTCGGGCCGCTCGGAGGAGACGTCGGGTGCCGGGTCGCCCGGCTCGGGGTGCGCGGAGGTGGACATCGGCGGCAAGTCTGCCACGTGCCGGGCGGCCCACCGAGCCCGGGCGGGCCCGGACGACGCGCGCGGCGCCCGGGACGTCACCCCGCCGAGCGCGTCAGCGACGTTCCTCGCGCTGCTTCGCCTCGACCGAGAGGGTCGCCCGCGGGAAGGCCTGGAGGCGCGCCTTGCCGATCGGCAGCCCCGTCGCCTCGCACGTCGCGTAGGTGCCCGCGGCGATGCGCGCGAGGGCGTGCCGGGTCTGGGCGAGGAGGTCGCGCACGTTGTTCACGAGCGTGAGCTCCTGCTCGCGCTCGAGCGCGCTCGACCCCGAGTCCGCCTGGTCGTCGCCCGCCCCGTCGCCGGAGTTGCGCAGCAGGTTCGACAGCTCGGCGTCGGCCGCGGCGAGCTCGCTCTCGAGGCGCTCCTTCTCGGCGAGCAGCTCGGCCGCCAGCTCCTCGACCTCCTGGACGGTCCACGGCTCCTCCCCGTCACGCACCGGGAAGGACTTCACGTCCTTGGCGAGGTTGGGGAACTGGTCGCGCACGGCCGACCTGGCCGCGGTGCTGAGCTTCGTCATGACGCCCCTCCTGGATCGAGTCACGCGAGAGTAGACGCAGCGGCCGGTACGCACAACACACCACGCCGTCCCTCCGTGAGGGAGGGAGCGCAGGTGTCGCGCGTACCGGCCGCTGCCGGACGATCGACGCTGAGGCTAGATGCCGGGCGCGAGGTCGCTCGTGCGACCGGCTCCTCCGACGTTGCTGCGCGGCGGGAGGGCGCTGCCCCGGTTGTCCAGGTCCCCGAGGAGGTTCTGGAGGTAGCTCTTGAGGCGCGTGCGGTAGTCCCGCTCGAAGAGGCGCAGCTCGTCGATCTTGCGCTCGAGGAGCGAGCGCTCCTGCTCCAGCTGGGACAGCGTGCGGTGCGACGTCTCCTCGGCCTCGCGGACGATGCGCGCACCCTCCTCCTTCGCCTCGGCGATGAGGCGGTCGCCCTCCTCCTGGCCCGAGCGCACGTAGTCGTCGTGCAGCTTCTGGGCCAGCTGGAGCATGCCCGTGGCGGACTCCGGCTCGGCGGCGTTCTTCGCCACCATCGCCTGCGAGGGCGCCGCGACCGGGGCCGGCTCGGGCTCCGGCGCCTTGGGCGTCTCGACGACGGCGGGCGCCGCCGCGGCGGAGGAAGCGTCGGCCCTGCTCAGCTCGGCGACACGACGCTCCGCGGCCGCGAGCTTCGACTTGAGGTCCTCGTTCTCCTCCTGCACGGAGTTGAGGGTCCTCACCACCTCGTCCAAGAAGTCGTCGACCTCTTCGACGTCGTATCCCTCACGGAACTTCGTCGCCGAGAACTTCTTGTTCAGGATGTCCTCTGCAGTGAGCAGTGCCATCGGTTCACCTCATAGCGTGTGCGTATCGGTCCGGGCGACCTCGCGGTCACCAGCATCCAAAGTAGCGGACATTACCCCGCCGGGCCGGGAACGACGGGCTCCCGCGCGCCGCGGCGGGCGGCCGGGCTCAGATGCTCTGGACGACCTGCAGCGCGATCGTGACGAGCAGGAAGAGCACGACGAAGGCGAGGTCCAGGCGGATCTGGCCGAGCGTGAGGGGCGGGATGAGCCGGCGCAGGAGGCGCAGCGGCGGGTCGGTCGCGGTGTAGATCACCTCCGCGAGCACGAGCACCACGCCGCGTGGCCGCCAGTCGCGGGCGAACACCTGCACCCAGTCGAAGATCAGACGGCCGATGAGCAGCAGCAGGTACAGCCACAGGACGAACCCGAGGATGCCGGTGACGAGGTCCAGGATCACGGGGTCAACTGTGCCATGCGGCACGCGGCAGGACGCGCACCCGACGCGCGGGCGTCGGGCGCGCGTCCCGGGTCAGCTCTGGTTGTAGAAGGCCGGGCGCCCGTCCTGCGGGCCCGACTGGTCCTCGCCGGTGATCTCGACGTGCTCCGGCGAGAGCAGGAAGACCTTGTTGGTCACGCGCTCGATCGCGCCGTGCAGGCCGAAGATGAGGCCGGCCGAGAAGTCGACGAGGCGCTTGGCGTCCGCGTCGTCCATGTCGGACAGGTTCATGATGACCGGCGTGCCGTCGCGGAACGCGTCGCCGATCACGCGCGCGTCGTTGTACGAGCGGGGGTGCACGGTCGTGATCCGGCGCAGCTCGGAGGGAGACATGGTCGTCTGCGGCACCTCCCGCGGGCCGAGCGCGCGGTGCAGCGGCGTCACCTGGGCCTGGTAGTCGTGCGGCACGTCCGCCCCCGTCTCGTCGTACTCCTCGACGTACTCTTCCTGCTCGACCTCGCCGCGATCGTCAGCGAGGCCGAGATAGAGCATGGTCTTGCGCAGCGCTCCCGCCATGGGTCTTGCTCCGTCCTCACTCGTCCCGTCGGACCGCAGGTCGTCGGTCCAGTCGCCTCACGGTAACCGAGCAGGTCACGGCGCGCTCCCGCGACACGCCCGGGACGGGTGAACCTGGCGGAGCCCGCCCCGACCGGCGCGGTCATGCGCCGGTGACCGCGACGAGGCCCGCGAACCGGCCCGTCGTCGTCCCGGCGCGTGCGGCACGGCGGTGCGAGAAGAACCGGTCGTCCTCGAGCGTGCAGACGTCGGTGCGGTGCACGTCGCCCACGCCGGCCGCCACGAGGTCCGCCGCGACGCCCGCGGGCAGGTCCACGGCGGGCGGCTCGTCGGGCGCCTCGACCGACTCGGCCGACGGCGCGACGACGGTCCGCTCCTCGCGCTCGGCCGGTGCCCCCGTGTCGTCGGACCCGGCGGTCCCGGCGCCCTCGAAGCGCGTGCGCGGCAGGCCCCACGGCGCGGCCCGCTGGACCCAGTCGACGAGGCCCTCGCGCACGTAGCACCGCAGGTCGAACAGGGTGGGGGCGTCCTGCGCGCTGACGAGTGCCCGCACGCGCACGAGGCCGCCCACGGCGTCCGTCACCTGGAGGATCCCGACCCGCTCGTCCCACAGGTCGGTGAGGGCGAGCAGGCGCTTGAGCTCGGTGCGCATCTCGCCGACGGGCACCTCGAAGTCGAGGTCGAGCTCGACCGTGCCGAGCAGGTCGGCCGCGCGGCGCGTCCAGTTCTGGAACGGGCTCGTCGTGAAGTACGTCGACGGCAGGATGAGGCGACGGTCGTCCCACAGGTGCACCACGACGTACGTCATGGTGATCTCCTCGATGCGGCCCCACTCGCCCTCGAGGACGACGACGTCGTCGACGCGGATGGCGTCGGTGAACGCGATCTGCATGCCCGCGAAGATGTTCGCGAGCGACGTCTGCGCCGCGAGGCCCGCGACGATCGAGAACAGCCCCGCCGACGCGAAGATGCTCGCCCCGGCCGCCCGCGCGCCCGGGAACGTCAGCAGCACCGCGGCGATCGCGCACACCACGATGATCGCCACGGTGAGCCGCCGCAGCACCGTGATCTGCGTCCGGACGCGGCGGGCGTGCCGGTTGTCCGCGGTGTCGATGCGGTAGCGCTGCAGCGCCGAGTCCTCGAGGACGAACGCGAGCGCGCCCACCCACCACGCGCCCACCCCGATGAGCGCGACGACGAGCACGTGCTCGACGAGCGGGACCCACGGGTCCGACGGGACCGTCGTGAGCCGTACCGCGACCCACACGGCGATGACCATGAGGACGGCGCGGTCCGGCCTGCGCAGGCGGCGCGACAGGTCACGGGCCAGGGTGCTCCTGTGCCCGACGCGCCGGACCAGTGCCGACAGGACGCTGCCCAGCAGGAACGCGGCGACCAGCCCGGCCACGACGGCGCCGAGCGTCACCAGGACGTCGGTGGCGTTCTCGATCTCGGGATCCATCCCGCCAGGTTAGGCAGCGTCCTCCCACGTCGCGCGCGCCGTCGGGCAGTCCCGCCGCGCACCGCGAGACCGGCGCGGCGCGCGGGTGGCGACGGCCCGCCCTACGGTGGGGCGCATGATCTCGTGGGAGCTGGCGCTCGGGCTGCGCGAGGCGGGCGTGCGCTGGACGCCCACGTCCGGCGACCGCTTCCGCCTCCTCGCGACCGGCCCGCACGGCGACGTCTACACGGTCAGCGACATGACCATCGAGCCGCACGAGTTCGACACCGGCGTCATCCTCGGCTTCAACGGCACGACGGAGTGGGCGCTCGACTCCGTCGCCCTCGAGGACGCGCTGTGGCACCCGCTCGAGGGACAGCTGCGCCACCTGCTGCGCGGCACGTTCCGGGCGCTCGAGGTCACCGAGGGCGGGTACGCGGTCCGGACGGAGGTGCTCGGCGAGGAGCGCCGGTTCACCGCACCGGAGCCCGCGGACGCCTACGCCCGCGCCCTGCTCGACCTCGTCACCGCGAGCGCCGACGCCACCTCCTGAGCGACCGCGAGACGCGAGGGAGGAGAGGTCTTCACACGTCTGCCACGGGGCCCGCACGCGACTCTTGACGCATCCTCGCGGAAATCCGCCTGTCTGGACGTGCGTCTAGTTGAGGATTGAACAGCCGCCGGGGAACCGTGGTCCGACCTGAGACCTGATCCGGTGGCGCCGTGGTGCCGAGGGCATGACCGCCCCGCCACGCCCGCACGTCATCGTGGTCGCCGCCCGCCGTCCGTGGGCGGTTCGTGCGCGCACTGCGCGGCCCCCGCCGCCCGCGTCCGGCCACCGACCTCACGATCGGAATCGCTCGCTTGACTCGACAGCTTTGCCACGCCTGCGCGACCCGCCGGCCGACCACCGGCGAGGAGCGCTGAACATGGGCCGTCACACCGCACCCCGACCCTTCTTCCTCACCGCGCTCGACGCGACCGCGCGCCTCGGCGCCGGCCTCGCGCACCGCGCCACCGGGTCCCGCGCCACCGGGTCCCGCGCCGCCGGGTCCCTCACCCGCCGCTCGCGCACCGGGGCGGGC
>NZ_LWGL01000084.1 GCF_001722485.1 Cellulosimicrobium cellulans | reverse complement strand
CTACGCGGGCCTGGCCGCGGCGGCCCTCGCGTCGCTGCCGGTCTGGGAGCGCACGGGGCTGCCCGACGTGCGCGTGCCGGCCCGCTTCGCGCGGCCCGCCGGAGCGCTCGTGACGCGCCTCATCCGCTGGGCCCTGCCGCCGGCGCCCTGAGGCGTCGCGCTCACCCTCGGTCGTCGTCCGGCTCGTCGTCCGGCTCGTCGTCCGGTTCGGTGTCGGCGGCCTCGGCGCGCGCCGCGGCGACGAGGGCGTCGGTCCCGCGCGCGAGCGCGCGCAGGTCGTCCAGGTCGAGCCGTGCGAGGAGGTGCTGCGTCGGCTCCTCGCGCGCGGCGAGCTCGCGCACGGCGTCCGCGCCGCGCCGCGTCGTCGCGACGATGCGCACCCTCCGGTCGTGCGGGTCGGGCCGGCGCTCGACCATCCCGGCGGCGACGAGCCGGTCGACGATGCCCGAGACGGTCGCCGCCGAGACCCCGAGCACGTCCGCGAGGTGGTGCGCGCCGCTCGGCCCGTCGATCTGCAGGACGGCGAGCGCGCGCAGCTGCGGGACGGTGAGGCGCATGGTGAGGAAGGGCTCGAGGCGCTGGGCGAGGAACAGCTCGCTCAGCGTGCGACCCGCCTCCTCGACGCGCTCGGCGAGCCGCTCGCGCTCGTCGCGCCCGCCGCGCTGCGTCCCTGCCTCCACAGCCCGAATCTAGCCGGAACCCGCGGGCGATGCTTAGCGTTAGGCTAAACATCGACGACGACGTCGTGGCCCCCTCCCCGCCCGCCCTGGAGGCACCGTGCTCCACCTTGCCCGGACGTCGCTCGCCAACCGCGCCGTCGTCGCCCTGATCACGGTCGCCGCGGCGGTCTTCGGGGTCCTCAGCCTCGGCTCCCTCAAGCAGGAGCTCATCCCGTCGCTGCAGATCCCCGCCGCGGCCGTCGTCGCCGTCTACCCGGGCTCCGCCCCGGACATCGTCGAGGACCAGGTCACCGAGCCGGTCGAGGCCGCCGTCCAGGCGGTCGACGGCGTCGCCGACGTCAGCTCGACGGCGTCCACGAGCATGTCCGTCACGACGGTCGAGCTCGACTACGGCACCGACATGGACGCCGCGAGCCAGCAGCTCCAGACGGCGGTCACGCGCATCCAGAACCAGCTGCCGGCCGACGTCGAGCCGCAGGTCGTCACCGGATCGGTCGACGACCTGCCCGTCATCCAGCTCGCAGCCGCCGGCGCCGAGGGCGGCGCCGCGGTCGACGCGGCGGAGCTCTCGTCCGTCGTCGAGTCCGTGCTCGTGCCGCGGCTCGAGGAGGTCGACGAGGTGCGGTCCGTCGCGGTGACCGGCGTCGCCGACCGCGAGGTCCACGTCGACCTCGACCAGCAGGCGCTCGCGGCGTCCGGCGTCTCGGCCGCGGACGTGTCCTCCCTGCTCGAGGACAACGGCGTGCTCGTCCCCGGCGGCACGGTCGTCGAGGGCGACACCGAGCTCACCGTGCAGATCGGCTCGCAGGTCACGTCCGTCGAGGAGCTCGCGGCCCTCCCGCTGCAGGGCGCGCAGGGCGTCGTGCCGCTCGGCGACGTCGCCGCCGTCGCCGCGGTCGACGCCGAGGCGACGTCGTCCTCGCGGCTCGACGGCGAGCCGTCGCTCGCGGTCGCCGTCACCAAGACGCCCGCGGGCAACACCGTGGAGATCTCCCACGCGGTCCAGGACGCGCTCGACGACCTCGACGCGGCGCTCGCGGACCAGGGGGTGCGGGTCGCCGTCGTGTTCGACCAGGCGCCGTTCATCGAGGAGTCCATCGAGGGCCTCGCGACCGAGGGCGGGCTCGGGCTCGTCTTCGCCGTCGTGATCATCCTGCTGTTCCTCACGTCGGTCCGCTCGACGCTCGTCTCCGCGATCTCCATCCCGCTGTCGCTGTGCGTGACGTTCGTCGTCATGGACGCGACCGGCTACACGCTCAACATCCTCACGCTCGGCGCCATGACGGTCGCGATCGGGCGCGTGGTCGACGACTCGATCGTCGTCATCGAGAACATCAAGCGGCACCTGTCCTACGGGGAGCCGAAGCGCGACGCCATCGTCACGGCGGTGCGCGAGGTCGGCGGCGCCATCACCTCGTCGACGATCTGCACCGTCGCGGTGTTCGCACCCATCGCGCTCGTCGGCGGGATGGTCGGCGAGCTGTTCCGGCCGTTCGCCGTCACCGTCGCGATCGCGATGCTCGCGTCGCTCTTCGTCGCGCTGACCATCGTGCCGGTGCTCGCGTACTGGTTCATCAAGCCCCCGAAGGACGTCGTCGAGCACGACGGGTCGCAGGAGTCGGTCGCCCGCGCGGCCGAGGTCGCGGAGCGCACGCGCGCCGAGGCCGAGGCGAAGGAGCGTCGCGGCGTCTGGCAGCGCGCGTACGTGCCGACGCTGCGCGGGGCGCTGCGCCGTCCCGTCGTGACGCTCGGCGTCGCCGTCCTCGTGCTCGCCGGAACGCTCGCGCTCGTGCCGCGGCTCGAGACCAACTTCCTCGGCGACTCCGGCCAGGACACGCTCACCGTCACCGAGACGTTCGAGCCCGGCACGACGCTCGCGGCGCAGGACGAGGCCGCCCGCGCCGTGGAGGACGCCCTGCTCGGCCTCGACGAGGTCGAGACGGTCCAGACGTCCGTCGGCCAGGGCGACGCGGCGACCGCCGCGTTCATGGGCGGCGGGTCGACGCCGCAGGCGACGTTCGCCGTCACGCTCGCCGAGGACGCCGACGGCACGGCCGCGACGGACACCGTGCGCGACGCCGTCGCCGGGCTCGGCACGGACGTCACCACGGAGATCACGGTCTCGGGCGGCGAGGCGCTCATGGGCAGCTCGACGGTCGACCTCGTCGTCCGCACGACCGACCCGGACGCGCTCGCCGACGCCGCGCAGCAGGTCCAGGACGCCGCTGCCGGCACGGAGGGCGCCCTCGAGGTGACGAACAACCTCGCGGCCGAGCAGAGCACCGTGCAGGTGAGCGTCGACCGCGAGGCGGCCACCGCGGCCGGCCTGACGGAGACCCAGCTCTCCGGCCTCGTCGCGTCGGTCATGTCGCCGCGCCCCATCGGCACGGTCGACCTCGGCGACGGCCCCGTCGACGTCGTCGTCTCGCAGGGCGAGGGCCCCGCGACCGTCGCCGAGCTCGAGGCCCTGGCGATCCCGACCGCCGGCGGCCCCGTACCGCTCACCTCCGTCGCCACGGTCGAGGAGGTCGCCGTCCCGACGTCGATCACGCGTCTCGACGGCGAGCGGAGCGCGACCGTCTCCGTCACGCCCGAGGGCCAGGACCTCGGCGCGCTCACCGCCGCGCTCACGCAGACCGTCGACGGGCTCGACCTCCCGGCCGGCGCGACCGTCGAGATCGGCGGCGTCGCCGCCCAGCAGGAGGAGGCGTTCGCCGACCTCGGCCTCGCGCTGCTCGCCGCGATCCTCATCGTCTACGTGGTGATGGTCGCGACGTTCCGCTCGCTCGTGCAGCCGCTCATCCTGCTCGTGTCCGTGCCGTTCGCCGCCACCGGCGCCCTGCTCCTGCTGCTCGCGACCTCGACGCCGCTCGGCGTGCCGTCGCTCATCGGGATGCTCATGCTCGTCGGCATCGTCGTGTCGAACGCGATCGTGCTCATCGACCTCATCAACCAGTACCGCGAGCAGGGCAGGTCCCTCGACGACGCCGTCCTCGAGGGGTCGCGCCAGCGTCTGCGCCCCATCGTCATGACGGCGCTCGCGACGATCTTCGCCCTCACGCCGATGGCGCTCGGCATCACCGGCGGCGGTGCGTTCATCTCCCAGCCGCTCGCGCTCGTCGTCATCGGCGGCCTCGTGAGCTCGACGCTCCTCACGCTCGTCGTCGTCCCGGTGATCTACACCCTCGTCGAGCGCCGCGGCGAGAAGCGGCGCGCCCGCCGGGCCGAGCGCGCCGCCCGCGAGCTCGAGTCCTCGGCGCCCACGGCGCCCGACGTCGACGCCACGGACGCCGACGACGAGGCCCCGGTCGGCCGCCACGCGGCCCAGCCCACCGCCTGACCCGTCCGCGGACCCGGCCGCCCGGTCGGGTCCGCGGACGGTGCGCCGTCGGTGCTCGGGCTGCGGCGCCGGTGGTGGTTGTGTCCGCGGACGGCGCGCCGTCGGTGCTCGGGCTGCGGCGCCGGTGGTGGTTGTGTCCGCGAACGGCGCGCCGTCGGTGCTCGGGCTGCCGCGCCGTCACCTCGGGCGGTCGGCCGTCCGTTGCCGCGCGCGGCTCTTACGCCCTTCGCCTCCGACGCCGCACCGTCCGCTCGTCCCGGTCCGTCACCGGAGCGACCGGTTCGCTGATCGGCGGGTCACCCGGCCACGACCATGACGGCACGACCGCGTGCTGTTGGTCGGGCGGGCGAGACGACGGACGAGGGTGGGGCGGGGCGGGGTGGTGTCGGGTCGTGGCGGGTCTGGCGGGAGCCGCGAGGCACGAGCGGCGGATGGTAGACCCGACACCACCCCGCCCCGACCCACCCGGACGCAACCACGGCCCGCCCGAGGCGACCCGACACCACCCCGCCTCGGCCCACCCGGACGCAACCACGAGTCGCCCAGAGCGACCACGACTACGACGGGCGCGCCACGCCCGTCTCGTAGGCGAGGACGACGGCCTGGACCCGGTCGCGGAGGCCCAGCTTGCCGAGGACGCGGCCCACGTGGGTCTTGACCGTCGCCTCGGAGAGGACGAAGCGCTCCGCGATCTCGGCGTTGGTGAGGCCTTCGCCGAGGGCCTCGAAGACCTCGACCTCGCGGGCGGTGAGCTCGGCGAGGCGCGGGTCGTCGCGACCGGTCGGTGCGGCGGCGGACGCGGTGGCGCCGTCGGCGGGGAGCTGGCCGGCGAACATCTCGAGCATGCGGCGGGTGATCCGCGGCGACACGGCGGCGTCTCCGCTGGCGACGGCCCGGATCGCGCCGACGAGCTCGCCGGGCTTGGCGTCCTTGAGGAGAAAGCCGCTCGCGCCGGCGCGCAGGGCCGCGAAGGCGTACTCGTCGAGGTCGAACGTCGTGAGGATGACGACGCGGGACGACGGCTGGGCGGCGACGATGCGTGCGGTCGCCTCGATGCCGTTGGTGCCGGGCATGCGCACGTCCATGAGCACGACGTCGGGGCGCAGCGCGGAGGCCTGGGCGACGCCCGTCTCGCCGTCGCCGGCCTCGCCGACGACCTCGATGTCGTCCTCGGCGGCGAGGATCATGCGGAACCCCATCCGCAGGAGCGCCTGGTCGTCGACGAGCAGCACGCGGATGGGGGTGCGCCCCGCCGCGTGGTCCGTGCCGTCGGTCGTGGTCATCGATCTCCTCCCGTGTCGAGGCGCAGCCGTGCGACGACCTCCCAGCCGTCGCCGACGGGCCCCGCCGTCACCGTGCCGCCGTGCACGGCGGCTCTCTCTCGCATGCCGATGATGCCGCGCCCGGTGCCGATGGGGGCACCCGGGGGGTGGTGGGCGGCGACGGACGGCGGGAGCGCGCGCTCGTCGGCGCCGGGGCCCTCGCCGGGGCGGCGCCCGGAGCGGTTGACGATGCGCAGCTCGATCCAGTCGCCCTCGCGCGTGGAGGTGCGGTCCCAGCGGACGACCTCGACGAGGACGACGGGGGACAGGGGAGCGTAGCGCAGCACGTTCGTGAGGGACTCCTGCACGATGCGGTACGCGGCTTGGCGCACGGTCGGCTCGGGCCGGGGCTGGGGTCCGCGCCGCACGAGCCGCACGGGCAGGCCGGCGGTGCGGAACCTTTCGACGACGTCCTCGAGCTCCTCGACGTCGTCCGCGGGGGCGAGCGGGGCGGCGGACCGCTCGCCGGTCGCGGGGTCGCGCAGGACGCCGAGCACTCGGCGCATGTCCGCGAGGGCGGCGCGCCCGGTGGCGGTGAGCTCGTCGAGCGCGTGGCCGGCGAGCTCGGGGTCCTTGGCCCCGGAGGCCTTCGCGCCGTCGGCGAGGGCGACCATGACGGTGAGCGAGTGGGCGACGACGTCGTGCATCTCGCGGGCGATGCGGGTGCGCTCGGCGGCGACGGCGAGCTGTGCCTGCTGGTCGCGGTCGCGCGCGATGGAGTTGGCGCGCTCGACGAGGTCGGCGACGTGCTGGCGCCGGGCGCGCACGTTGGAGCCGATGGCCATGGCGACGAGGCACAGGATCGCCGTCATGAGCATGCTCACGACGCGGTCGACCGTGGGCTCGCCGGGCGTCACGCTCGCGCGCAGCATCTCGCCGTCGTCGGTGGTGACGACGTCGTACCAGAGCAGGATGGCGGTGGACAGGGGCAGCACGAGCGCGGCCAGCGTCGGCCATGCGACCCGTGGGGACCGGGCGGCGGCGACGGCGTACGTGGCGAACATGGCCGCGACCTCGTACCCGGCGGTGTCGCCGGTGACGGCGATCGCCGCCACGCCGAGACCGGCGGTGGCGAGCGCGACGCCGACGGGGCGGCGACGGCGCCAGAGCAGGACGGTGCCGCCCGCGAGAACGAACGCGAGCATCGCGAGCGCGGAGGCGGGGCGGTCGGTGGCGCCGATCGAGTACAGCACCCCGGGGACGGCGAACACCGCGACGACGACCCAGTCCATGACGCGCGGGTGCTGCGCGAAGTAGCGCCGGACCGGTCCGAGGCGCCGGGCGTCGAGCTCGGTGAAGGGCTCGGGCGTGCGACGCAGCGGGAGGGACACCGGTGCCGGCGAGGGGCCGTCGTCCGGGCGCGCAGCGGCCGACGCCGGACGAGCGGTCTGCTCGTCCGGCGTCGGCGGGGTGGTGGCGGGCAGGATCACGCGTCCCGGCGCTTGAGCACGACGCACGCGAGGGCCACGAGGCCGGCGGTCCAGGCGGCGAGCACCCCGTACCCGGGCCAGGGCCCGATCGCGTCGGGCGACGACATGGTGCCGCCGAGGACGATCTGCTCGCCGGCGGACGCGGGCAGGGAGTTGTACAGGGTCTGCACCCAGTCGGCCCCCGTGACGCCCATGACGATGCCGAGGACCATCGAGACGACGAAGAACACCGCGACGAGCGTGAAGATGGCGCCCGCCGAGCTGCGGAGCAGCACGCCGACGGCGACGGAGAAGATCGCGACGGTCGTCAGGTACAGCACGACGCCGATCATGGCGCGCTGGTCCTCGGGGGACGACAGGTCCGCGGTGAGGCCCTTGCCGTCGAGGATCGGGTACGTCACGAGGTACGAGACGGCGACGGCGACGGCGGTCGTCAGCGCCGTGACGACGGCCGTGATGATCATCTTCGCGGCGAGCGCGGGCAGGCGGCGCGGCACGGCCGAGAACGTCGAGCGCACCATGCCGGTGGAGTACTCGCCCGTGACGGTCAGCGCCCCGAGCACCGCGACGGCGAGCTGGGCGAAGGAGTAGCCCACGGTGACGACCGTGACGCCGATCCCCTCGACCGACCCCATGCCGGCCTCCTGCGGGGAGACCCCGGCGGAGTCCATGGACGCCATGACCGCGGCGAACATGAGCGAGAAGCCGACCATCACCACGACGGTGATGCCGAGCGTCCACCACGTCGAGCGCAGCGAGCGGAACTTGATCCACTCCGAGCGCAGCACGTGGCCGAAGGAGAGGCGGTAGGGGGAGGTGCGGGTCGTCGTCGGACCCTGCGCGACGGCGGTGGCGGTCATCGCTGTGCTCCTTCGAAGGTCGGGGCGGTCGCGCCGGCGGCCGGGGCGGCACCCGCGGCGCCGTGGCCGACGTGGGCCTGCGCGGACTCGGTCTGGTACTCGACCGCGTCGGCGGTGAGGGCCATGTAGGCGTCCTCGAGCGTGGACGTGACGGGCGTGAGCTCATGCAGCACGAAGCCCTGGGCGGCGGCGAGCTCGCCGATGCCGGCGGCGTCGGCGCCCGACACGACGAGCAGGCTCGGCTCGTCGCTCGTGATGGTCGCGCCGTCGCGCGTGAGCAGCTCGGCGAGCTGCGTCGCGTGCGGGGTGCGGACGCGCACGGTGCGCCGCTCGGCGCCGTTGACGATGTCGCTCACGGGGGCGTCCGCGATGATGCGGCCCTTGCCGATGACGACGATGTGGTCCGCGGTGAGCGCGACCTCGCTCATGAGGTGGCTCGACAGGAAGACCGTGCGGCCCTCGGAGGCGAGGTAGCGCGCGAGGTTGCGCACCCACAGGACGCCCTCGGGGTCGAGGCCGTTGACGGGCTCGTCGAGGATGAGCGTCTTGGGGTCGCCGAGCAGTGCGGAGGCGATGCCGAGACGCTGGCCCATGCCGAGCGAGAAGCCGCCGACGCGCTTCTTCGCGACCGACTGCAGACCGGTCATCTCGATGACCTCGTCGACGCGCTTCGTGGGGATGCCGTGCGTCGCCGCCATCGCGAGGAGGTGGTTGTAGGCGGTGCGCCCGGTGTGGACGGCCTTGGCGTCGAGCAGCGCGCCGACCTCGGTGAGGGGGGAGCGGTGCTGCGCGTAGGGGCGCCCGTTGACGGTGACCGTCCCGGCGGTCGGCCGGTCCAGACCCATGATCATGCGCATGGTGGTGGACTTGCCGGCCCCGTTCGGGCCGAGGAATCCGGTGACGGTGCCGGGGCGGACGGTGAACGAGACCCCGTCCACCGCCGTCTTGGGCCCGTACCGCTTGGTCAGGCCGCGTGCTTCGATCATGGCTCGCCCCTTCCAGGGTGGGATGTCCGCGGGCTCGCGCTCCGCGGGGTGCGTCGCGAGGTTCTTCTCGAGCCTATGCGCGGGCTCCGGGGCCGGTCAGCCCTCTTCCGGCGTATCTCCGGGCCGGCTCCGCGGGCCGGGCGTACGTCGCGCGGCGTACGTGGTGGCGCGGTCGTGCGCCACGAGGAGGGCGGCCGACGGGGACGGGTCCGCCCGCAGGGCGAGATGTGCGCCGACCAGGCCGGGAACAGTGACCGGGACTCGCTCGTTCCCTAGGATGAACGCAAGGCCAGCGACACCCGACTCGAGGCAGGAACGCCGATGACGAGGCCCGCTGCAAGAGTGGACGCCGCGACCAGGAGGAGCTCATGAGCAACCCCGTCTTCAACAACAGTGCGGTCTTCGGGGACCCGCGCAACCAGCGGGGAGGCGCCGCCACGCAGCAGCCCCCCGCCTACGGCACCGCCCCCCCCCAGGGCCAGGCGGGCGCGCCCGCCTACGGCACGCCGCCGCAGGGCGCGCAGTGGGGCCAGTACGGCGCCCAGACCGCGGACGCCGCGACGCTCGACGCGATGTACCAGGCGCCGGCGGCCACCACGGCGGACACCAAGCGCCTCACCTACGACGACGTCATCATGAAGACGGGCGGCCTGCTCGCCCTCCTCGTCGTCGTCGCCGCGGGCTCGTGGGTCGTCACGCCGCAGATGCCGTTCCTGTGGATCCTGGGCGCGGTCGTCGGCCTCGTCCTCGGTCTCGTCAACGCCTTCAAGCGCAACCCGAGCCCGGCGCTCATCACGCTCTACACCGTCGCGCAGGGCCTGTTCCTCGGCGGCATCAGCCGCTTCTACGAGGCGCAGTGGAACGGCGTCGTGCCGTCCGCCGTCGTGGCGACCATCGCGACGTTCGCCGCCGCGCTGTTCCTCTTCAAGTCCGGCAAGGTCCGGGTCACGCCGAAGTTCACGCGCTGGCTGCTCATCGCGATGGCCGGCTACCTCGTGTTCTCGCTCGTCAACGTCGGGCTGCTCATGTTCGGCGTCCTCGACGGGTGGGGCCTGCGCGGCGGCACGCTGGGCATCGTCATCAGCCTCGTCGCCGTCGGCCTCGCGGCCGCGTCGCTCATCGTCGACTTCGACTCCATCAAGCGCGGCGTCGAGGGCGGCGTGCCGGCGAAGTTCGCGTGGTCGGCCGCGTTCGGCCTGCTGGTGACGCTCATCTGGCTCTACCTCGAGTTCCTGCGCCTGTTCGCCATCCTGCAGAGCAGCGACTGACGGCACGCGCGCCTCACGACGACGCGCCCGCGGCGGGATCCTTCCCGCCGCGGGCGCGTCGTCGTCCCGCGAGGTGCCGGGTCGTGGCAGCCCGCAGGCGGCGTGCGAAGCCTCAGGCCGGGAGACCGACCCGGGCGTCGGCAGAGGCGAACCCGAGCCACGTGTGCCGGTTGCCGGCCCAGCACCAGCCGACCTTCGGGGCGCCGCGGCGCTCGCGGCCGTCGCGGCCCGTGCCGTTCGAGATCCAGATCGCCGGCGTACGGGTGTCGAGCCGTCCGTCGGGCTTGCGCAGGCGCGAGCCGATGGTCATGTAGCAGTGGTTGCGCGCGACGACGTCGGGCACCTGGAGCGCCCAGTGGATCCCCTCGGCGAGCAGCAGCGGCGTCCGGCCGCGTGCCGCGATCTCGGGGAGAGCCTCGTCGGGCGACCAGCTCGCCATGTCGTCGCCGCGGTCCGGGCCCGCGACCGTGTAGAGGGCGCCGTCGGGCACGTCGAGGCCCTCGATCGGGGCGAACCGGTCGACGTCGGCCATGTCGACGACGACGAACCCCGTCCTCTCGCCACCGCGCACGGGCAGGCGCATCAGCGGCGCGAGCGCGGACGGCGGTGCGAGCTGCGGGTCGACGACGAGGAGCGCCCCGGGCGGCGCCGTCGCGGCGAGCGCGCGGGCCGTATCGCGCACGGCGTCGTCGGCGAGCCCGGCGATCGCCGGGACGCCCAGGGCGACGAGGCGGTCGGCCTGGTCGGCGAGGGAGGGGAGCACGGGGACGGGCGGTGCGTCGGTGAGCAGGGCGGCAGCAGCGGGGGCGGGAGCAGCGGGCACGGGTTCCCCTTCCGGTGGGCGACGGTCGGACCGTCCAACGTTCTACACCGTACGGGAATCCCCGCCGGGCCGGATCCCACCCGGTCGCGGCGCACGATCGGCGATGATCGGGGGATGAGATACGCAGAGCACGTCTCCGAGCTCGTGGGCGGCACGCCGCTCGTCCGGCTGACCCGTGTCACGCAGGGGCTGTCGGCGACCGTGCTCGCCAAGGTCGAGTACATGAACCCCGGCGGCTCGGTGAAGGACCGCATCGCGCTGAAGATGGTCGAGGCCGCGGAGGTGTCGGGGGAGCTGCGGCCTGGCGGGACGATCGTCGAGCCGACGTCGGGCAACACCGGCGTGGGCCTCGCGCTCGTCGCCCAGCGCAAGGGTTACGACTGCGTGTTCGTCTGCCCGGACAAGGTGAGCCAGGACAAGCGCGACGTCCTCACCGCCTACGGGGCGCGCGTCGTCGTGACGCCGACCGCGGTGGCGCCGGACCACCCGGACTCGTACTACTCGGTCTCCGACCGCCTCACCCGGGAGATCCCGGGGGCGTGGAAGCCGAACCAGTACGCGAACGTCAACGGACCGCTGTCGCACTACGAGTCGACCGGCCCGGAGATCTGGTCGGACACCGACGGCCGCGTCACGCACTTCGTCACCGGCGTCGGGACGGGCGGCACCATCACGGGCACGGGGCGCTACCTCAAGGAGGTGTCGGCGGACCGTGCCGCGTCCGACGGCGGGCGCGTGCGGATCGTCGGTGCGGACCCGGCGGGCTCGGTCTACTCGGGCGGCGACGGGCGGCCGTACCTCGTGGAGGGCGTCGGCGAGGACTTCTGGCCGGCCGCGTACGACCCGTCGGTGCCCGACGAGGTCATCGCCGTGAGCGACGCCGACTCGTTCGCCATGACGCGCCGGCTCGCGCGCGAGGAGGGGCTGCTCGTCGGCGGGTCGTGCGGGATGGCGGTCGAGGCCACGCTGCGCCTCGCGCGCCGGCTCGAGGAGGAGGACCCGGAGGCCGCCGCGCGTGCCGTGATCGTCGTGCTCCTGCCCGACGGCGGGCGCGGGTACATGTCGAAGATCTTCAACGACGCGTGGATGCGGTCCTACGGCTTCCTGCCCGACGACGAGGGCGTCACCGCGGGCGACGTGCTGCGCGCCAAGGGCGGGCGTCTGCCCGACCTCGTGCACACCCACCCCGGCGAGACGGTGCGCGACGCGATCGAGATCCTGCGCGAGTACGGCGTCTCGCAGATGCCCGTCGTCGGCGCCGAGCCGCCCGTGAAGATCGGCGAGGTCGCGGGCTCGGTGAGCGAGCGGGCGCTGCTCGACGCGGTCTTCTCGGGCGCGGCGTCGCTCGCCGACCGCGTCGACGCGCACATGGAGGCGCGGTTCCCGCTCATCGGGGCGGGCGAGGGCGTGGACGCCATCCGGGCCGCGCTGCACGACGCCGACGCGCTGCTCGTCGTCGAGGACGGCGACCCGGTAGGCGTGCTCACCCGGCACGACCTCCTGGGGTTCCTCGCCCGCTGAGCGCGGCCAGGCCGGCGAGCATCATCGCGACGTGCGTCGCGAAGCTGGCGTCGAGGTCGTCCGGCAGCCGGTAGCCGCCGCTCAGCTCGAGGGCGACGAACCCGTGCACGCCCGCCCGCACCGACCGGATGGCGTCGATCGTCCGGTCGGCGGGCAGGTCGAACCCCTGCAGCACGGCCGCGATGGTCCGGACCGACCGGTCGGCCGCGGCGGACAGCACGGCGTCCTCGGGGTCGTCGGGGTCGGGGGCGGCCTGCGCGGCGGCCCAGCGCCCAGGGCGAGCGCGCGCGAAGTCCCGCATCGCGTGGGCGAGCGCCGCGACCGCGTCCGGGCCCGCGAGCCCGACCGTCGCGTCGGTCATGACCCGGGTGAGGTCGTCGACCGCGACGAGCGACACCTCGCGCCGCAGCGCCGCGAGCGAGCCGACGTGCTTGTACAGGCTGGGCGTCGCCACCCCGGCCTGCGCCGCGACCTTCGCGAGCGTGAGGTCGGCGAAGCCCGTGGCCCCGCCGCCGTCGACGAGGTCGACCGCGATCCCGACGACCGCCTCGCGCGAGAGCCCGGCCCTAGGCACGCGCGCCGCCCTCACGGGTCGTGCCGGCGGGCAGCGTCGCCAGGAAGTCGAGCGTCGCGGCGACGAGCTCCTCGGGCGCCTGGAGCTGCGGGTAGTGCCCCACCTCGGGCAGGACGAGCGTCGTCGCGCCGATCGACTCCGCGGCGAACGTCGCCTCGGCGGCCGGGTCGGCGTAGTCGGGGTCGAGCGCGCCGTAGACGGCGAGGGCGGGCGCCTGGACGCGGGAGAGCCGGGTCTCGACGACCGCGTGGTCGAGCTGGAGCGTCAGGTCCCGGAACGAGCGCAGGCGCGCGGCGTCGCGCAGGTTGGTGCGGACCGCGGCCCGGTGCGCGTCGAGGCGCGCGGGGCGCCGTCCCTTGAGGAGGGAGCCGTAGAACGCCGCCCACAGCGACGGGCCCCACGGGCGGGCGAGGACGACGCGGAAGAGGAGCCGCATCGCGCGCTGCGCGAACGCCGAGCCGTTCGCGCGCAGGAACCCGTCGACGAGGACGAGGCCGCGCACGAGGTCGGGCCGGTCGGCGGCCGCGACGACGGCCGCCGACGCCGCCATCGAGCTCCCCATGAGCACGGCAGGCCCCGCGTCGAGGTGCTCGACGAGCGCGACGTAGTCCGACGCCGTCGCCTCGTCGCCGTGCGTGCGGAACGTCGTGTCGCTGTCCCCGTGTCCGCGGAGGTCCATGACGACGACGCGGTACCCCGCCGCGACGAGCGGCGGCACGACGTCGTCCCACGTCGCGCGGACGTCGCCCATGCCGGGCACCGCGACGACGAGCGGTCCGGACCCCTGGTCGGTGTACGCGAGGCGGCCTTCGGGCCGGGCGAGGAACCGGATGTCCGGAGCGGTGAGGTGTACGGTCATAGCCCCAGGCTAATGCCATTAGCCTGGCCGTGGCAAGACCCCGGAGGGCGAGCGCTTCCCGCGTAGGGTGGGAAGCCGCGGCGCCCGCCGCGGCCGAGGCGGCGCACCGCGCTCGGCCCATCGACGAGAGGCAACCTCGTGACCGACCAGACCACCCTCCCGACCGCTTCGGGGTCCTTCGGCGAGAAGCCGACCCTCACCTTCCCCGCGTCGGGCGCGCCCGAGGGCCTCCAGGTCGTCGTGCTCAGCGAGGGCTCCGGCCCCGCCGTCACCTCCGGACGGAACATCGTCGTCCACTACCTCGGCCAGGTGTGGGAGGGCCAGGTGTTCGACAACTCCTACGACCGCGGCGACACGATCGCGTTCCCCATCGGCGTGGGCGCCGTCATCGGTGGCTGGGACAAGGGCCTCGTCGGGCAGAACGTCGGGTCCCGCGTCCTGCTGTCGATCCCGCCGGAGCACGGGTACGGCTCGCGCGGTGTGCCGCAGGCCGGCATCGGCGGCACCGACACCCTCGTCTTCGTCGTCGACGTCGTCGACGTGCAGTGACGACGACCCGCGCCTGACCGTGCAGCGCGCGGCGCTCAGCGCCGCGCGCTGCGGGTCACCGTGAAGCGCCGGTCGCGCGCCACCTGGGACGTCGGGCCGACGGCGCGCTCGAGCGCCGGCCGGTAGCGCAGGTGCGAGTTCCACACGCACCACAGTTCGCCGCCGGGCCGCAGGACCCGGCCCGCGGCCGCGAACATCGCGTGCGCGGCGTCCGTGCGCAGCGCCGCGCCCTCGTGGAACGGCGGGTTGAGCAGCACGACGTCGGCGCTCGCGTCCGCCAGGGTCGCGCCCGCGTCGTCGCGCACCGTGCGCACCCGGTCGTCCACGCCGTTCGCGCGCGCCGTGAGCGCGGCGGACCGCACCGCGGCGTCCGACCGGTCGGC
>NZ_LWGL01000083.1 GCF_001722485.1 Cellulosimicrobium cellulans | reverse complement strand
CGTCTTCGGCGAGGTCGCGGGCGTCACGGGGATCGTGCTGACGAAGCTCGACGGCACGGCGCGCGGCGGCATCGTCGTGGCCGTCCAGCGCGAGCTGGGCGTGCCGGTCAAGCTCGTCGGGCTGGGGCTCGGCAACCTGTCCGACCGGACGCGCGGGACGGCGCACACCGGGACCGTGCGCACGCTCGAGATCCCCGGCACCGCGAAGGAGAAGATCGAGGACCAGGCGGCGTGGGTCTACCTGCCGCCCGGCTTCGACCCGGACGCCTCGACGCGCTACCCGGTCGTCTACCTCGTCCACGGCTCACCGGACGAGCCGAGCAGCTGGTTCGCCGCGGGGCGCGTGCCGCGCACGATGGACGTGCTGCTGCGGCACGAGCTCGTCGACCCCATGATCGTCGTCGCGCCGACGGTCAACGGCACCGGGCCCGGGGGGCTCGACACCGAGTGCCTGGACTCGACGAAGGGCGGCGAGCAGGTCGAGACCTACCTGACGAAGACCGTCGTCGACCGCATCGACGCCACGTACCCGACGCTGACCGACCGGGAGCACCGGATCATCGGCGGCATGTCCTCGGGCGGCTTCTGCGCGCTCAACGTGGGGCTGCGCCACCTCGACCTGTACGGCACGATCCTCGGGATCGAGCCGTACGGCGACCCCGGCCCCGGCCCGGAGAGCACCATGCTCTCGTCCCAGGCGGAGATCGACGCCAACACCCCGCTCACCTACCTGCCGACCATGGACTTCACGCATCCGATGCCCGTCTTCCTCGACTCGGGCAGCGAGGCGCCGCAGGACGACCTGGACGACGTGCGCCGGATGGCGAAGTACCTGCAGGACCAGGGCCAGACGGTCGACCTGCGGCAGGAGCCGGGCCAGGCGCACACGTGGGAGATGGCGGCGATCGCCCTCCCGTACGCGCTCGTCTTCGCGCAGCAGCAGATGGACGCCGCGGGCGGCGGGTGACGGCGCCGCGCTAGTCCGTCGCCGAGACCAGGCCGACCCGGTAGGCGAGCACGACCGCCTGCACGCGATCGCGCAGCCCGAGCTTGGCGAGGATCCGGGACACGTAGGTCTTGACCGTCTCCGGCGTGATGACGAGCTGGGCCGCGATCTCCGCGTTGGACAGCCCGGCGGCGATCTGCTGGAGCACCTCCAGCTCGCGCGGGGTCAGGCTGCGGACGACCTCGTCCCGCGCGGGGCTGGACGTGCCGGCCGGCCGCACCCGCTCGGCGAAGCGGCCGATGAGCGTGCGGGTGACGGTCGGGGCCAGCAGGGACTCGCCCCGCGCGATCGTCCGGACTCCCTCGACGAGCTCGGCAGGAGGAGCGTCCTTGAGCAGGAACCCGCTCGCCCCGGCGCGCAGCGCCTCGTAGACGTACTCGTCGACGTTGAAGGTGGTCACCATGAGCACCTTGACCGGTGCCTCGGCGTCCGGTCCCGCGATCTGCCGCGTCGCCTCGATGCCGTCCAGCACGGGCATCCGGATGTCCATGACCACGACGTCGGGGCGCAGCCGGCGCACGGCCTCGACGGCCGCGCGCCCGTCCTCCGCCTCGCCGACGACCTCCATGTCCGCCTGCGCGGAGAAGATCGTGACGTATCCGACCCGCACCAGCTCCTGGTCCTCGCACACCAGCACCCGGATCGGACGTGCCTGCTCCGTGGACGAGGCGGTCATGGGCTGCTCCTGGTCGGGGGGACGGGGATCAGGGCCCGCAGGCGGAACCCGCCGTCGGGGGTCGGGCCGGCCTCCAGGTCACCGTCGAGGAGGCGGACCCGCTCGCGGAGGCCGGCGAGGCCGCGGCCGGCAGGAGGCGACACCACCGCGGTGACGGGGCCCGCCGACGCGGCGGCGCCGTGCGTGACCACCTCGGCCTCGACGTGCTCGGCGCCGTGCCGCAGACGCACCGTGGTCGGTCGCCCGGGGGCGTGCTTGAGCGCGTTGGTGAGGCCCTCCTGCACCACCCGGTAGGCGGCGAGCTCGACGGAGTCGGGCAGGGTGCGCGGTCCGCCCTCCTCGCTGCGCTCCACCGGCTGGCCCGCCCGGCGGGCCTGCTCGACGAGGTCGCCCACCCGGCCGAGGACGGGCACGCGCCCCGCGGGCGTCGCCGACTCGCCGGTCGCCTCGAGCACGCCCAGCAGGTACCGGAGCTCGGTCAGGGCGCGTCGTCCGGTGTCGCTGATCGCGACGAGGCCGTCGGTGGCACGGTCCGGTGTCGCGGGCAGGTGGAACTGCGCGGCGTCGGCCTGGACCACCATCGCCGTCACGTGGTGCGTCACCACGTCGTGCAGCTCCCGCGCGATCCGGGTCCGCTCGTCGGACCTCGCGACCGCGGCGGCCAGGCGCCGGCGCTCGAGCTCCTCGGCCCGCCAGCGGCGCACCCCGGTGCCGGCCATCCAGATCACCACCAGGACGAGGTAGAACGCGACGAACGCGGGGATGCGGTTGGGCGATCCGAGCCCCGACAGCGCGACCGCGAGGAGGACGTAGCCGACGGTCGCCAGGACGGCGGCGGTCCGGCGGGACCTCGCCAGGTGCGCCCCGGCGCTGTACACCGCGACGTAGAGTCCGACGCTCGCGAACGTCGGCGGGTAGGCCAGGGCCTGGTCCAGGGCGAAGGCGCCGCCGACGACCACCAGGCACGCCCCGGTCCGTCTACGGCGGACCGCGAGAGGCACGCACTGCAGGAGGAGCAGCGTCACGGCGAGCGCGTCCCTCGGCCGCTCGGCGAGGTCGCCCAGCTCGACGCCGATCGTCGACAGCGTCGGGACGAACCCGAGCCCGGCGAGGACCACCGCCAGCAGTGCGTCCTGGACGTCCGGCCGGCCCGCGACCCACCGCCCGGGCGGACCAGGGCGCGCGGCCCGGGCGGTGGCGGAGGTCACGGGCACCGTCTGAGCCTACGGGTGCCTACGGGCGACGGCGGCGCGCCGGGACCAGCGTGCCGCGGCGTCGGGCGAGCACGAGCATCGGGACGGCGAGCAGCACCCCGACCGTCACGGTCACCAGCGATCCCTCGATGCCGAAGGCGCCGCCCGTGAGCAGGGCCGGGCCGGAGACGTCCGCGACGAGGAGCCCCGGTTCCGCGTGACCCGAGACGGGCAGGCCGAGCAGGGCGACGGTGGCGTTCCAGGCGAGGTGGAGCCCGATGACGAACCAGAGGTTGCGACGCCAGAGGAACGCGGCGCCGAGCAGACCACCGGCCTCGATCGCGATCGCCAGCGCGGTCCAGGGTGTGGCGCCCGGGTTGAGCAGGTGCACCAGGCCGAAGAACAGGGCCGTGACCGGCAGCGCGACCCAGCTGCCGAGCAGGCGCTCGAGGGCCTGCAGCCCGAACCCGCGGAACATGAGCTCCTCGGTGACCGCGACGCCGAGCATGACGGTGACGATCGGTACGACCACGTCGAGGACGTCGACGTCGGCGACGCGGAACGTGTACCCGCCGAGCGCCGCGACGACCGACGCGGACACGACGACGAACGCCAGCCCGATCGCGGCGCCCAGCAGCGCCTCCCGCACGGCGTGACGGCCGGCGGTCTCGGGAGTCCGGCGCCGGGCGAGGAACCGCATGACCACCTGGTAGACGACGACCGCGAGCACCGCGCCCAGCACGGGGAAGACGACGAGCGGTTCGCGCTGCGCGGTCATGCCCGCGACCGCCCCGACGCCGACCGCGCCGACCAGCATCCACGTCAGCGGGTGCCGGACGAAGCGGGCGGCCCGGCTGCCGCGGTCAGGGTCCAGGGTGTCCGGTCGGGGTGTCGTGGTCGTCGTGCTCATCAGGGCCTCCGTCGTCGCGTGGCCGCCCGGTTCGGCGACCGGCTGCAACGCTAGGAAGACCACGGCACGGACGAATCGCCCCCGGGTGATCAGTTCGGGTAGCTCTCTCGGGGGACGCGGAGGGTGCTGACGTCTGCACGAAGGACCTCGATCCGTGTGCCGGGGACGGTCACGTCGTGCGCGATCACGCACCGGGAGGAGATCGAGGCCGCCCAGGCGGCGTTCGACGCCCGTTCCGGACGCACGGGAGCGGGAGCCTCCGCCCGAGCACGTCGCACGGCGGCTGCCACGGACATCTGCGCCGCCGGCGACGTGAGGTCGCCACCGGGAGCGAGCTCACCGATCCGTCACTACGCTCCCTCCGTGCTGCGCACGATGACGCCCAAGGACCTCGCCGAGGAGGTCGGCGTGTCGCCTTCGGCCGTGCGGCACTGGTTGCGCCGCAACGCCACCCGCACGGGCGCCGGGCCGTGGCAGATCGACGCCGACACGGCCCAGCGGGCGCGAGAGCACTTCGCCGCGACCCAGCCCTCCCGGGCACGCACGCGCGACGTCTGCCTGGAGGCCGGGTGCGAGCGGCTGTCCGTCGCCCGCGGGCTGTGCCGCATGCACTACCTGCGGTGGTACCGCGCCGACGGCACGGACGACCGCACGTAGGTCTCCGCGCTGCCTCGCGGTCCGCCGGGCCGTGACGGGGCGATCTGCCGTCGGCGGATGAGCCGACGGCAGAACGCCCTCCCCGCCCGGTCCGGACGGGGGCACGGTGGCGGCATGACCACGCACCTGACCGACCGTCCCGCCGTCGTCGGCGAGCACTGGCCCTCGCGCGCGGACGCTGCCACGCCGGCGGCGTCCTCGTTCGACGACCAGCTCACGACGCGCCTCCTCCACCAGCGCATCGTCGTCCTCGGCACGGCCGTGGACGACGCCGTCGCGAACCGCCTGTGCGCGCAGCTCCTCCTGCTCTCGGCCGAGGACCCGCGCGCCGACGTCGCGCTCTACGTCAACTCTCCCGGCGGCTCGGTGAGTGCCGGGCTCGCGATCTACGACACGATGCGGCTCATCCCCAACGACGTCTCGACCGTCGCGATGGGCTTCGCCGCGAGCATGGGGCAGTTCCTCCTGTGCGCGGGCACGCCCGGCAAGCGGTTCGCCCTGCCGCACGCGCGGATCATGATGCACCAGCCGTCGGCCGGCATCGGCGGCACGGCCGTCGACATCGCGATCCAGGCGGAGAACCTCGTGTACACGAAGGGGCTCATGCACCGCCTGCTCGCCGAGAGCACGGGGCAGCGCGTCGAGACGATCGCCGACGACTCCGACCGCGACCGCTGGTTCACCGCCCAGCAGGCGCTCGAGTACGGCATGGTCGACCGGATCGTCGAGAGCGTCGACGACGTCCGGCCCGCCCGCGCCGCCCGGAAGGTGGGGCTGTGATGGCGAGCTACACGATCCCGACCGTCGTCGAGCGCACGCCCCTCGGCGAGCGAGCGTTCGACGTCTTCTCCCGCCTGCTGTCGGAGCGCATCGTGTTCCTCGGCACGGAGATCGACGACGGCGTGGCGAACGTCGTCATGGCGCAGCTCCTGCACCTCGAGTCCGACGCACCGGACCAGGAGATCGGCCTGTACATCAACTCCCCGGGCGGCTCCGCCACGGCGCTCATGGCGATCTACGACACGATGCAGTTCGTCCGCTGCGACGTGTCGACCATCTGCATGGGCCAGGCCGCGTCCGCCGCCGCGGTGCTGCTCGCCGCGGGGACGCCGGGCAAGCGGTTCGTGCTCGAGCACTCGCGCGTGCTGCTGCACCAGCCCTCCGGGGGCGGCGAGGGCACGATCTCCGACCTGTCGATCCAGGCCGAGGAGATCCTGCGCATCCGGTCCGAGACCGAGGAGGTCCTCGCACGGCACACGGGGCAGACCGTCGAGCGCCTGCGCGCCGACACCGACCGCGATCTCGTGCTCACCGCGCGGCAGGCCGTCGAGTACGGCGTGGCCGACGCCGTCGTGACGTCGCGCAAGCTCGCGGCGGCTGCCTGAGCCGGACCGAGTGCTGCGTCAGCGGTCGACCGATGCGTCCGGGAACGCATCTCCCGACCGCTGACGCAGCACTCGCCCGTGGCCACGCCGGGGCGCGCAGCGGTCACGGACGGGACGGGACGAGGCAGGCGCTGGGCTAGGGTGACGGCGCACGCGGCACCGGCAGGACGGCATCGCGCGGCAGGACGGGAAGGGCGCGGTGATGGTGACGAGGTCGGACGGCCGGCGGGGCATGGTGGCCCTGATCGTGGCGCTCGTGGTCGCCGTCGGCGCGGCCGGGTGCGCGACGGAGCCGCTCGCCGGGCAGGACCCGGGTGGCGCGGCGGGGACGCAGCACGACACCGCCGGGAGCCCGCAGCCCGCCGCTCCGCAGCCGGAGGTCGCGGAGGAGGCGGGACCGGGGAGCGCGCTCGCCGCGCTCACGACGCTCGAGGTCAAGGGCCGGGCGCCGAGGACCGGGTACGACCGCGACCAGTTCGGCCCCGCGTGGGCGGACGTCGACCGCAACGGCTGCGACACCCGCAACGACATCCTGGCCCGGGACCTCACCGGCGAGACGTTCGAGCCCGGCACGCACGACTGCGTCGTGCTCACCGGGACGCTCGCGGACCCGTACACCGGGACGACGATCGCGTTCCAGCGCGGCAACACCACCTCCAGCGCGGTGCAGATCGACCACGTCGTCGCGCTGTCGGACGCGTGGCAGAAGGGCGCGCAGCAGCTCGACGCCGCGACGCGGCAGCAGCTCTCCAACGACCCGCTCAACCTCCTCGCGGCCGACGGGCCAACGAACCAGGCCAAGGGCGACGGCGACGCCGCGACATGGCTCCCGCCGAACACGTCCTTCCGGTGCGCGTACGTCGCGCGCCAGGTCGCGGTGAAGGCCGCGTACGGGCTGTGGGTCACGCAGGCCGAGCACGACGCGATCGCCCGCGTCCTGTCCTCGTGCCCCGACGAGCCCCTGCCGGGTGCCGCCGACGCCGCCGCGCCCCGCGCCGAGGAGCCGTCACCCGCGGCCCCCGCGCCGACGTCGGCGCCGCCTCCCGCACCGGCCCCCGCGCCCGCTCCGGCGGACGTCGTCTACGAGAACTGCGCCGCGGTCCGCGCCGCGGGTGCCGCGCCGATCCACGCCGGCCAGCCCGGGTACAGCCCGGAGTTCGACGGCGACGGCGACGGCGTCGGCTGCGAGTAGCGGCGACGTCAGGCCGGGGGCGTCCCCGACGGCCGGTCCGCCGGCGCGCCGGCCTCCTGCCAGGTGAAGGGCGCGAACGTCGACGTCTCGTCGCGCCACGCGGGGCGACGCGCCCGGTAGACGAGCACGGGGACGGCCACGAACGCGACGGACAGCACGACGAGCAGCACCACGTACGTGACCGGGCTGCCGACCGCGACCTGCCCGGGCGGCACGTAGCTCGTGACGAGCGCGAGCGAGGACGCGACGAACCCGAGGCCACCCACGGCCCACACGCCGACGCGGCCGCCGGGGACGCGGTACGGGCGCGGGCGGTCAGGCTGGCTGCGCCGCAGCGCGAGGACGGCGGCGAACATCAGCAGGTACGCGACGAGGTAGAGGATCACCGTGAGCTGGCTGAGCAGCTGGTAGGCCGACTGCACGGACGGCATGACGACGAACATCACCGACAGGGCCGTCACGACGAGCGCCTGGACGAGCATGATGTGCGACGCCATCCCGTGCCGGTTGGTCCGGTGGAACCAGCGGGGGAGGAACCCGGCGCGCGCGACGGCGTGCAGGCCGGTCGCGGGGCCGGCCACCCACGTGGTGACGCCCGCGAGCACCCCGACGGCGAGCATCGCGGCGAGCACCGGCCCTGCCCACGGCACGCCGGCCCACGCGAGCAGGTGGTCGAACGCCGTGAGCAGGCTCGCGGTGAGGCTGATGTCCTGCTGCGGCACGACGACGGCGATCGTCAGCGTCCCGAGCGTCAGCACCGCCACGGCGACGAGCGCTGCGACGCCGATGGCCACCGGGTACGTCCGCTCGGGCCGCCGGATGGAGCCCACGTGGACGGCGTTGACCTCGATGCCCGCGTAGAAGAGGAAGATCCCCGCCGCGAGCACGATGTTGTCGAGGTGGGTGAGGTCCGGCACGAACGCGCCCCACGTGAGCGGCACCTGCGACGGCTCGCCGCTGAGCAGGTACGCCGCGCCGAGCCCGACGAGCAGCGCCGCCGGGACGAGCGTGCCGACGATCCCGCCCCAGCGCGCGGTGCGGGCGAACGCCGTCGCGCCGCGCAGCGAGATGAGCGTCGCGGCCCAGAACACGGCGAGCACCACGAGGAGCACGAAGAACCGGTCGTCCGCCACGCGCGCGTCGAACCGCGTCTCGGGGCCGGTGTACGCGAGCGTCACCGCCGCGAACGTCAGCACGGTGGGGAACCAGATGCAGCCCTCGACGAACACCATCGCGATCGCGAGGAAGCCCCACCGGCTGCCGAACGCCTCGCCCACCCAGCGGAACATGCCGCCTTCCTGGGGCCACGTCGAGGCCAGCTCGGCGGCCACGATCGCGACGGGGCCGAGGAAGCACACGGCCGCCAGGAGGTAGTAGAACGCCGACGCGAGGCCGTACTCCGCCTCGGCGGGCAGGCCGCGCAGGCTCACCACCGCCGCGACGTTGAGCATGACGAGCGACGTGACGGTGATCGTGCCGGCCGGCGCACGGGCGCCGCGCCGCGCGGCCCGGCCCGGGGTGGCGCCCGACGGGTCGGTGGAGGCTTCCCGGGACGTGCGCTCGGCCATGACGGTCCCTCCCGCGGGTGCGACGACCCCAGGGGGAACGGTAGTGGTGCGCGTCACACCCGTCGAGCGGGAGCGGGCCGGGCGGTCGCCGCCGCCCGGCCCGCGGCGTGTCAGCGGGCGAAGCGCTCCGCACGCTCGACGACGCGGGGCGCGCCGCGCCCGTCGTTCGCCGCGTGGTCCCAGCGGTAGACCTCGGTGCCGGTGATGAGGACGTGCTCGGCGCGCGCGGTCACGTCGAGCGGGTCGCCCGACCACACGACGACGTCGCCGTGCAGGCCCGGCGCGAGCGAGCCGACGCGGTCGTCGAGACCGAGGATGGCCGCCGGGTTCACCGTGAGCGCGCGCAGCGCGGTCTCGCGGTCGAGGCCCTCCTTCACCGCGAGCGACGCCTGGTGCACGAGGAAGTTGATCGGCACGACGGGGTGGTCGGTCGTGATCGCGACGCGCACGCCGGCGCGCGCGAGGGCGCCGAGGTTGGCGATGTCGCGGTCGCGCAGCTCGATCTTGGAGCGCGACGTGAACATCGGGCCGAAGATCACGGGGACGTCGCGCTCGGCGAGGACGTCGGCGACCGCGGCGCCGTCGGTCCCGTGGTTGATGACGAGCCGGTACCCGAACTCGTCGGCCAGGCGCAGCGCCGTCGCGATGTCGTCCGCGCGGTGCGTGTGCTGGTCCCAGTACAGCTCGCCCGTGAGCACGCGGGCCAGCGTCTCCTTGCCGAGGTCGCGGTCGAACGGCTCGCCCTTCGCCGCGGCGGCGTCGCGCCGGGCGGCGTAGTTCTGCGCGTCGACGAACGCGCGCCGGATGACGTTCGCGACGCCGAGCCGCGTCGACGGCAGCTTCTTCTGGTCGCCGTACACGCGCTTGGGGTTCTCGCCGAGCGCCGACTTCACCGACACCGACTCCTGGAACACCTGCTCGTCGACCGTGCGCCCGCCCCACGTCTTGATCGCGACCGTCTGGCCGCCGATGGGGTTGCCCGAGCCGGGCTTCACGACGGCCGACGTCACGCCACCGATCAGCGCGTCGCGGAAGCCCTCGTCCTCGACGTTGATCCCGTCGAGCGCGCGCAGCGCGGAGCCGTTCGGGTCGGTCATCTCGTTGGTGTCGTTGCCGGCCCAGCCCTCGGCCTCCTCCATGACGCCCATGTGCGCGTGGGCCTCCACGAAGCCGGGCAGGACCCAGCGGCCGGCCGCGTCGATCGTGCGCACGCCGTCCGGGACGACGACGTCCGCGCCGACGGCGGTGATGACGCCGTCCTCGACGAGGACCGTGCCGTTCTCGACCGGGGGAGACGCGACGGGCACGACGTAGCCGTTCGTGACGGCGACGGTGCCGCGCGCGGTGCGGGGCGTGGTGCGGGCGGGGCTCGATGAGGTCGTCATGGACCCATCATGACCCGTCGCCCCGGGCAAGGGTCGTGCGGTGCGTCAGGCCCTCCGGGCGGGGCTAGGCTCCCCGGGAGACGGGACGGTGGCCGACGTCGCCGCCCCCACGGGCAACGGACCGCGCGCAAGGGAGCTCGCATGCACGTCGTCGTCGGGATCTTCCGGCTGTTCCTCGTCGTGCTCGCGCTCGTCGGGACGCGGCAGATCTGGCGCGACGGCGACGTCGACGGGTTGGTCTGGTTCACGAACCAGACGTGCATCCTGATCGCGGTCGCGTCCGCCTGGGCGGGCGTCGCGTCGATCCTGCGCCGGCGGCAGCCCCCGGCGTGGTTCACGGGCGCGGTGACGCTGTTCGCGTCCATCACGGGGCTCGTGTCCTGGCTCGTGCTCGCCCCGGAGGAACCGGGCGCCCCGGCCGTCTTCCTCGGCCTCACCGACGGGCAGATCGAGCACGAGGTGCTGCCCCTCGCCGTCGTCGCGGACTTCCTGCTGCTGACCCCGCACCGCCGCCTGCGCGGCCTGACCGCGGCGCAGTGGCTGCTCTACCCGCTCGCCTACTTCGCGTTCACCACCGTCCGCGGGCTCGTCAGCCCGGGCATCGGGTACCCGTACGGCTTCATCGACCTCGACGCCCTCGGCTGGGCGGGCCTGCTCGTCAACGTCGTGCTCTACGGCGCCGGCTTCCTCGTCCTGGGGCTCGTCCTCGTCGGCCTCGACCGTCTCCTGCCCGAGCGAGCCCTCATCGGGGGCTACCCGGGGGCGGTCGCGCCGCCGCGCGAGCCCGACGAGACGGAGGTCTCCCCGGGCGGGCCGCCCGGCGGCGCCACCGCCTGACGGGCGCGGGCTAGGCTGGCGACGTGCTCTCCCACGTCGCCGGACCGCTGCGCCTCGCGCGCGCAGCGCTCGTGGCGACCCTCGTGCTCGCGCTCTCCGCGGGCGCGCACGCCGTCGCGGGCGGGCACCTGCCGGACCCGCTGGTCCTCGTCGCCCTCGGTGCGTTCACCCTCGCGGGCACCATGGTCGCCGCGCGCGGCCGGTTCACCGTCCCGCGTCTCGTCGCGCTCCTCGGCGGCGCCCAGCTCGCGCTGCACGTGGCCCTCGACACGCTCGGCCACGGCAGCGCCGCCTGCGCCGCAGGGGCCTCGGCGGCGGCGCACACCGCGCACGGCGTGGCGCTGGCCTGCGCCACCTCGAGCCCCGTGCCCGACGGCGCGGGGAGCGGTGCGTGGGAGGGGCTCACGCCGGCGGGTCTCGAGCCGGTGGGCGCGGCCGCGGCCGCACCCGGGGCGTGGATGGTCGCGGCGCACGCCGTCGCCACCCTCGTGCTCGCCGTCGTGCTGGCGCACGGCGAGCGCGCGCTCGAGCGCCTCCTCGCGTGGCTGACACCGCGCCCCGCCACGCCCGCGCGCGTCGTGCTCCCGGTGCGCCGCACGCCCGTGCTCGTCGTCGTGTCGCGCCGGCTCGAGTCCCGGTACCTCGGGACGGCGCCGACGCGCGGGCCGCCGGCCGCCGTGCCCCTCGTCGGGACCCCCGCCTGACCCTGCCCCACCCGCGCGCGAGCGCGACACCCGACGAGGCACGCCGGCACCCGCCGGCCAGGGGCGTCCTCGCGGCACCGCCGCGCCCCGGACGGAGCTCTCCCCATGCCTGCTGCACGACCCGCACCTGTCGCACGTACCGCCCGGCCCGTCGCCGTCGCCGCCCGGCGGCCCGCGTCGGGCCTCCTCACCGCCCTGCTCGCCGCGCTCTGCGCGCTCGGGCTCACCGCGGCGCTCGCGGTGCTCAACGCGCCGCCCGCCGCCGCGCACGACCGTCTGATCTCGTCCGACCCGGCCGACGGCTCCCAGCTGGACGCGCCGCCCGCCGCGATCACCCTGACGTACAACACCGAGCCCCTCGACGTGGAGCCGCAGGTCGTCGTCACCGACTCCGCCGGGACCGTCGTCGCGCAGGGCACCCCGACGATCGCCGGCCCGACGGTGACGCTGCCGCTCGACACCGCCGCCCTCGGCGGCGACTCGTACACCGTCGCCTGGCGCGTCGTGTCCTCGGACGGGCACCCCATCGAGGGAACGTTCGGCTTCTCGGTCGCCGAGCAGCCCGAGACCGAGCCGGCACCGACCGGGACGGAGACGCCCGCCGACGCGGGCGAGACGTCGGCCCCCGCCGAGCAGCCGGACGCCGCCGCCGAGCCGGACGCGGACGCCACGACCGACGACGCCGCGCCCGCCGAGGACGAGGGCGGCAGCGCGCTGCCCGTCGCCATCGGCGTGGTGGCCGCGGTGCTCGTCGCGGCGGGTGTCGTGACGGTCCTCGTGCTGCGCCGTCGCGGTGACGGCACGCCGGGCGCCCCGCAGGACTGACGGAGCGGCACGAGGACCGGACGGCGCCCGCGCCGTCCGGCGTCCCGTGCTGGCCAGGAGACCACCATGACCACCGACTCGCGGCGCACCCCGGGCCCGTCCCGCACGGCCGCCGCCCCCTCGACCCCGGAGCCCGGCGCGCACCCCGACGTGCACGTCGAGGGCTTCCGCCTGCCTGCGCTGCGCCCCGCCGAGCTCGTGCTCCTGTGGTGCCTGCCGCTGGCCGTCGTCGTCGCCCTCGGCGGCCTCGCCCTCACGGGCGAGCTCGCGCCGCGCCTGCTCATGGACCCGGGCGCGGTCGTGCGCTACGGGCTGCCCGTCGCGCGCGTCGTCCACGACGCCGCCGCGGCGCTCACCATCGGCCTGCTCGTGCTCGCCGCCGGCGTCCTGCCCGGCCAGGGCAAGCTGCCGGGCACCGTGTCGTACGCGCAGTGGACCGCGACGCGCTGGGCCGCCCGCGCGGCCGCCGTGTGGCTCGCCGCCGCCGTCGCGGTGATCGTGCTGACGACCGGCAACAGCGTCGGCATGGCTCCGACCGACCCCGGCTTCTGGGACCAGGTGGCGTACTACGCCACGGGCATCGAGCTGGGGCAGTACCTGTCCGTCTCCGCGCTGCTCGTGGCCGCGACGCTCGCCGCCTCCGCGGGGGCGCGGCGCGTCGGCCGGGTCGGCGCCGCGGCGGTCCTCGCGCTCGCGGCGCTGCTTCCCGTGGCGCTGTCCGGGCACGCCGCCGGGTCGGACGAGCACCTCAACGCCGTGAACAGCCTGCTCGTGCACCTCGTCGCGGTGACCGTGTGGGTGGGCGGGCTGGTCGGCCTCGTGCTCCTGCGTCCGCGCGTGCGCACGACGCTGCCGCAGGTCGTCGCGCGCTACTCGGTGCTGGCGGCCTGGTGCTTCGCGGGCGCGGCGTTCTCGGGCGTCGTCAACGCGTCGCTGCGGCTCGAGTCGCCCGCCGACCTCGTGACGACGCCGTACGGTCTGCTCCTCACGGGAAAGGTCGTCGCGCTCGTGCTGCTGGGGCTCGCGGGCTGGGCGCAGCGGCGCCGCGTGATCCCGCGGCTCGACGGTCCGGGCGGCGGCCGCGCGTTCGCGCGGCTCGCGGTCGGGGAGGTCGTCGTCATGGCCGCGACGTTCGGCGCGTCCGTCGCGCTGTCGCGGTCGGCGCCGCCCGTGCCGCAGGAGCCGGTCACGTACGACGTGCGCCACTCGCTGCTCGGCTTCGCCTACCCCGAGCCCGTCTCGCTGTCGCGGATGATCACGTCGGTCCACCCCGACTGGCTGTTCCTCGGCGTCGCGGCCTGCCTCGCGGGCCTCTACGTCGCGGGCGTCGTGCGGCTGCGCCGGCGCGGCGACCGGTGGCCCGTGGGCCGCACGGTCATGTGGCTCCTCGGCTGCGTGGCGCTCGCGTGGGCGACGAGCGGCGGGGCGGGCGTCTACGGGGCGGTGCACTTCTCGACGCACATGGTCCAGCACATGGCGCTCATGATGTTCGTGCCGCTGCCCCTGGCGCTCGGCGCGCCCGTGAGCCTCGCGCTGCGGGCGCTCCCCGCCCGCCGCGACCACTCGCGCGGACCGCGCGAGTGGGTCCTCGTCCTCGTGCACTCGCGGTACTCGCGGTTCCTCACCCGGCCGGCCGTGGCGGGCGCGATCTTCGCGGGCAGCCTGGTCGCGTTCTACTACACGGGCTGGTTCGAGCTCGCCCTGTTCGAGCACCCGGGGCACCTGCTCATGCAGGTCCACTTCCTGCTCAGCGGCTACCTGTTCTTCTGGGTGATCCTCGGTGTCGACCCGGGCCCGGCGCGCGCCGCCTACCCGATCCGCCTGCTCGTGCTCCTCGTGACGATGGCCTTCCACGCGTTCTTCGGCGTCGCCGTCATGGCCGACCAGCAGGTGCTCGCCGAGGCCTGGTGGACGGCGATGCAGTACACCGACACCCAGGCGCTGCTCGACGACCAGGCGGTCGGCGGTTCGGTCGCGTGGGGCGCGGGGGAGCTGCCCGTCGTGGTCGCGGCGATCATCGTCGCCGTGCAGTGGACGCGCGACGACGAGCGGACCGCCCGCCGTCGTGACCGGCAGGCCGACCGCGACGGCGAGGCAGAGCTGGCCGCGTACAACGCGCGGCTCGCCGAGCTCGCGCGTCGGGACGAGGAGCAGTCCCGATGACCCGGCGACTTCTGATTGACGCGCGCCAGAAGCGTCGGTACGTTCGGCCGGAACCGGACGAAGGGTGCGACGCGGCGCCCTCGTGGGGCGGAGAGGCGGGTCGATGACGACCACGGCGGGCGGCACGGTGCGCTCGGGCATTGCGCCCGACGCCGTCGTCGCGCGCGTCGTCCGCGCCGCGGTGCTCTCGACGACGTCGCTGACCGTCGCCGCGGCCGCGCACGCCGCCGCGGGTGGCGCCCTGCCCGACGGCGCGGGGCTCGTCGTGCTCGGCGCGCTCGCCGTCGCCCTCGCGACGCTGGTCGCCCGGGTGCGGTCGTGCGTCGTCGTCCAGGTGCCGTTCCTCGCCGTGCTGCAGGTCGTCCTGCACCACGGGTTCGGCCTCCTCGCGACGCCGGGCGAGGGGGCGCGCGGCGGGCTCGTGCTGCCCGCCGGGATGCCGAGCCACGCCTCGGCGCCCGGGTTCGCCGCCGACCACGCGGCCC
>NZ_LWGL01000082.1 GCF_001722485.1 Cellulosimicrobium cellulans | reverse complement strand
CCGGGCGCGCGGTGGTCGACGCGGTCGCGGCCGCGGGCCCGGCGCGGGTCGTCTACGTCGCGTGCGACCCGGCCGCGCTGGCGCGCGACGTGGGCTACCTCGGCGCGCACGGGTACACGATGACGGGCGTGCGCGGGCTCGACCTCTTCCCCCATACGCACCACGTGGAGGCCGTCGCCGTCCTCGAGCGCTGAGCGCGTGCAGCGCGTGCGGGGCGCGGCCACGATGGAGACGCGGGGGCACGACGGCGCAAGGCGCGACGGCGCACGGCACGACGACGCGGAGGTGCGAGCGGTGGACGGTCAGGAGCGGGCGGCGGTGGCCGTCGAGAAGGACGTCCGGGACATCGTCGGCGTCGGCGTGCTCATGGCGAACGGGCGGCTCGCGGGCCGGCAGTTCGCGTCGCGCGCCGAGGCGGAGGCGTGGGCCCGGCCGGAGGACGGCGAGCAGGTGGTGGAGCTCAACCTGCTGTGCGACTGCGACCTGTGAGGGACGGGCGCACGACCGTGTGCGACCGGTAGATATCTTGACGTCAAGATATATGGGGTATGCTGGGCGGCGGTGCTGGTCGCAGCACGAGCGACGTGCGCCCCGCGACCCGGTCCGGTCCCGCCGGTCCGCCGCACCGGCCCGGCGTACGCTGGGCGAAGCCCCCTGAACCATGGCATCCGTGCCACCGTCTCGCCACGAAGGAGCCACGAGTGAGCAGCGTCGACACGTTCGGGTCGAAGGGAACACTGGAGGTCGGTGGGAAGGCGTACGAGATCTTCCGGCTGTCCGCCGTCGAGGGTGTCGAGCGCCTCCCGTACAGCCTCAAGATCCTCGCCGAGAACCTCCTGCGCACGGAGGACGGCGCGAACATCACCGCCGACCACGTCCGCGCGCTCGCGTCGTGGGACCCGCAGGCCGAGCCCGACACCGAGATCCAGTTCACGCCCGCGCGCGTGATCATGCAGGACTTCACCGGCGTGCCGTGCGTCGTCGACCTCGCGACGATGCGCGAGGCCGTCGCCGACCTCGGCGGCGACCCGTCGCGCATCAACCCGCTCGCGCCGGCCGAGATGGTCATCGACCACTCGGTGCAGATCGACGTCGCGGGCCGACCCGACGCGTTCGAGCGCAACGTCGAGATCGAGTACGAGCGCAACCACGAGCGCTACCAGTTCCTGCGCTGGGGCCAGACGGCGTTCGACGACTTCAAGGTCGTCCCCCCGGGCACCGGCATCGTGCACCAGGTGAACATCGAGTACCTGGCGCGCACGATCATGACGCGCGAGGTGGGCGGGGTGCTGCGCGCCTACCCGGACACGTGCGTCGGCACGGACTCGCACACGACGATGGTCAACGGCCTCGGCGTGCTCGGCTGGGGCGTCGGCGGCATCGAGGCGGAGGCCGCGATGCTCGGCCAGCCCGTGTCGATGCTCATCCCGCGCGTCGTCGGCTTCAAGCTCTCGGGCTCTATCCCCGCGGGTGTCACGGCGACGGACGTCGTGCTGACGATCACGCAGATGCTGCGCCAGCACGGCGTCGTCGGCAAGTTCGTCGAGTTCTACGGCGAGGGCGTCGCCCAGGTGCCGCTCGCGAACCGCGCGACCATCGGGAACATGAGCCCCGAGTTCGGCTCGACCGCCGCGATCTTCCCGATCGACGGCGTGACGATCGACTACCTGCGCCTCACGGGCCGCAGCGACGAGCAGCTCGCGCTCGTCGAGGCGTACGCCAAGGAGCAGGGCCTGTGGCTCGACCCGTCGGCCGAGGGCTACGTCGAGCCGACGTTCTCCGAGTACCTCGAGCTCGACCTGTCGACGGTCGTCCCCTCGATCGCCGGCCCGAAGCGCCCGCAGGACCGCATCGAGCTGGGCGAGGCCAAGGAGTCCTTCGCCTCCGCCATCCTCGACTACGTCGACGCGGGCGAGGCGGCGCCGTTCACCGGTCTCGACGAGTCGGTCGAGGAGACCTTCCCGGCCTCCGACCCGATTGCCGCCGGCGGGCACGACAACGCGTCCGACCAGCCCGTCGCCCCCGGTCACGCGGACGCCGCCAAGCGCCCGCACAAGGTCGTCCCGGTGACCCTCGCCGACGGCACGACCACCGAGCTCGACCACGGCCACGTCGTCATCGCGTCGATCACGTCGTGCACGAACACGTCGAACCCGTCGGTCATGCTCGCCGCGGCGCTGCTCGCGAAGAACGCGGTCGACCGCGGCCTCGCGTCGAAGCCGTGGGTCAAGACGTCGATGGCGCCGGGCTCGCAGGTCGTGACGAACTACTACGAGAAGGCCGGCCTGTGGCCGTACCTCGAGAAGCTCGGCTTCCACCTCGTGGGCTACGGCTGCGCCACGTGCATCGGCAACTCGGGTCCGCTCGCGGAGGAGATCTCCGCGTCGGTCAACGAGCACGACCTGTCGGTCGTCTCGGTCCTCTCGGGCAACCGCAACTTCGAGGGCCGCATCAACCCCGACGTGAAGATGAACTACCTCGCGTCGCCGCCGCTGGTCATCGCGTACGCGCTCGCCGGGACGATGGACTTCGACTTCGACGCCGAGCCGCTCGGCACGGACCCGCACGGCGAGCCGGTGTTCCTCAAGGACATCTGGCCCTCGCCCGAGGACGTCCAGGCGACGATCGACTCCTCGATCGACCGCGACATGTTCACCAAGGACTACGCGGACGTCTTCACGGGCGACGACCGCTGGCGCTCGCTCGACACCCCGGAGGGCGACACGTTCGCCTGGGACCCGGAGTCGACCTACGTGCGCAAGCCCCCGTACTTCGAGGGCATGGGCGCGCAGCCGGAGCCGGTCCAGGACATCGCCGGCGCGCGGGTCCTCGCCAAGCTCGGCGACTCGGTGACCACCGACCACATCAGCCCCGCGGGTGCCATCAAGGCGGACTCGCCGGCCGGCAAGTACCTCGCGGAGCACGGCGTCACGCGTCGCGACTTCAACTCCTACGGCTCGCGCCGCGGGAACCACGAGGTCATGATCCGCGGCACGTTCGCGAACATCCGCCTGCGCAACCAGCTCCTCGACGGCGTCGAGGGCGGCTTCACGTACAACTTCGTGAAGAACGCCCAGGACACCATCTACGACGCCGCGCAGGACTACGCCGCGCAGGGCACGCCGCTCGTCATCCTCGGCGGCAAGGAGTACGGCTCCGGCTCGTCCCGTGACTGGGCGGCGAAGGGCACGGCGCTCCTCGGCGTCAAGGCGGTCATCACCGAGAGCTTCGAGCGCATCCACCGCTCGAACCTCATCGGCATGGGCGTCCTGCCGCTGCAGTTCCCGGCGGGGGAGAGCGCCGCGTCGCTCGGCCTCGACGGCACGGAGACCTTCGACATCGCGGGCATCACGGCGCTCAACGAGGGCACGACGCCCCGCACCGTGAAGGTCACGGCGACGAAGGGCGACGGCGCGACCGTCGAGTTCGACGCCGTGGTGCGCATCGACACCCCCGGCGAGGCGGACTACTACCGCAACGGCGGCATCCTGCAGTACGTGCTGCGCTCGCTCGTGGCCTGACGCCCGCGCGGACGCACGACGACGGACGCCCCGTCGCTCCTTCGAAGGAGCGGCGGGGCGTCCGTCGTGCGCCGGCGCACCGCGTGCGCCGGGGTCCCTCAGTACCGGAGGTTCGTGAGGTACTCGAACGAGTCGGCGGCGAACTCCTGGCCGTCGGGCGCGAGGTCGTACTCGACGGTGTAGTAGCGCACCTTGCCGTGCGCGGCGTCGAGCACGTCCTCCCAGTCGATCTCGCCCTCGCCGACGTCGGCGAACGTCGCGCGCGCGTCGCCGTTGAGGTAGCCGTCCTTGACGTGGAGGAGCTCGATGCGGTCGCCGTACTCCTCGAGGAGCGCGACGACGTCCACGCCGGCGTCGTACGCCCACAGCACGTCGAGCTCGAAGGTCACGTACCGCGGGTCGGTGTTGTCCGCGATGATCTCCCACGCGGACTTGAGCTCACCCGTCTCGGGCACGACGTACTGGGTCGTGAACTCCTGCTGGTGGTTGTGGCCGAAGATCTTGTGCAGGCCCTGCTTCTTCGCGGCCTCGCCGAGCCGGTTCAGCGTCTCGGCGGTCGCGAGGACGTCCTCGTAGCTGCGGATGCCGGGGCTCGCGAACCCGCCCGAGCCGACGTAGTGCTGGCCGATGGTCTTCGAGTACGCGAGGGTCTGGTCCCACGTGGCCTCGTTCGTGCTGTTGTGCGACGCGGACGCCTTGAGACCGTGCTTCTTGAGCAGGGCCGCGAACTCCTCGGCGGTGTAGCCGGAGAAGTTGCCGCTGAACGGCTCGACGTTCTTGTAGCCCATCGCGGCGAGCTCGCCGAGGACGGCGTCGAGCCCGACCTCGTTCACCCACGGGATGAGGCTGAACATCTGGATCGAGACCTTGCTCGCCGGGACGCTGCGGCCCGCGTGGTCCGGCCGGGAGTCGCCCTTGCCGCCCGGAGCGGCGACGGCGCCGGACGCCGCACCCAGGAGGAGGGCGAGCGCTGCGGCCGAGCCTGCGGCGGCGCGGAGCGTACGGCGGGCGGTGGTCGTTGACTTCGTCGTCATGGTGGTTCCTCTCGCACGTGTCGCGGCCGTCGACGTCGACGGCCGCCGCACCGGCCGCGGGGACTCGCCCGGCGACCGGTGGGGACAGACGATACGCACGACTTCTGCCGTGTGCCAAACAGAAGCCCGGCACCGGCGAACACATGTCGCCGTCCGGTCCCGCGCCGGCTGGCCGCGACGCGCCGTCGGGGCGCGTCAGGTGCCGGACAGCACCTGGTCGCGCGCGTGCTCGCCGGCGGCCCGCAGGTGCGGCGCCTCGGCCGCGGAGTGGCGCAGCAGCATCGTCGTCAGGACGACGGCCCAGGCGAGCGCACGCTGCCACGTCGCGTCGTCCGTGCCGCAGGCCCGCGTGACGCGCTGCCGGAACGCCTCCCGGTCCGCCTGGTCGAACGTCAGCCACGCGGTCGCGAGGTCCGTCGCCGGGTCGCCGGACGTGAGGTCCCCGAAGTCCACCACGGCGGCGAGCTCGGGCGGCCCGGCGTCGTCGGTCGCGACGAGGTTCGCCGGGTGCAGGTCGCCGTGGAGCCAGACGGCAGGACCCTCCCACGCCGGCGTGTCGACGAGGCGCGACCAGAGCGCGAGGAGGGCGGCGCCGTCGGGCACCGTGCCGTCGTCCAGGCGCTCCCGTACGGCCGCGTCGCGCTCCGCCAGGGGCACCCCGCGGAAGGGGTTCGGCGGGGCCTCCGGCGGGGCGGGGCGGTGCAGCGCCGCGACGACGTCGGCCAGCGGGGGGACGAGGCCCGAGCGCTCCGCGGGCGGCACCGCCCACACGGGGCGGCCGGGGAACCACCGCACGACGCTCCACGGCCACGGGAAGGCAGGCCCGCGCGTGCCGTCGCTCGGCCGCCCGACGCGGACCGGCGCGGGGACCGGTACCGGGAGCCGTGGCGCGAGGCGCGGCAGCCAGTCCTGCTCGTGGCGGACGAGCGCAGCCGCCGCGGCGCGGCGAGGCAGGCGCACGGCGAGGTCCTCGTCGAGGCGCAGCACCACGTTGTCCCACCCGTGCGCGACGACGGCGAGCGGGAGGCCCGCGAGGTCGGGGTGCTGGGCGGCGAGCAGGCCGCGGGCGAGGTCGACGGTGACGTCGACCTCGGCGGGCGGGAGCGCGGGCACGCGCCCGACGCTACCGGAGGTCGACGGTGCGGGAGGCGTCCCAGGGCTCGGTCCAGCCGAGGCGGTCGAGCACCGCGTCGAGCACCAGGCCGGTGAAGCCCCACACGACGTGCTCGCTGCCGTCGGCGCGCACGAGGAACGCCGGGCTGCGGAACGTGCGCGGCCCGCGGCGCACGACGGCGGTGCGCCGGTTCTCCGGGTCGAGCAGGTCCGCGACGGGGGCGCGGAAGACGTGCGCCGACTCGGCGTGGTCGACGACGGCGACGGGCGTCGGGCGTGCCCACCAGGCGACCACGGGCGTGACGAGGTGCCCGCTCACGGGAAGAGGCAGGCGCGCGAGCGTGCCGAGGACCTCGACACCCGCGGGGTCGAGGCCCGTCTCCTCGCGCGCCTCGCGCAGGGCGGCGCCGACGGGACCGTCGTCGTCCGGGTCGACGCGCCCGCCGGGGAAGGCGACCTGTCCCGCGTGCGAGCGCAGCGTGGCCGCGCGCGACAGCAGGAGCACGTCGAGGTCGCGGGGTGCGGCGGACCCGGCGTGCTCGGCGGGGACGTGGTCGAGGACGCCGAAGAGCACGAGCACGGCCGCGGCGCGGGCGCGCGCGGCGTCCCACGGGAACGGGCCGTGCTGCCACTCGGCCGGCCACGTCGGGTCGGCGGCCAGCGCGGCGAGCTGGGCGCGGGCCGTCGCGGCCCGGGGGGACGTCATGCCTCGGAGGCTACCCGCGGGTCACCAGCTGACGTGCAGCGGGCGGCCCTCCTCGTACCCGGCGGCCGACTGGATCCCGACGAGCGCGCGCTCGGCGAACTGCTCGAGGCTCGCGGCGCCGGCGTACGTGCACGAGGAGCGCAGGCCGGACGTGATCTCGTCGAGCAGGTCCTCGACGCCCGGGCGCTGCGGGTCGAGGAACATGCGGCCGGAGCTGATGCCCTCCTCGTACAGCGCCTTGCGCGCGCGGTCGAACGCCGAGCCGGCGCCCGCGGTGCGCGCCGCGACGGCGCGCGCCGAGGCCATGCCGAAGCTCTCCTTGTACAGGCGTCCGGTGCCGTCGTCGTGCAGGTCGCCCGGCGACTCGTAGGTCCCCGCGAACCAGGAGCCGATCATCACCTGGGAGGCGCCCGCGGCGAGGGCGAGGGCGACGTCGCGCGGGTGGCGCACGCCGCCGTCGGCCCACACGTGCTTGCCGAGCTCGCGCGCGGCCGCCGCGCACTCGAGCACCGCGGAGAACTGCGGCCGCCCGACGGCGGTCATCATGCGCGTCGTGCACATCGCGCCCGGGCCGACGCCGACCTTGACGATGTCCGCGCCCGCCGCGACGAGGTCGCGCACGCCGTCGGCGGTCACGACGTTCCCGGCGACCACCGGCACGTCGGGCCCCACGGACCGCACGGCCTCGAGCGCCTGGAGCATCTTCACCTGGTGGCCGTGCGCCGTGTCGACGACGAGCACGTCGACGCCCGCGGCGAGCAGGTCCTTGGCCTTGGCCGCGACGTCGCCGTTGATGCCGACGGCCGCACCGACGCGCAGGCGGCCCTGGGCGTCCAGCGCCGGGGCGTAGACCGACGAGCGCAGCGCCCCCTTGCGCGTGAGGACGCCCACGAGCTCCCCGTCGCGCGTGACGGGCGCGACCTTGAGCCGCGCCGCGTGCAGCTGGTCGAACGCGGCCTCGAGGCCGCCCGGGCCGTCGAGCACGGCCGCGTCGAGCACGAGCGGGTCGGGCGTCATGACCGCGAGCACCTGCGTGAAGCGGTCCACGTCGGCGCAGTCCGCCTCGGTCACGACGCCGACCGGGCGGCCGCCGTCGACGACGACCGCCGCGCCGTGCGCGCGCTTGCCCACGAGCGTGAGCGCGGTGTGCACGGTGTCGTGCGGGCTCACGACGACGGGCGTCTCGATGACGGGGTCCTTCGACTTCACGTCGGCGACGACGTCGGCCACCACGTCGGCCGGGACGTCCTGCGGCAGGATCGTGATCCCGCCGCGGCGCGCGACCGTCTCCGCCATGCGGCGCCCGGCGACGGCCGTCATGTTCGCCACGACGACCGGGACGGTCGTGCCCGTGCCGTCCGCCGACGAGAGGTCGACGTCGAAGCGCGAGGTGACCTCGGAGCGGGACGGGACGAGGAAGACGTCGCCGTAGGTGAGGTCCGTCGCGGGGGACTGGCCGGGCAGGAATCGCATGGCTCCATCGTACGGCGGGGCAGGTCGCCTCCCACGGGTCGGCCCGTGCGCTGCGCGCCGGAGTGTGCGTCAATGGCGTGAAGGTCTCGTCGTCACGTGCAGCGGCGCACGGGTCACCGGCGCGCACCGCCTAGAGTTGACGGGCTGGTCGGACGGGAACGGAACGGAGCACTGCATGAGCCTGCTGAGCACGATCACCTCGCCCGAGGACGTGCAACGGCTGACCCCCGCTCAGGCCCGCGACCTCGCCGTCGAGATCCGGGCGTTCCTGGTCGACTCCGTGTCGCGCACCGGGGGCCACCTCGGGCCGAACCTCGGCGTCGTCGAGCTCACGCTCGCGCTCCACCGCGTCTTCGCGTCGCCGACGGACACGCTCGTGTTCGACACGGGCCACCAGTCCTACGTGCACAAGCTGCTGACGGGTCGCCAGGACTTCTCCGCGCTGCGCAAGAAGGGCGGCCTCTCCGGCTACCCGTCGCGCGCCGAGTCCGAGCACGACGTCGTGGAGAACTCGCACGCGTCGACGGCGCTGTCGTGGGGCGACGGCATCGCCAAGGCGAACGTCGTGCGCGGCCTCACCGACCGCCACGTGGTCGCCCTCATCGGCGACGGCGCGCTCACGGGCGGCATGGCGTGGGAGGCGCTCAACAACATCGCCGAGTCGCAGGACCGGCGCCTCGTCGTCGTGGTCAACGACAACGGCCGCTCGTACTCGCCGACGATCGGCGGGCTCGCGCACCACCTGTCGACGCTGCGCACGACGCGCGGCTACGAGAGCTTCCTCGAGTGGGGCAAGCGCACGCTCACCCGCTCGGGTGCGCCCGGCCGGTTCGCGTACGAGTGGCTGCACGGGCTGAAGAAGGGCCTCAAGGACGTCGTCGCGCCGCAGGGCATGTTCGAGGACCTCGGCATCAAGTACATCGGCCCGGTCGACGGCCACGACATCGAGGCGATGGAGCACGCGCTGCGCCGCGCCAAGGCGTACGGCGCACCCGTCATCGTGCACGCGATCACGGAGAAGGGCCGCGGGTACACCCCGGCCGAGCAGGACGTCGCCGACCGGTTCCACGCGGTGGGCAAGATCCATCCCGAGACGGGCCTGCCGGTCGCGCCGTCGCGGTTCGGCTGGACGTCGGTGTTCGCCGACGAGATCGTCCGGATCGGGCGCCGGCGCCCCGACGTGGTCGCGATCACCGCGGCGATGCTCGAGCCCGTGGGCCTGAAGCCGTTCGCGCAGGCGTTCCCGGAGCGCACGTTCGACGTCGGGATCGCCGAGCAGCACGCCGCGACGTCGGCCGCCGGCATGGCGTTCGCGGGGCTGCACCCGGTCGTCGCGGTGTACGCGACGTTCCTCAACCGCGCGTTCGACCAGGTGCTCATGGACGTCGCGCTGCACAGGGCGGGCGTGACGTTCGTGCTCGACCGCGCCGGCATCACCGGCGACGACGGCGCGAGCCACAACGGCATGTGGGACATGGCGATGCTGCGCATCGTGCCCGGGCTGCGGCTCGCCGCGCCGCGCGACGAGGAGACCATGCGCGCCGCGCTGCGCGAGGCCGTGGACGTCGACGACGCCCCGACGGTCGTGCGCTACCCCAAGGGCGCGCTCGGCGACGCCCTGCCCGCGGTCGACGAGGTCGACGGCGTGGACCTCCTCGCCGTGCCCGCGGGCGCCGACGGCACCGACGGCGCCACGGAGCGCCGGCGCGTGCTCCTCGTCGGCGTCGGCTCCATGGCGTCCGTCGCGCTCGGCGCGGCCGAGTCCCTGACGGCGCACGGCCTCGACGTGACCGTCGCGTCGCCGACGTGGGTGCTGCCCGTCCCGAGCGCGCTCGTCAAGCTCGCGGGGGAGCACGACCTCGTCGTGACCGTCGAGGACGGCGTCGTCGACGGGGGCGTCGGCGCGATGCTCGGCCAGCGCGCGGTCGGTGCGGGCGTGCGCACGCCGGTGCACGCGATCGGCCTGCCGGTGGCGTTCCTCGACCACGCGAGCCGGGACCAGGTCGCCGCCGAGCGGCGCCTGACCTCCGCGGACGTGACGCGCGACGTGCTGGACGCCCTCGCCGCCCTCTGACGGCCACGGCCTCGCCCGGTCCGGTGCGGACCCGGCGAGGCCGGTGCGTCAGGAGTGCGTCTCGGCGACGGCGTGCTCGACGACGGCGCGCAGGTCGCCACCCGAGTCGGCGAACCACGCCCGCTGGCGGGCGGCGCCGTTGCCGCGCGACCACACGTGCCCGAGGAGCTCGGTGACGACGTCGAGGTCGCCCGCGTCGACGAGGGCGTCGCGCACGTGCGCGACGAGCTGGCCGACGACGTCGTGGGCCTTCGCGGGCCGCCACGTGAGCGGCGAGACGAGGTCCTCGGCGAGGCCGGAGCGGCCGGCCCGCCACGACGCGGTGCGCAGGATCTCGGGCCGCAGCTCCGGTGCAGGCATGCCCTCGGCCGCCTCGCGCGCCGCGGTCTCGACGAGCCCGCGCGCGAGCGCGGCGACGAGCGTGGCGGTGTCGGGGTGCAGGCACACGTCGGCGATGCGGATCTCGACGGTGGGGTAGCGCGCGGACAGCCGGGCGTCGAAGTAGACCATCGCCTGGTCGAGGATCGTGCCCGTCGCGACGAGCGACGCGACGGCGTCGTGGTAGGCCTCGGGCGTGCCGAACGCCCGTGCCGGCCCGGACGTGGGCCACCGCGACCACACCTGGGAGCGGAAGCTCGCGTACCCGCTGTCCTCGCCCTGCCAGAACGGCGAGTTCGTGCTGATGGCGAGCAGCGTCGAGAGCCACGGGCCGATGCGGTCGAGGACGGCGACGCCCTCCGTGTCGTCGGCCACGGCGACATGCACGTGGCAGCCGCTCGTGAGCTGCTCGCGCGCCGTGAGGCCGAACTGCGCCCGCGCCTCGAGGTAGCGCAGCCGCGAGACCGTCGTGCCCTCGAACGGCAGGGGCGACGTCGACAGCGCGGCGACGCGGGCGCCGACGCGGTCGGCGGCCTCCTGCGCGCGCGCCCGGCCGGCGCGGATCTCCTTGGCGAGGTCGTGCAGCTCGGTGCGCGGGTGCGTCGCCGTCTCGAGCTGCTCCTCCATGAACTCCGACTCGAGCGAGCCGGTCCCGCCGCCCTTGTCGGACGTGCCCGTCGCCTCGAGGGCCTCCTGCGCCTTGGCCACGGGGCGGCCGTCCGCGCCGACGAGGAGGAACTCTTCTTCCACACCTACGGTCCGTGTCACCCCGGAAGTCTCACACGTCGGGACGGTCTACGTGCGGTGAGGACGGGACTGCCTTGTGAATGCCGTCACAAAGGGGGGTCGCGGGGTCGTCCGAAGCCCGCAGGAAGTGCACGATCCCGCGGTTCCTGGCCTGCCCCGTCCGGCTCGGGACCAAGGTCACCCAGGTGCCGGAGACCATGTCGCGGCGCGTGCCGCGTCCCTAGCCTGAGGATGGCGACGGGAACCCGGGCGCCAGGCACGAGGGAGGTCCGATGACCAGCGTTTCCGAGGCACCCAGCACCACAGGCGCAGGCGCTGCCGACACCGACACCGCGCGTGTCCCCGCGTGGGACGGCTTCGTCGACGGCCCGTGGCGCGACGGCGTGGACGTGCGCGACTTCATCCAGCGAAACTACCGCCCGTACACGGGTGACGCGTCGTTCCTCGCCGGTCCCACCGAGCGCACGACGGCGATCTGGGCGCGGCTCTCGGCGATGTTCCCGGCCGAGCGCGAGAGGGGCGTGCACGACGTCGACCCGCACACCCCCGCGGGCATCACGGCGCACGCGCCCGGCTACATCGACCGGGAGAACGAGGTGATCGTCGGCCTGCAGACCGACGCGCCGCTCAAGCGCGCGATCATGCCGAACGGCGGCTGGCGGATGGTCGAGGGTGCGCTCGAGACCTACGGCTACGAGGTCGACGAGATGCTGCGCAAGGTCTTCACCGAGCACCGCAAGACGCACAACCAGGGCGTGTTCGACGTCTACCCGCCCGACGTCCGTGCGGCGCGCAGCTCGCACATCATCACCGGTTTGCCCGACGCCTACGGCCGTGGCCGCATCATCGGCGACTACCGGCGCGTCGCGCTGTACGGCGTCGACGCCCTCGTCGCCGCGAAGAAGCTCGACAAGCTCGAGCTCGACACGCGCCCGTTCACCGAGGCGGTGGCGCGCGAGCGCGAGGAGCACGCCGAGCAGATCCGCGCCCTCGGCGAGCTCAAGGAGATGGCCGCGTCCTACGGGTACGACATCTCGGGCCCGGCGACGACCGCGCGCGAGGCCGTGCAGTGGCTCTACTTCGCCTACCTCGCGGCGGTGAAGGAGCAGAACGGCGCCGCGATGTCGCTCGGCCGCACGTCGACGTTCCTCGACGTCTACCTCGACCGCGACCTCGAGGCGGGGCTGATCACCGAGTCCGAGGCGCAGGAGATCGTCGACGACTTCGTCGTCAAGCTGCGCATCGTGCGCTTCCTGCGCACGCCCGAGTACGACGCCCTCTTCTCCGGCGACCCCACCTGGGTGACGGAGACGATCGGCGGCATGGGCGAGGACGGCCGCCCGCTCGTGACGAAGAACTCGTTCCGCTTCCTGCAGACCCTGTACAACCTGGGCCCGGCGCCGGAGCCGAACATGACGGTCTTCTGGAGCCCGGAGCTGCCGCAGGGCTTCAAGGACTTCTGCGCCCAGGTGTCGATCGACACGTCGGCGGTGCAGTACGAGTCGGACGAGCTGATCCGCCCGGCGTGGGGCGACGACGCCGCGATCGCGTGCTGCGTGTCCCCGATGCGGGTCGGCAAGCAGATGCAGTTCTTCGGCGCGCGCGTCAACCTCGCCAAGACCCTGCTGTACGCGATCAACGGCGGCCGGGACGAGATCTCCGGCAAGCAGGTCTCGCCCGTCGCGGCGCCCGTGCAGGGCGACGTCCTCGACTACGAGGACGTCATGGCGAAGTTCGACGCGACGATGGACTGGCTCGCCGCCACGTACGTCGAGGCGCTCAACTGCATCCACTGGTCGCACGACAGGTACGCGTACGAGCGCATCGAGATGGCGCTGCACGACAAGGACGTGCTGCGCACCATGGCCTGCGGCATCGCCGGCCTGTCCGTCGCCGCGGACTCGCTGTCGGCGATCAAGCACGCGAAGGTCTCGGTCGTGCGCGACGAGCGCGGCCTCGTCGTCGACTACGTCACCGAGGGCGAGTACCCCACCTACGGCAACGACGACGACCGGGCCGACGCGATCGCCGTCGACCTCGTCGAGCGCTTCATGGCGAAGGTGCGCCGGCACCCGACCTACCGCGACGCGGTCCCGACGCAGTCGGTCCTGACGATCACGTCGAACGTCGTGTACGGCAAGGCGACGGGCAACACCCCGGACGGGCGTCGCGCCGGCGAGCCGTTCGCCCCGGGCGCCAACCCGATGAACGGCCGCGACACCCACGGCATGCTCGCCTCGGCGCTGTCCGTCGCGAAGCTGCCGTACGACGAGGCGCAGGACGGCATCTCGCTCACCAACACGGTGGTGCCGAGCGGCCTCGGGCGCACGAAGGCCGAGCAGGTGACGAACCTCGCCGGCCTCCTCGACGCCTACGTCGGGTCCAACGGCTACCACATGAACGTCAACGTGCTGAACCGCGAGACGCTCCTCGACGCCATGGACCACCCGGAGAACTACCCGCAGCTGACGATCCGCGTGTCCGGGTACGCGGTGAACTTCGTCCGGCTCACGCGCGAGCAGCAGCTCGACGTGCTCTCGCGCACCTTCCACGGCGCGCTGTAGCCCGCCGCGGACGACGAGGAGACCCCCCATGACCGTCACCGTTCCCGCCCCCGCCGCCCGCACCGGGCGAGGCTGCCGCGTCCCCGAGGGCAGCACCCTGCCCGACGACGCCACGCGACTCGAGGTGCCCGACGCCGGGCCCGCGACGTCGGGCGCGAAGGCGTCGGGCGCCGGCCACGCCCGCCGGGCGGGCGCGGGGCTGGACGGGCTGACGGTCGCGGACGTGGACCGGGCCGACAAGCTCGCGGCGATGCGCGCGGGCGAGCTCGGCTCGGTCCACTCCTGGGAGCTCGTCACGGCCGTCGACGGCCCCGGGACGCGGCTCACCGTGTTTCTCAACGGGTGCCCGCTGCGGTGCCTGTACTGCCACAACCCCGACACGTTCGCCATGAAGGACGGCAGGCCCGTCCGGGCGGACGAGCTGCTCGCCCGGGTCCAGCGCTACCTGCCCGTGTTCCGTGCGACGAAGGGCGGCCTGTCGCTCTCGGGCGGCGAGGTGCTCATGCAGCCCGCGTTCGCGGCGCGCGTCCTGCGGGGCGCGAAGGCCATGGGCGTGCACACCGCGCTCGACACGTCGGGGTTCCTCGGCGCGCACGCGACCGACGCGATGCTCGACGACACCGACCTCGTGCTCCTCGACGTGAAGTCGGGCGACCCGGACACCTACCGCCGAGTCACGAGCCGCGACCTCGAGCCGACGCTGCGCTTCGGGCGCCGCCTCGCCGAGCGCGGCCTCGACGGCCACGCGCCTGAGGTGTGGGTGCGCTTCGTCCTCGTCCCGGGGCTCACGGAGGACGTGGAGAACGTGGAGAAGGTCGCGGAGCACGTGGCATCGCTCAACGTGACCCGCCCCGGCACGGTCACGCGCGTCGAGGTGCTCCCGTTCCACCAGATGGGCCGCGACAAGTGGGACGCGCTCGGGCGCACCTACGAGCTCGACGACACGCCCGCGCCGTCGCCCGAGCTCACCGAGCGGGTGCGCGACCAGTTCCGCGCCCGCGGCCTGACGACCTACTGACGCCGACGCGCCGCGTGGCGGGGACGCCACCCGACCTGGCACGCTGTCGGCCGTGACGACAGCTCCTGAGCGACGCCCGCGACGCTCGGACCTGGTCGTGGCGCGGCAGGTCGTCGCCGACGCCGACGACCTCGCGGCGCTGCTCGGCCGGTTCGCCGGCGCCCCGGCGGCCACGCGCGAGCGCGTCCGCGAGGCGTACGACGCCAGCCGCGAGGACAAGGTGCTCGCGCGCCTGGACACCGTCGACGTCGCGGCGCTGCGGGACGTCACGCGCGAGCGGCTGCGCCTCGGCGCGCTCACCGACGCCGGAATCACCACCGTGGGCGAGGTGGCCCGCGAGGGGCGACGCGGTCTCGAGCGCGTCCCCGGCATCGGCCCCCAGACCGCGGCCCACCTGCTCGCCGCGACCGAGCAGGTCGCGCGGGCGGTGCGGGAGAGCCTGCGCTTCCGCATCGACCTCACGCCCACGGACCCGGTCGCCACCCGGCTCGTCCAGGCGCTCCACGCGCTCGCCGAGGCGGAGGCGGTCGGCACGCGGCACCGCACCGCCACCGAGCGGTTCCTTGCGGAGCACGCCCGCGTCCGCCCGGAGGCCGCGACCGCGACGAGCCCCGTGCGGCGGTTCTTCGCCTGGGGTGCGCGGGGGCGGCGCGCCGACGCCGCCGTCGCGACGCTCGCCGCGCT
>NZ_LWGL01000081.1 GCF_001722485.1 Cellulosimicrobium cellulans | reverse complement strand
CCTCGCCCTCGCCCAGGGCGCGCGCGAGCTCGAGGCCGCGCGCGACGCGACGACCCGCGCCCGCCTCGCCGAGCGGCGTGTCATCCGCCGCGAGCTGCACGACGGCGTGGGCCCCTGGCTCACGGGGCTGCGCCTGGGCCTGCAGGGCGCGCGGAACGTGCTCGAGACCGACCCCGCCGCGGCCGCGGCCATCCTCGACGCGCTCGGCGCCGAGGCGGAGCAGCGCGTCGAGGACGTGCGCGCCCTCTCGCGCAGCCTCCTGCCGCCGTCGCTCGACGAGCTCGGGCTCGAGGCCGCGCTCGGCGAGCTCGCGGGACGCCAGGCGGTGGCGGGCTTCGTCGTCGACGTGCGGTGCGACCCGTGCGCCGGTCTCGACGCGCGCGTCGCAGCCGCCGCGTACGCGATCGCGAGCGAGTCCGTCGTCAACGCCGCCCGGCACTCGGGCGCGGCGGAGTGCCGCCTGAGCGTGGAGGTGCTCGGCGACGCGCTCGTCGTCACGTGCGAGGACGCCGGGGTGGGCGTCGCGCCCGACGCGCGCACCGGCGTCGGCTCCCGGTCCGTGCACGAGCGCGCGGAGGAGCTGGGCGGACGCGTCGAGGTCACGGCCGTGCGGCCCGGCGCCGCACGACCGGGCACGCGCGTGCGCGCAGTCCTGCCGATCGTACCGGGCGGTGCCGCGTTCGCGCCGCGGGCCGCGACGTCTGCGGACGAGGTGGTCGCATGAGCGCAGCAGAGGAGGCGCGGACGGTCGACGTCGTCGTGGTGGACGACCACCCCCTCTTCCGGCTCGGTCTCGTCGCGCTGCTGGGCTCGCTCGACGGCGTGCGCGTCGTCGGGCAGGCCGCGTCCGCGGCGCAGGCGCGCGGGCTGCTCGGGCTCGACGGCTCCGCCGACCGTGCCGGCGCGGCGGAGGCGTCCGTTGCGCAGCCCGACGTCGTCCTCATGGACGTGGACCTCACCGACGGCTCGGGCGTCGACGTGACGCGCGACCTCGTCCGCGCGCGGCCGGGCGTGCGCGTGCTCGTCGTGACGATGCACGAGGACGCGGACGTCGTCGTCGCCGCGGTGCGCGCGGGCGCCCGCGGCTACCTCGTGAAGTCCGCGAGCCCGGCGGAAGTCGAGCGCGCCGTGCGCTCCGTCGCGGACGGCGCGATGATCCTCGCCCCGGCGGTCGCCGAGCGCGCCATGGCGTACGTCGTCGGCGGCCGGTCCGCCGCGCGGGTACCCTTCCCGCAGCTCACCGACCGCGAGCGCGAGGTGCTCGACCTGGTCGCCGCAGGGCTCGACAACACGGCGATCTCGCGGCGGCTCGCGCTCAGCCCGAAGACGGTGCGCAACCACGTGACGAACGTGCTGACGAAGCTGGCCGTGCGCGACCGCGCCGCCGCGATCGTCCGCGCACGCGAGGAGGGACTCGGAGGGGCATGAGGGGCTCGTACGGGATCGTGGCCGGTGCGGCCGTGGTGCTGCTCGCCGGCACCGCCTGCACGGGCGGTTCTCCCGACGTCCCCGACCCGCCGCCGACGGCGACCGCCACCGCGACCGTGCGGCTGACCGTGCCGGACGGCCCCGTCCGTGAGGTGCAGCGGCTCCCGGCGCCGGACAGGCTCGACGCCGACGCACCGCGCCTCGACCCGCCCGCCGCGGAAGGTCCGGGCGCCTCGGACGACGTCCGCGACCGGCTGCCCGAGTCCCCGCCCGTGGACAGCGGTGCTCGCGGCGGTGCGTCGGGGACCGTCGTGCTCCTCGACACGGACGGTGCGCCGACGACGTACTTCGTCGTCGAGGGCGACGACCTGTCGAGCATCGCGCTGCGGTTCTACCCCGAGGAGGAGCTCGGGTCCGCGCTCAACCGGCTGATCCCGCAGGCGAACGGACAGCCGCTCCAGCCGGGGCAGAAGATCTACCTGTGGTGAGGCGGCCGGCGTCTCGTGCGCCGAGCCGCCGGGGCCGTCACGCGCCGCCCGCCGTGCCGTCGTCCTCGATGACCGACAGCACGTTGCCCGCCGGGTCGGTGAACCACGCGATGAGCGGCCCGCCGCCGCGGAACACGAAGTCCTCGTCCGTCTCGACGGGCGTGCCCGCGTACCGCTCGAACTCCACCCCGCGCCCGCGCAGGTCGGCGACGGCGGCCGGCACGTCGGGCACGGGGAAGTTGAGGACCGTGAACGACGCCGGCTCGTGCGCCTCGCCCTTCGGGTACACGAGGACGCCGGTCGTGCCGGGCACGTCGAGCCACAGCATGTCGTCGCCGCGCACGGTCAGGCCGAGCACGTCGCCGTAGAACGTCCGGGCCGCGTCGACGTCCTCGACCGAGAACCCGCTGAACGCCTTGTCGAGCATGTCGCCTCCTGGGGTCGCGCGGGGCCGGTCCCCGCTCCTGAGGTCGACCGCGACGACGTCCCGTAGTCATCGGTCGGCCCCCCGCCCGCGTGGGTGGTGCGACCCGGCCGGCCCGGTTCCCCGGTGGCCGCCGGTTCCATCCCCTCGCACCCGGCGGCGACGAGCCCGACGTGCGGAGCGACGCCTGGACGGCACCCTCACCCGGACCGCTCGCGGCGGGCGGCCGGTGCGACGCGTCCCGCCGTCGCGGCGTCCGGGGCGTGCAGGGAGCCCAGCACCCGCAGCTTGTCGGCGCTGGGAGAGCCCGGCTCGGCCTGGTAGACGATCAGCTGGTGGCCGGGCGAGCCCTTGACGTCGAACGCGTGGTAGCCGAGGACGAGCTCGCCGACGTCGCGGTGGTGGAACGCCTTGGCGTCGTGCGTCTTGCCGCGCACGTCGTGCCTCGCCCACAGGTGTCGGAACGCGGCGCTGGCCGCGGACAGCTCGACCACCAGCCGGCGCACGGCGTCGGCGGAGTCCACGTGCCCCAGGGCCAGGCGCAGGTTCGCCACGCAGGACTCCGCCGCCCGGTCCCAGCGGGTGTAGAAGTCGGCGGCGACCGGGTCGAGGAACGTCATGCGCGCCAGGTTGTCGACGAGGTCGAAGCCGGAGTAGAGGGCACCGGCCAGGGCGTTGTGCGCCAGCACGTCGAGCTGGCGGTCGATGATCAGCGCGGGGGTGTGCGGCCACGCCTCGAGCAGCTCCAGCAGCGACTGCGGCGGAGCCGTCGCGACCGGTGCCAGGACGGCGGGGGCCAGACCGGCCAGGCGGAAGAGGTGGTCTCGCTGGTCGATGTCGAGGCACAGCGCACTGGCGATCGCGTCGAGCGCCGACGGCGACGGGTTGCGTTCGCGGCCCTGCTCCAGGCGCGCGTAGTAGTCCACGCTGACGCCGGCGAGCATCGCGACCTCCTCGCGCCGCAGTCCCGGCACGCGGCGGGCGCCGTGCCCGGGCAGCCCGACGTCGTCGGGCTGGACGCGGCCGCGGCGGGCCTTGAGGAACGGACCGAGATCGGAGGTGCTCACGTCCCGACCGTAGGCGCCGCGCGCCTCGGCAACCAGGACCTGGTGCTCCCTGGCAGGATCCGGGCGCAGCGCGCCGGGCGGGACCGGCCCGGCGCGCCGCGGGATCAGCGTCGGGTCATGACGAACCCGGCGTGGTGCAGCACGCCGTCCAGCAGCTGCCCGAACGCCCAGAAGCCGGAGTCGTCCAGGTACGTGATGCGGTCGGCGTGGACCCAGTAGCGGCCGGTGTAGGCGTCGGCGCGCCCGCCCCGGGTCTCGGAGTAGCGACCGTCGGGCCGCAGGTGCTGCAGCAGGTCCCGGCGAGGGTCGTGCCAGGTGCCCACCCACGTGTCCCGGACCGACGGGTCGGCGACGTCCTGCCCCGCAGGCCGGGTCGGCTCGCCGTCCCAGGCCTCGAGGTGCCCGTCGACCCACACCGCCAGCAGGTCCCGCGGGTCGACCACCAGCATGGCGCGCACCTGCGCCTCCGTGACCGGACGACGCACGACGGCGAAGGTGGCCGGGTTGCCGGGCACCAGGTCGTACCGGCCGCGCCCGGACCGCGGCAACCGTGCCACGGCGCTGTCGACCAGCAGCGGGACGGCGTACGCGCCCTCGGCGTCGACGGCCTCCGCCCCGGGGCCGGCCGGTCCCGCGGCCAGCCGCTGCCCGACGACGTACAGGTCGCCGGGCTCCAGGGTCCGGGGGGACGTCCTGACGTGCGCGCCGGTGACGACGAACGTGCCGCTGCCGGGCGGGGTCACCGGACGCCTCCGGTGGTGGCGAGGCGTCCGGTGATCCGGGAGACGGAGTCGTGCACCTGGGCGCGCAGGGCGTCGACGTCCACCCCGACGAGCTGACCCGCCCACTTGCGCACCTGGCCGGCCACCCACACCGAGGTGACGTTCGAGCGGTCGGCGCCCAGCACGAGGGTCCCGACGGCGTCGTGCAGCGGCATGGTGTTGACCGCCTCGGCGTCGACCACGATCAGGTCGGCCTGCTTGCCGGGGGTGACCGAGCCGACGCGGCCGTCGAGCCGGAGCGTGCGTGCCCCGGACAGGGTGGCGAAGTCGAGCACGTCGCGGGTCGTGATCCGGGTGGGCTCCTGGCCGGTGCCGTAGGTGGCGTTGACCGCACGCATGCGCTGGATCGTCAGCAGCGCGCGCATCTGGGTGAACATGTCGGACGCCAGCGCGACCTCCACGTCCACCGACAGCCCGGGTCGGATCCCGTGGGCGAGGGCCTCGTCGACCGGCGGGACGGCGTCCTCCAGCCCGATCTGGGCGTCGGAGGTGGGAGCCAGGGAGACGGTGACTCCGTGGTCGCGCATCGCCGCCCAGGCGTCCGCGGACAGCGCCGTGGAGTGGATGGACTCGAGGTGCGGGCCGAGCAGGCCCTGACTCTGCCAGTCGAGGACCGCTCGCGACGCGGCACGGCCGAACATCACGTCCAGGCTCACGCCGATGTCCAGGTCTGCCGCGACCCTGGCCAGCGCGGGGCCGTAGGCGAGGTGCTCGGCGATGTCTCCGGTGGCCAGCGCCGCCAGGCGGAGCGTGACCAGCCCGTCGTCGGTGGGGGCGTACGTCGAGCGCAGCCGGGCCAGGTCCGCGGGCCACTGGCCGTCCCGGTCGCCGAAGTGCGGGGCCATGGACGCGTGCACCCCGCGGATGCCTGCGTCGACCAGCGCCGTGATCGCAGCGTCCGAGTGGGCCGCGGTGCGCGAGTTGTGGGAGAAGTCGAGCATCGTGGTGATGCCGCCGTCCAGCGCGGTCAGCGCGGCCAGGCGCGTCCCGACGTACACGTCCTCGGCGGTGTAGGCCGGCGCGACGTGCACGAGCGTGGACTGCAGGTACCCGGCCAGGTCGTCGACGTCCGGGATGGTGCGCCGCATCTGCGCCTGCCAGGCGTGCCGGTGGGTGTCGACCATGCCCGGGGCGACGACGCTGCCGCTCACGTCGACGACGATCGCCCCGGAGTCCGGCAGGTGGCGGCCGACCTGAACGACCCGATCTCCGCGGAGCAGCACGTCACCGGCGTCGACGGTGCCCAGGGCGGGGTCCATGGTCACGACGGTCGCGCCACGCAGCAGGACGAACCGGTCGGGGTCGGCGGCGGAGGCGGTCAGCGCGTCCAGGGTGGGGTCGGTGCTCATCGGGCGTCCTTCCGGTGCATGGTGCGGCATGGCTCCACCCTCGAGGGGGCCGACGTGGTCGAGAAGGCCGGGGCGCACCCAGGGAGTGGCGCACCCTGGCGGGCTCGGGAACGGTCGCGCGCCGTACGGCGTCGGGGGCGTGCGGCAGGATGGCCGCATGACCGAGAGCACCGACGCGCCGGCAGCGGGCACCGACGGCACCGCGGGTACCGACCTCCTCCTGCTCGACACCGCGTCCCTGTACTTCCGCGCGTTCTTCGGCGTCCCCGACTCGATCAAGGCGCCCGACGGCACACCGGTCAACGCGGTGCGCGGGCTGCTCGACATGATCGCCACGCTCGTGACGGACCGCCGGCCCGACCGCCTCGTCGCGTGCTGGGACGACGACTGGCGGCCGGCGTTCCGCGTCGAGGCGATCCCGTCGTACAAGGCGCACCGCGTCGCGCGCGAGGAGCCCGGGACCACGGGCGTGGAGGAGGTCCCGGACAAGCTCACCCCTCAGGTGCCGGTCATCGTCGAGGTGCTCGCCGCGCTGGGGATCGCGCGCGTCGGCGCGCCGGGCTACGAGGCCGACGACGTCATCGGCACGCTGACGGCGCGCGAGGTCGCGCGGACCGCAGAGGGCGACGGCACGCCCGTCGGCCCGGCGGACCGCGCCCGGGTCGAGGTCGTCACCGGGGACCGGGACCTTTTCCAGCTCGTCGACGACGCGGCCGGCGTGCGCGTGCTCTACCCGTCCAAGGGCGTGAAGAACCTCGAGCTCGTCGACCAGGCGCGCCTCACCGAGCGGTACGGCGTGCGCAGCGGCGCCGGCTACGCGGACATGGCGGTGCTGCGCGGCGACCCGAGCGACGGCCTGCCGGGCGTCCCGGGCATCGGCGAGAAGACGGCCGTCGCGCTGCTCGACCGCTACGGCGACCTCGCGGGCGTCCTCGCCGCGCGCGACGACGGCGACGCCGGCCTCACCGCGACGCAGCGTCGGCGCCTCACCGAGGCGGCCGACTACCTCGCCGTCGCGCCCACCGTGGTGCAGGTCGCGCGCGACGCCCCCGTGGGCGACGTCGACGACGCGCTGCCGACGACGCCCGCCGACCCGGACGCCCTCGACGCGCTCACCGAGCGGTGGGGCCTGGGCTCGTCGGTCCGCCGGGTGCTGGACGCCCTCGCCCGCTGACCTGCGATGTCACACGGGACGGTGCTGGACCGTCCCTCCGGTGGGAGCGCCACCACAGGCGCCGGCACACACCGGAGGGATCGCGCATGTCCAGCACCGTCTCGTCGTCCGCGACGACCGCACCCCTGCCCGACGACGTCGCGCGGCTCCGCGCACGCGTCGCCGGCACCGTCGTCGCCCGGGACGAGGTCGTCGACGGCGGCCTCACACCGGGGGCGGCCGTCCCCGCGCACAGCACGCTCGTGCTCAACGACCCGCCGCTCGCCGTCCTCGCGACGAGCGAGCAGGACGTCGTCGAGGCCGTCCGCTTCGCGACCGCGCAGGACCTGACCGTCCGCCCGTACGCGACCGGTCACGGCGGCGCGACGCCGATCGTCGACGGTGTCGTCGTCGACACGGCCGCGCTCGCGGGCGTCGAGATCGACCCGGCCACGCGCATCGCCCGCATCGGTGCCGGCACCCGGTGGTCGGCGGTCGTCGAGGCGGCCGCCGCGCACGGCCTCGCGCCGATCGCGGGCTCGTCGGCGCACGTCGGCGTCGTCGGGTACCTGCTCGGCGGCGGCCTCGGCCCGCTCGCGCGCAGCCACGGCGTCTCGTCCGACCGCGTGCGCGGGTTCCGCGTCGTCCTCGCGGACGGCTCCGTCGTCGAGGCGACGGCCGAGTCGGAGCCGGACCTGTTCTGGGCGCTGCGCGGCGGCAAGGGCGGCCTCGGCATCGTCACGCGCGCCGACGTCGAGCTCGTCCCCCTGCAGACGCTGTACGGCGGGTCTCTGACCGTCGACACCCCGCACATCGCCGACGTGCTGCGCGCGTGGGCCCGCTGGACGGCGACCGCACCCGACGACGTCACGACGTCCGTCGTGGTGCTCACCCTGCCGGACCTGCCGTTCGTGCCCGAGCCGCTGCGGGGTCGCACCGTGCTCACGCTGCGCTTCGCGTACCCGGGCGACGCCGCCGAGGGCGAGCGCCTCGCCGCGCCGCTGCGGTCCGTCGCCCCGGCGCTCGTCGACACGATCGCCGAGATGCCCGCGGCAGCGATCGCCGCGATCCACGCCGATCCGGAGGACCCGGGGCCCTCGTGGGTCGCCGGCGCCGAGCTGCGCACCCTCGACGACGCGTTCGTCGACCGCTACCTCGCCGCGTACGGCCCGGGCGGCGACTCGCCGTTCCTCGGCGCCGAGATCCGTCACATCGGCGCGGCGACCGCCCGCGACGTGCCCGGCGGCTCCGCCGTCGGGGGGCGCACGGGCGGGTACATGCTGACGTTCGTCGGGATGAACCCGCCGCTCGTCCCGACCATGGTCGCGAGCTTCGCCGACTTCGCAGCCTGGTCGGCGCCGTGGGCCGCGAGCGAGACGAACGTCAACTTCCTGCCCGCGCCGTGGACGGAGGAGCGGCTCGCGCACGCGTGGTCGCCCGAGACGCTCGACCGGCTGCGCTCCGTGCGCGCCCAGTACGACCCGCTCGGACGGTTCCCCTTCGGCGCCTGACCCGCGGTCAGCCGGCGGCGGCACGCGCGCGCTCGGCGCGCTCACGGACGGCCGTCAGGTCGAACGACGGCCGTCCGCCGAGCGTGCCGACCGCGAGCACGGCGGCGGCGGACGCCCACCACGCCGTCTCCTCGGGCGTCCGGCCGTGCAGCAGGCCCGCCGCGAGCGCCGCGGTGAACGCGTCACCTGCGCCGGTCGGGTCCGTGACGGGCCCCTCCAGGAGCGGCATGACGACGTGCCCGCCGTCCCACACGACGACGTTCTCCTCCTGCCCCGCGGCCAGCGCGACGAGCACCGGACCGCGCGAGCGCAGCGCGTGAGCCGCCTCGACCGTCTCCTCGACGCCGGCGGGCTCGTGACCGACGAGCGCGGCCGTCTCCGCGGCGTCGGCCCGGAGCACGTGGGCGTGCGCGGCGAGCTCGTCGCGCACGTCGTCGTCCGGCGGGGCGCCGTCGGCCACGACGAGCGCGCCGGCACCCACCGCGGTCCGCAGCGCCTCGAGGACCGCGGTGCGGGGCTGCTGAAGCTGCAGGAGCACGGCGTCCGCGGTCGCGAGCCGTGCCGAGGACGCGCGGACGTCCGCGGCCGTGAGCAGCGTGCCGGGCGGCACGTCCTCGAGCAGGCGGCGCGTGCCGTCCGCCTCGACGACGTCGGTGAGCAGCGCCGTGGGGGAGCCGTCGCGCCGGACGACGTCGTCGACGTCGAGCCCGTCCGCGCGGGCCCGCGCCAGCACGTCGCGGCCCGCGTCGTCGTCGCCGACCACCCCGATCACCGCCGCGTCGAGGCCGAGCCGCAGGCACGCGAGCGCCTGGTTCGCCCCCTTGCCGCCGAGCAGCTCACGGCGCTGGCGCACCACCGCCGACGCGCCGCCCTCCGGCAGGGCGTCGACGGCGAGGACGAGGTCGCGCGCGACCTGCCCGAGCACGACGGCCCGCCACGCCCGGTCCGGGCCCGTCACGCGCACCCCGTCCGTGCGGGACGGGCCGTTGTCAGGCGTCCGGGTCCTTCAGCGGGTCGTGGCCGAGCGACATGAGGCGGTGCCGCCACTCCGTGTCGCCCGCCGTGGGCTCCTCCACCCCGCCGCGGATCTCCGTGATCTGGTCGACGACGCGCTGCATGACCTCCGCGTCCGCGGGCGTGAGGTCCGTGCGGCGCTTGCCGAGGATGTCCAGGACGCCGCGCGACAGGTCGCTGCCCGCCTGGTCCGGGAGGGCGTCGGAGCCCGGCCCCGACGCGTCGGTCGCGAGCCACTCGCGCAGCTCGCGGGAGGTCATGTTCACGACGTCGTGGAATTCCTGCCACAGGTCGCCACCCTCGTCGATGCTCGTCATACTCGCTCCTTCCCTGCTGAGACGGCCTCCACGACCGTAGGCAGATGCGCACGTGCAGGCACGTCGGGCGTCCCGGTGCGCCGGCTCGGGCGCGCCCGGCGCCCGTCGCTAGGGTCGGGGCGTGGACGCACGACGAGGCGCTCCGGACGGCCCGCCCCCGGTCCCTGCGGCGAGGCGGGTGGACGCTGACGCGTACCGGGAGGCACCGGGTGCGACGGACCCGCGTCCCGGCCTTCTCGGGACGTCGTGGAAGGCCCACGCGCTCCGGTGGACCGTGACGGGGAGCCTCGGCGTGGCGATCGCTCTCCTCCCCGAGCACCGGCCCGTGCTCGTCGCCCTGGCAGCCGTCGTCCTCGTCCTGCAGGTCGTCGGTGCCGTCCGCCACGACCGCGGGAGGCGTCGACGCCCGGAGACGTGCGGCAGCGCGACGCCGGCTCCGCGACGCTGAGCCGCGCAGCGTCGTCGTCGACGTCGCTCGGGCCGGGCAACGGGCCGTCAGGCCGACAGGTCGCCGCTGCGCGCGTCGGCGCGCTGCACCGCGAGCTGCCGCAGGGCGGCGGCGGCGTCGAGGGCGCTGCCCACCTCGCCGTCGCGCGCGGCGACGAAGCCGCACCACGCGAGCTGGCGCGCGAGGGCCTCCTCGTGCTCGGCGAGGGTCAGCGTCGTCGCGGTGCGCATGGCGCGCACGAGGGAGGCGAGGGCGAGGTCACGCAGGCCGAACAGGTCCGTCTGCGGGGAGTGCTCGAGGACGCCGGTGGTCCGGATGTCGATCGCCGTCCGCAGCGCCTCGCGCAGGCGGCGCTCGCCGGGCTTCGCGACCGGCCGGCGCAGCGCGCCCGGGCGCGTGCGGAGGCGGCGGTGGAAGTCCGCCAGCTCGTGCGGCGACAGGATCGGCGGCAGGACGGTGTCGACGCGTCGCGTGCTGCCGCCCTGGGGAAGGGCGGGGTGGCTGCGGCGGGTCAGGGTGGCGTAGCCCCACAGGGTGGGCAGGACGACCTGGTGGACGGATGTGCGGGTCACGGCACAACCTCCGTTCGTGAACACGGGCGGCGGCGACGCCGGGGATCAGGGGGCGCTGGCGGGGAGGACGACGCCCGGCGGCGGCGCGGGCGACGCGGCGTCGGTCTCCGTGGCCGTGTCGGTCCGGGGGGCCGACGACGTCCGGCCGCCCAGGTCGTCGCCGTGGCGACCGAGCGCGTCGGTGTCCCCGACCGCGCTCGCGGACCAGCTCAGGTGCATCTCGGTCTCCCGTCCGACCGCCGGCGGGACCGGCGGCTTCCGTCCTCGATCCCGCCGCTGCGCGACGGGTCAGCGCCCCCTATGCCGGGACCCTGGCGCACAGCCGTGCACCACGCCCGGCGGCACGACGCCGTCCGCCCTGGGTCGACGCGTGACCCTGACCGCGCCCTCTGCCAGGATCGGGCCGTGGCCATCGACGCCCCCACCGGCAGGGGACCGACGCACGGCGTCGGAGCCGGAGACCTCGAGCCGACGCTGCCGGGGCTCGGACCGGATCCCGCACAGCGGTCGTACGCGGGCTGGCTGCAGCGCGTGCTCGCCTACCTCCTCGACACCGCGATCGTCTCCTCCGTGGCGTTCCTCGCCCTCGGCCCGGTCGGCTCCCCTGCGATCCTGCCGGGCTTCGGCCCGGGCTCGACGTCGACGGCGACCGACAGCGGCTGGCTCGTCGCGACCGCCGTCGCCCTCACCGTGCTCCAGGCGTACACGGGCTCGACGCCGGGGAAGCGGACCGTCGGCATCGTCGTCGTCCGTGAGGAGACCGGCCGGCCCGCCGGGCTGGTCGTCACCGTGCTGCGGTGGCTCGCGCACGTGCTCGACAGCATCCTCCTCATCGGCTTCCTCCGGCCCTTGTGGCACCCGCAGCGCAAGACGTTCGCCGACTCGCTCCTGGGCACCGTCGTGATCTCCTCGGTGCGTCCCATCGATCCGCACCCGTGGGTCGCGGCGCTCCGGGGCCGCCGCGCCGACGCACCCCGAACAGGGGCCGACGCCGCTCGGCCGGCCCGTGCGCGCCTCACGTCGCGGCTCCTCACCGCCGGCGCGACGCTCCTGTGCGTCACCGCGGCGGCGTTCGCGCTGACGCCCGGGTACGTCACGTCGGACGACCTGTGGCACGAGGTCTGCACGCCCGTGCTGGAGCCCGGGGCGTCGACGGCGCCGCTGACGCTGGAGCAGGTCGACGTCCGGTCGTACTCGACGGAGCGGACGGAGACCCGCTGGGGCGTGACGCGCACGGCGTCCCCGCCCGAGGCGCCGGACCGCGACGGGCTCGAGGCGACCTACGCCGTCGTGCCCTCGGCGTCCGCCACCGCCGACGTGCCGGTCGACGCCGAGCTCGTCCTCGCCCTCAGCACGTGGAAGGGCGAGCCGCTGGGCGAGTGGACGTCGTCCGTCGTCGTGACGCCGCACCCCGACGGGGGCTCGACGCACGAGCTGGTCACCGCGGCGCCGGGGAGCGACGTCGGGACCGTCCACGTCCCGCAGGCGACGATCGACGGCCTCGACCCGGCGTGGCGCTGGGAGGCGTCGCTGCGCGTCGACGGCGCCACCGTGGCCTCGTGCGCAGGCCGCGACCGGGGCTGACGCGCCGCACCGCGCCGGCGGGAACGGCAACACACAGGTAACGCGAGCGACGACAAGGGGAAACGTCGCAGTCCGACGATGGTCGCGCGCCCGGCACCCGCCGGGCGCACCAGCCACCGTCGGACCGGCGCGCGTCGCCGGTCCGACGGCCCACCGGCCCGACCGCCCCGGAGGTCCCCGTGCCCGACCACCGCCCGCTCTTCTCCTCCCCCGGCGCCACGACCGCCCCGGCGACCGCGCCGTCGACCACCGTGCGTGAGCGCGCCCGCACCTCGCGGCCGGCCACCGTCGACCTCGGGCTCAACGTCGCCGGCGAGCCGCGTCGCCAGGCCAACGCCGGGGACGAGCTCACCGTCGACCCGACCGACCGTCGCCGGCGCGCCCGCGCGGCGCTGCTCGACCTGCGCCGTGACGTGCTGCGGAGGAACAACGGCTGGTGACCGCGCGGCCGGCGCGTTGCTGCGTGGGCACGTCCGCGTAGGTTGGGACCCATGCGGATCGGAGCCCACCTCGACCAGTCGGACGTCATCGCGCAGGCCCGCACCCTCGGGGCGGACGTCGCGCAGATCTTCCTGGGCGACCCCCAGTCCTGGAAGGGCCCGGAGTTCACGTACCCGGGCGGCGCCGAGGCGCTGAAGGCGGACGCCGCGGCGGCCGACCTCCAGCTCGTCGTGCACGCGCCGTACGTCATCAACGTCGCGTCGACGAACAACCGCATCCGCATCCCGAGCCGCAAGCTCCTGCAGCAGATGGCCGACGGCGCCGCGGCCGTGGGCGCCACGGGCCTCGTGGTCCACGGCGGCCACGTCACGGCGAAGGACGACCCGGCGAAGGGGTTCGACAACTGGCGCAAGGCGATCGACGCGCTCGAGACCGACATCACCGTGTACGTCGAGAACACCGCGGGCGGCGACTTCTCGATGGCGCGCCGGCTCGAGCGCATCGAGGGGCTGTGGGCCGCGATCCAGCAGGCCGACGGCGCGGACAGGGTCGGCTTCTGCCTCGACACGTGCCACGCGTGGGCGGGCGGCATCGACCTGACGACCGCCGTCGAGCAGGTCACGGCCATCACCGGCCGGCTCGACCTCGTGCACCTCAACAACAGCCGCGACGCCGCGGGCTCGGGAGCGGACCGCCACGCGAGCCTCACGGCCGGCACCATCGACCCCGAGCTGCTGCTCGGCGTCGTCAAGGCCGCGGGCACGTCGGTCGTCTGCGAGACGCACGCGGACGTCCCGGCCGACGTCGCGTGGCTGCGCGAGACGGTGGGCTGAGCCCGATGAACCAGCCGCACCCGCCCACGGGCCCCGCGATCCCGATGCCGCTGCGCAACGTGACGATCGACGCGCGCGACCCGCGCGCCCTCGCCGACTTCTACCGGCGCCTCACCGGCTGGCAGTACACGCCCGGCCACGAGACGCCCGGCCCGGACGGCGACGACTGGCTGACGCTCGAGTCCCCCGGCGACGGCCCCACGCGGCTCGCGTTCCAGCGCTCCGGCGCGACCGTGCCGCCCTGGCCCGGCGGCGCGCGCGTGCACGTCGACCTCTACGTGCCGGACCTCGACGCCGCGCACGAGCACGCGCTCGCGTGCGGGGCCACGGCGCTGACCGGCACGCCGGAGGAGGAGGGCCACCCCGGTGACCCGTTCCGCGTCTACGCCGACCCCGAGGGGCACCCGTTCTGCCTCTGCGCACCGCTGCTCTGAGCCAGGTGCGCCCCCGGGTGAACCGCAGGGCACCCCGCCCCGTCTACCGGGTGAGACGCGTCGCGCGCAGGGGTGCGGCGCACCACGACGGAGGGAGACGCACGTGCGCACGAGGACGACGGTCCTGCTGGGGGCCGGTGCCGCGGTGGTCGTGCTGGGAGGGGCCGCGGTCGTGTTCGGCCCGGGCCTGTACGCCGACTGGTCCGAGGACCGCGCGCAGGCCGCGCCGACGCTCGACGCCACCACCGGGTCCACGCTCGACGCCGCAGCGCTCGACGGGACGTGGGACGTGGGGCCGGGCTCGTTCGCGGGGTACCGCCTCGACGAGATCCTCAACGGCGAGGACGTGACGGTCACGGGCCGCACCGAGGACGTCACGGGATCCGTGACGCTCGCCGAGGGGTCGCTCACCGAGGCCGAGGTCGTCGTGGACATGACGACCGTCGCGACGGACGTCGCGAACCGCGACGCCTACTTCCGGGACACCGCCATCCAGGTGGCCGAGCACCCGACGGCGACGTTCGTGCTCACCGAGCCCGTCGAGGTGCCCGACGCCGCGGGCTCGGTCGAGCTCGCGGGCGACCTGACGATCCGGGGCGTGTCGCAGCCCGTCACCGTGGACGCCCAGATCGGCGCGACCGGCGACGACGTGCAGGTGGTCGGCGAGATCCCCATCACCTTCGCCGACTTCGGCGTCGAGGCGCCCAGCCTCGGGTTCGTCGAGGTCGAGGACACGGGCAGCGTCGAGTTCAGCCTCGCGCTGACGCAGGCCTCCTGAGCGCGGTGGTCGCCGACGACGGGACCGGGACGGCGGCAGGCCCTGCGGGTCCGGTCGCCGACGAGCTGCTGCGCGCCGTCCACGCCGCGCACGGCACGGCGCTGCACCGGTACGTCGCCCGGATGACCGACGACGCCCGCGCGCAGGACGTCGTGCAGGAGACGCTCCTGCGCGCGTGGAGCCACCCCGAGGTGCTGGAGCGTCCCGAGGGGTCGGTGCGTGCGTGGCTGTTCACGGTCGCGCGCAACCTCGTCGTCGACGACCTGCGGCGCGCGCACCACCGGCGCGAGGTCGCGAGCCCCCAGCTGCCCGAGCACGGCGAGGAGGACGCGTCGCAGGCCGTCCTCGACGCCTGGCTCGTCGCCGACGCGCTCGTCGGGCTCTCGCCGGAGCACCGCGCGGTCGTGGTCGGCGCGTACTACCGCGGTCGGTCGGTCGCCGAGCTGGCGTCCGAGCAGGGGGTGCCGCCCGGGACGGTCAAGTCCCGCATGCACTACGCGCTCCGCGCGCTGCGCCTGGCGCTGCAGGAGAAGGGAGTCACGCCATGACCGCCACCCCTCCCCCGGACCCGTACCGCGAGTGGGACGCGGCGTACGTGCTCGGGGCGCTCGGGCCGCAGGACCGCCGGGAGTTCGAGCGGCACCTGGCGACGTGCGCGGCGTGCCGGGACTCGGTCGCCGGGCTGGCCGGCATGCCGGGCATCCTCGGCATGCTCACGCCCGAGCACGCGACCGCGCTCGCCGGTCCCGGACCGCACGACGGCGCGAGCCCGGACCGGGCCGCGGGCGGTGCACCCGGCGACGAGGCCGACGTCGTCCCGCTCTCCGGCCTGGCCGCCGGGGCACGTCACCGCCGTGCCCGACG